>NZ_QPKK01000156.1 GCF_003344635.1 Desertihabitans aurantiacus
TGTACCTGCTCGCCATCGCCGGCGGGCTGCGGCTGGCGGCCGAACGGGGGCTGCCCGCCGTCGCCGGCGGGCCGCTGCTGGACGACGCCGCCGCCCTGGCCGCCTACGCCCGCGACTTCCGCCCGGCCCGCGCCGACACCTCGCCCAACCTGGTGGTGAGCGTGGAGGTGGTGGTGGCCGACACCGCCGAGCAGGCCCGGGAGCTGCTGCTGCCCGAGGCGTGGGCCTTCGCCGACTCCCGCGACGTCGGGGAGTTCCGGCCGCTGCGCCCCGTCGAGGAGGTGCACCGGCTGCTCGCCGGGGCGCGGCCGAAGAAGGTGGAGGCGGTGCAGGGCTGGATGCGCAGCGCCGTCGCCGGCACCCCCGAGCAGGTGCGCGCCCGGCTCGAGGAGCTGGTCGAGCGCACCGGCGCGTCGGAGGTGCTGGCCAGCGTCAGCGCCGTCGACCGCGCGGACGTGGCCCGCACCGACGAGGTCCTCGCCTCGCTGCGCGCCGGCTGAGGCGACCGTGGAGGACCGGCCTTGACCCGGTCCCTGGGACAGGGTGTGGGCTCGGGGTCAGGGGTCCGCGAGGTGCGAGGAAGAGGTCGGGATGGCGGAGGACGGGGACCGGCGGCGGCACCGGGCGCCGGCGGCGACGACGCAACGGGTCGAGAACGGTGCGGTCGCGCTGGCGGTCGTCGTCGCGGTGCTGGTCTCCGGGCAGCCCTGGTGGCTGCTGCTGGCCGCGTTCCTGCTCTTCGACCTCTCGGCGCTCGGCTACCTGCGGGGCCCACGGGTCGGGGCGCTGGCCTACAACGCGGTGCACAACCACACCGGCCCCGCGCTCGTGCTCACCGTCTTCCTGGTGACGCGCTGGGCCGGCCACGAGGCCACCTGGCTCGCCCTCCTCGCCGCCTGCTGGGCCTTCCACGTCGCCGTCGACCGGGCGCTGGGCTACGGGCTCAAGCTGCACGACTTCGGCTCCACCCACCTCGGGCCGATCGGCCGGGCGCGTCGCGCTGACGCACCGGCACCCTGACCAGTACGCCGTACGAGCACAGCGTGCTCGGTCCCACCCAACCGATTCTCTGACGAGCAGGAGCCGACCGTGCTGGACACCTGGCGCCGCGAGTGGGCGGTGCGCAAGATCAAGCCCGGCGACGGGCGCCCGCTGCCCCGCTTCCGGTTCTGGCAGCTGCTGAGCCGTTCGCTGCTGCACCTGCAGCTGCCCGGGCGGACGGGACCCGGCTACGCGGTCGACGTCCGCCGCGGCGGCGACTCCGAGGGCCGGGTGTGGGCCGACCTGTACCGCGACGGCCGCCGGCACGCCCGCGCCACCGTCCCCGCCGTCTTCCCGGTCCAGGGTGGGCGGCTGGAGGTCGCGACGTCGACCTTCGGGCTGCGCCGGGCCCACTTCGTCGCCGACGACGGCACCGAGCACCAGCTGGTGCCCGACCCGCGCTCGGCCGAGGGCCGCCGCGCCCGGCTCGACCGGCGCCACCCCGTCCTCAGCCGCTGGATCGGCGTGGTCTCGGTGCTGGCCCTGCTGGTCGGGGTCGGGCTCAACCTGCTGCAGCTGGCCGAGCCGATCTCCGAGATCCCGCCGGTGACGGCCCTCGTCGGCACCTTCGAGTCCCCGGTCCGGCTGCCGCTGTGGGTCAACGTCGGCCTCGGTCTCGCCGCAGCGCTGGGCAGCAGCGAGCGGGCGATGCGGTTGAGGTACCGCTGGTACCTCGACGCCGTCGGCAACTGAGCGGAAGGCGTCATGACCACCACCGCACCGGGGACCGATCCGGGTTGGCTGATCGCGCCCACCGGACCAGGCTCGCGCGCAGGCATCCCGGCCGGCGTCGAGTACCACCGGGTCCTGGCTGGGGAGCGGCGCCGGATCGGCCGCGGCATCCTCGCGATCGTGCTGCTGGCCGCCGGTCTGGTGGCCTTCCCCACCCTCATCGGCCTGGCGGTCGGCGCGCTCGAGGTCGCGGCCGGGGTGGCCCCCGCGCCCGGCCGGGCTCCCTACAGCCCGTCCCGGCACGCCGGCGCCATGGTGGGGGTCGCCCTGCTGCTGCCGTGGAGCCTGCTGCTGCAGCGGTGGCTGTACGGGGTGCCTGCCGCCTCCCTGCACTCGGTGGTGTCGCGGGTCCGTCTGGACGTCCTGGCCCGGGCGCTGCTCCTGCTCGGTCCGCCCTGGCTGCTGGTCACCGCGGTCACCTTCCTCCTCGTCCCCGCCGAGCAGGTGCCGTGGACGCAGGGCGACCTGGTGCTCATGCTGCTGGCCACGGTGCTGCTCACCCCGCTGCAGGCGGCGGGGGAGGAGTACGGGGTGCACGGGCTCATGCTGCGCGTGCTCGGGGGCTGGACGCGCGGCGCCCGGGCCGGGCTGGTGCTGGCCGTGGTGGTCTCCACCGTCCTGTTCACCGCCGTGCACGGCGCCACCGACCCCTACGTCGTCCTGTGGTACCTCGTCCTCTTCGGTGGGCTGGCCCTCATCACCTGGCGCACCGGCGGGCTGGAGGTCGCCGTCGTCCTGCACGCGGTGCTCAACACCGCCACCCTCGTGCTGGGGGTCGCCCTGCACACCGACATCGGTGCCGCGCTGGGGAGCCGCGCGAGCGTCTCGGGGGCGTCCACCCAGCTGGTGCCGACCGTGGCCGTCGTCGTGCTCACCGCGCTCGTCTGGTGGAGCACCCGCCGCAGCGGGCCGCTGCGCACCCCGCCCGCCGGGGAGCGCGGGTGACGCCCCCGGGGACCGCTCGCGGGGCGCGGCCCCGGTGCCGGTTCGACTAGACTGCCCGGGTTCGGACCCGGCACGGCCGGGTCCCCCGCGAGACGAGAGGCACGGAGCGTGGCATCCACCAACGACCTGAAGAACGGCATGGTGCTCGACCTGGACGGTCAGCTCTGGCAGGTGCAGTGGTTCCAGCACCACAAGCCGGGCAAGGGCAACACGGTGGTGCGCACCAAGCTCAAGCACGTCCTGTCGGGCAAGATCGTCGACCGGACCTTCAACTCCGACACCAAGGTCGACACCGCCACCGTGGACCGCCGCGAGATGCAGTACCTGTACCACGACGGCGAGGGCTACGTGTTCATGGACACCGAGACCTACGACCAGATGACGCTGTCGGAGACCGTGGTCGGCGAGGCCAAGGACTACCTGCTCGAGGAGCAGACCGCCACCGTCGCGCTGCACGAGGGCAACCCGCTCTACATCGACATGCCGGCCTCGGTCGAGCTGGAGATCACCTACACCGAGCCCGGTCTGCAGGGTGACCGCTCCACCGGCGGCACCAAGCCCGCCACGGTGCAGACCGGCAAGACCATCCAGGTGCCGCTGTTCCTCACCACCGGCGAGAAGGTCAAGGTCGACACCCGCACCGGGGACTACCTCGGCCGGGTCGGCAGCTGAGCGGCGTGACCGCACCCCGTCGCAGCCCCTCGGGGCCACGCACCCGGCTCAGCCCCCGCAGCAAGGCCCGCAAGCGCGCCGTCGACATCCTGTTCGAGGCCGAGCTGCGGGGCGGTGACCCGCTGGCCACGCTGGAGGAGCGCACGCAGGCCGCCGACCCGCCGGTGCGCGACTTCACCCGCGACCTCGTGCGCGGCGTGGTCAGCTACCAGCGCGAGATCGACGGCCGGATCCGCTCGGTGCTGCGTCCGGGCTGGACGCTGGAGCGGATGCCGCGGGTCGACCGCAACGTCGCCCGGATCGCGGTCTACGAGCTGGACTGGACCGACATGGCGACCAGCGTGGCGGTCTCGGAGGCGGTGGCGCTGGTGCAGGACCTGTCCACCGACGACTCCCCGGCCTTCCTCAACGGTGTGCTGTCGGCCATCGCGGCCGACCGCCCGGTGCCCGACCCCGGGCCCGGCCCGGAGCAGGTGGAGCCGGCCGCAGACTGACCGGCGGGCCCGGCACCGCCCTCGGAGGAGAACCAGATGGACGTCCGGACCGGAGCGCTGCGGTGGACCACCGCCGGGCGGGACGGCTGGCAGCACTGCGAGCTCGTCGCCGACGGGTCCTGCTACCGGGCCGAGGCACGGTGCTCGCACCCGCTGGCGCGACGCCACCGGAGCACGGCCGGACCTCGACGGGGCCCTCGACCCCGACCTCTCGATCAGCCCGGCCACGAACACCTTCCCGATCCACCGGCTCGGCCTGGCCCCGGGGGAGAGCGCGGACATCGTCACCGTCTACCTCGCCTTCCCCGAGCTGGAGGTGGTCCGACCCGCAGCGCTGCACCTGCCGGGTGCCGATGCGCCGCTACCGCCACGAGTCCCGCGACAGCGACTTCACCGCCGAGATCGAGGTCGACGCCGACGGCTGGGTGACCCACTACCCGGGCCTGTTCGAACGGCTGGCCGTGCCTGCCCGATGAGTGCGGGCCGCGACCACGGTCGACCAGACCATGACGACGACGAGAGTGCTGTCCGTGTCGGTGCCGGTGAGCGACCAGGACACCGCGCTGGCCTTCTACACCGAGGTGCTGGGCTGCGAGCTGCGCACCGACGCCGAGCTGTGGCCCGGCGCCCGGCTGGTCGAGGTGGTGCCGCCCGGGTCGGCGGTCTCCCTGCTCCTGCTGCCGCCCGACAGCCAGATCCCGGTGGCGATCCGGCTCGGCACCACCGACGCCGACGCCGCCCACGCCCGGCTGCGTGAGGCCGGGGTGACCCTGCACAACCCGGAGGTGCTGCGCTGGGAGGGCGTGCCGCCGATGTTCGCCTTCGCCGACCCCGACGGGAACGGGCTGGTCTACCTGGAGGAGCCCGCCGGCTGAGCGACGTCCGAGCGCGTCCGATGGGTGGATCCGGCTGGTAGCCTGCGCCAGACACACCAACCTTTAAGACCTGTCCGTCGAGGCAGGAAAGGACGGTCCATGCACTCTCTCGCGCCCTCGTCCGGGTCCACCCCCGCAGTCCTCGTCCTGGAGGACGGCCGGACCTTCACCGGAACCTCCTTCGGAGCCCGGGGGGAGGTGTTCGGGGAAGCCGTCTTCTCCACCGGCATGTCGGGCTACCAGGAGACGCTCACCGATCCCAGCTACCACCGCCAGGTGGTGGTGGCCACCGCGCCGCACATCGGCAACACCGGCTGGAACGACGAGGACGACGAGTCCCAGCGCGTGTGGGTCGCCGGCTACGTGGTCCGCGACCTCGCCCGCGTCCCCAGCAGCTGGCGCAGCCGGCGCACCCTGTCCGAGGCGCTGGCCGAGCAGGGGGTGGTCGGGATCAACGGCGTCGACACCCGGGCGCTGACCCGCCACCTGCGGGAGCGCGGCAGCATGCGGGTCGGCGTCTCCACCGAGACGCTGGACCCCGAGGCGCTGCGCGAGCGGGTGCTCACCCAGGCCCAGATGGCCGGCGCCGACCTGGTCGCCGACGTCACCACCGCCGAGCCCTACGTGGTGCCCGCCCGCGGGGAGAAGCGGTTCACCGTGGCCGCGGTCGACCTCGGCATCAAGACGATGACCCCGGTCCGGCTGGCCGAGCGCGGCATCGAGGTGCACGTGCTGCCCGCCACCACCACGCTGGAGGAGATCCGCGGCCGCGGCGCCGACGGCGTCTTCTTCTCCAACGGCCCCGGCGACCCGGCCGCCGCCACCGGCCCGGTGTCCCTGCTCACCGAGGTGCTGGACGCCCGGCTGCCCTACTTCGGGATCTGCTTCGGCAACCAGATCTTCGGCCGCGCGCTGGGCCTGGGCACCACCAAGCTCAAGTACGGCCACCGCGGCATCAACCAGCCGGTCATCGACCGCTCCACCGGGAAGGTGGAGGTCACCGCCCACAACCACGGGTTCGCCGTCGAGGCACCCGAGGGCGACTCCGCCGAGACCCCGTGGGGCACCGTCTCGGTCAGCCACCACTGCCTCAACGACGGAGTGGTCGAGGGCCTGGAGCTGCGCGACGGCGAGGGCGGGCTGCGCGGGTTCTCCGTGCAGTACCACCCCGAGGCCGCGGCCGGCCCGCACGACGCCGCCTACCTGTTCGACCGCTTCGTCGACGTGCTCGAGGCAGCACAGGAGGAGAGCCGCTGATGCCCCGTCGCACCGACATCGAGTCCGTCCTGGTGATCGGCTCCGGTCCGATCGTCATCGGCCAGGCCTGTGAGTTCGACTACTCCGGCACCCAGGCCTGCCGGGTGCTGATGGAGGAGGGGTTCCGGGTCATCCTCGTCAACTCCAACCCGGCCACGATCATGACCGACCCCGAGTTCGCCCACGCCACCTACACCGAGCCGATCACGCCGGAGTACGTGGAGCAGGTGATCGCCACCGAGCGCCCCGACGCCCTGCTCGCCACCCTCGGCGGGCAGACCGCCCTCAACACCGCGGTCGCGCTGGCCGAGAACGGGGTGCTGGAGCGCTACGGCGTCGAGCTGATCGGGGCCTCCATCGAGGCGATCCAGCGCGGTGAGGACCGCGACCAGTTCAAGGAGATCGTGCTCGGCCTGACCGGCATCGCCGGCGTCACCGAGGGCCAGCCGGCCGCCGAGGTGGCCCGCAGCCTGATCTGCCACACCATGGACGAGGTGCTCGCCGCCGCCGACGAGCTCGGCTACCCGGTGGTCGTGCGGCCCTCCTTCACCATGGGCGGTCTGGGCTCGGGGTTCGCCCACACCCCCGACGACCTGCGCCGCATCGCCGGTGCAGGCCTGGCCGCCAGCCCCACCACCGAGGTGCTGATCGAGGAGTCGATCCTGGGCTGGAAGGAGTACGAGCTCGAGGTGATGCGCGACCGCGCCGACAACGTGGTCATCGTCTGCTCGATCGAGAACTTCGACCCGATGGGCGTGCACACCGGAGACTCGATCACCGTCGCCCCCGCGATGACGCTGACCGACCGGGAGTACCAGCGAATGCGCGATGTCGCCATCGGCGTCATCCGCGAGGTGGGCGTCGACACCGGCGGCTGCAACATCCAGTTCGCGGTCAACCCCGTCGACGGGCGCCTGGTCGTCATCGAGATGAACCCGCGGGTGTCGCGCTCCAGCGCGCTGGCCTCCAAGGCCACCGGGTTCCCGATCGCCAAGATCGCGGCCAAGGTCGCCATCGGCTACACGCTGGACGAGATCGACAACGACATCACCGAGCAGACCCCGGCCTCCTTCGAGCCGACGCTGGACTACGTCGTGGTCAAGGTGCCCCGGTTCGCCTTCGAGAAGTTCCCCGCCGCCGACTCCACGCTGACCACCCACATGAAGAGCGTGGGCGAGGCGATGGCGATCGGGCGCAACTTCACCGAGGCGCTCGGCAAGGCGCTGCGCAGCCTGGAGGACCCGAAGGCCCGCTTCGACTGGTCCGCGCCGGTCACCGAGCCGGTGGAGACGCTGCTCGAGCGGGCCAGCCGCCCGCACGACGGCCGGCTGGTGCTCGTCCTGCAGGCCCTGGTCGCCGGCGCCACCGCCGAGCAGGTGGCAGCGGCGACCGCGATCGACCCCTGGTTCGTCGACCAGCTGGTGCTGCAGCTGGAGGTGGCCCGCGAGATCGCCGACGCCGCCACCCTGGACGCCGAGCTGCTGCGCACCGCCAAGCGGCACGGCTTCTCCGACCGCCAGATCGGCCAGCTCCGCAACCTGCCCGAGGACGTCGTCCGCGGGGTCCGGTGGGCGCTGGGCGTCCGGCCGGTCTACAAGACGGTCGACACCTGCGCGGCCGAGTTCGCCGCCACCACGCCGTACCACTACTCCAGCTACGACTCCGAGACCGAGGTGGTGCCGCGGGAGAAGCCGGCGGTGATCATCCTCGGCAGCGGCCCGAACCGGATCGGGCAGGGGATCGAGTTCGACTACTCCTGCGTGCACGCCTCGCTGGCGCTGTCGGAGGTCGGCTACGAGACCGTGATGGTCAACTGCAACCCCGAGACCGTCTCCACCGACTACGACACGTCGGACCGGCTGTACTTCGAGCCGCTCACCCTGGAGGACGTGCTGGAGGTGGTCGAGGCCGAGCGCGCCGCCGGCCCGGTGGTCGGTGTGGTGGTCCAGCTCGGCGGGCAGACCCCGCTCGGGCTGGCCTCGGCACTCAAGGCCGCCGGGGTGCCGATCGTGGGCACCAGCCCCGAGGCCATCGACCTGGCCGAGGAGCGCGGCGCCTTCGGGCGGGTGCTCGCCGAGGCCGGGCTGCCCGCGCCCAAGCACGGGCTGGCCCGCTCCTTCGCCGAGGCGTCGGCGATCGCGGCCGAGATCGGCTACCCGGTGCTGGTCCGCCCCTCCTACGTGCTGGGCGGGCGCGGGATGGAGATCGTCTACGACGAGGTCAGCCTGGCCGGCTACATCGACCGCGCCACCGAGGTCAGCCCGGCGCACCCGGTGCTGGTCGACCGCTTCCTCGACGACGCGGTCGAGATCGACGTGGACGCCCTCTACGACGGCACCGAGCTCTACCTCGGTGGCGTGATGGAGCACATCGAGGAGGCCGGCATCCACTCCGGCGACTCGGCCTGCTCGCTCCCGCCGGTCACCCTCGGCGAGGAGGTGATCAACCGGATCCGCACCTCCACCGAGGCGATCGCGGCCGGGGTCGGCGTCCGCGGACTGATCAACATCCAGTTCGCGCTGGCCGGGGACGTCCTCTACGTGCTGGAGGCCAACCCGCGCGCCTCGCGCACCGTCCCGTTCGTCTCCAAGGCCACCGCCACGCCGCTGGCGAAGGCGGCGGCCCGGATCATGCTGGGGGAGTCGATCGCCGACCTGCGGGCGGCCGGGCTGCTGCGCACCGGCACCGACGGCGCCTGGACGGCCCCGAACGCGCCGATCGCGGTCAAGGAGGCCGTGATGCCGTGGAACCGCTTCCGCACCGTCGACGGCACCTTCGTCGACTCGGTGCTCGGCCCGGAGATGCGCTCCACCGGTGAGGTGATCGGGCTCGACCGCGACTTCGGGACGGCCTTCGCGAAGAGCCAGACCGCCGCCAACGGACCGCTCCCGCAGCGCGGACGGGTCTTCATCTCCGTCGCCAACCGGGACAAGCGGCACGTGATCTTCCCGGTCAAGCGGCTGGCCGAGCTGGGCTTCGAGGTGCTGGCCACCGCCGGCACCGCCTCGGTGCTGCGCCGGCACGGGGTCGAGGTCACCGAGGTGCGCAAGCACAGCCAGGGCCCCGGCCCGAACGGGGAGAAGACGATCGTCCAGGCCATCCTCGACGGCGAGGTCGACCTCATCTTCAACACCCCGCACGGGATCAGCACCGACGGCCGGCCCCGCAACGACGGGTGGGAGATCCGCACCGCCGCGGTCCGGCTCAACGTGCCCTGCATCACCACCGTGCAGGGTCTGGCCGCCGCGGTGCAGGGCATCGAGTCCGACGCCAGCACCGGGCCGCGGGTCCGCTCGCTGCAGTCGTGGAGCGAGGACATCCGCCCGCCCGCGGCGGCGGGCACCGCCTGGGACGCCGCGCGGGCATGAGCACCGGCACCGGCCTCGTCCGCGACGCCCGCACGTCGCGGACGAGGCGGGCGCTGCTCGGGGTCGGCTACCGGCGGGTGCTCCGCCCGGCGCTGTTCGCCAGCCACGGCGGCG
>NZ_QPKK01000157.1 GCF_003344635.1 Desertihabitans aurantiacus
CAGCCCGGCGCGCTGCCAGGCGGCGAACCCGCCGTCGAGCACCCGCACCCGGTCGTGCCCGGCGTCGCGGAGCAGCCACCACAGCCGGGCCGCGGCCAGCAGCGCGCCGCCGTCGACCACCACCACCGGCTGCCCGACGTGCAGGCCCGCCTGGCGCATCGCCTGCTCGAACACCGCCGGGGTGGGCAGCGGGTGCCGGCCGGCACCGCCGCGGGACCGTCCGCCGTGACCGCTCAGCCCGGTCTCCAGGTCGACCCAGCGGGCGCCGGGCAGGTGACCGGCCTCGAACTCCTCCCGCCCGTCCGGGCCGGTGAGGTTCCACCGCGGGTCCAGCACCAGCGGACGTCCCGGGCCGGCGTCCCCGTCCGGCGGCAGCAGCTCGGCCGCCAGCTCCTCGACGTCGACCAGCCAGCGTCGTGCACCCATCAGGCCTCCTCGAACGGCAACGGCTCCGGACTGAGCGTGGCACGGGCGACCGCGCTCGTCACCCGCCGCCGGTGGTGGGCCCGGCAGAGCACCTCGTAGGTCACCTCCGGGCCGCCGCCCGCCGACCCGTCCGGGGAGGAGGCGGCGCCGGTGGCCATCGTCTGCTCGGCCCGGGTGTCGCCCACCGCGACCTGCGAGCCCTCGACCACCATCTCCCCGTCGACCAGCCGGGCGTTGTGGGTGGCGATCTGCCCGCACCAGCACAGCGGGCGCACCTGCAGCGTCTCCATCCGGTCGCACAGCTCGACCAGCCGCTGCGAGCCGGGGAACATCCGGGTCCGGAAGTCGCTGAGGATGCCGAAGGCGAACACGTCCAGCTGCAGCTCGTCGACGATCCGGGCCAGCTGGTCGACCTGCTCGGCGGTGTAGAACTGCGCCTCGTCGCAGACCAGGTAGTCAATCCGGCGGCCCGAGGTCAGCTCACCGACCAGCCAGCGCCAGAAGTCGAAGTCGGGCCGCACCTCCAGCGCCGGCTGCTCCAGACCCAGCCGGGAGGTCACCTTGGCCCGGCCGGAGCGGTCGTGGCTGGTGAACAGCCGTCCGGCCCGTCCGCCGGCGGTGTGGGTGTGGTGCACCTGCAGGGCCAGCGTGGACTTGCCGCAGTCCATCGGTCCGGTGAAGAAGATCAGCTCGGGCACGCGTCCTCCTCTCTCAGTCGACCAGCAGCGGCACGCGCATCTCGGCCGACGTCAGCGAGCCGTGCATGCCGACCAGGCTGAGCTCGCGGTCCAGGCTGCGGGTCATCACCGCGCCCGGCCCGCGCATCGCCACCAGCACGTCACCGAAGCGCAGCCGCACCCGGTCGTCGGCGGGGCCGAACCAGCCCTCGTCGAAGGCCTCGTCGCGGGTGCGCACCCAGGCCCCCTCCCCCAGCCGGTCGCGCCACCGCGCGGTCACCCCGGCCAGCTGGTTGGCGGCGTCGGCCAGGTGCAGCTGGCGCAGCCGGCCCTCCCCGGCCAGCCGGTGCACGCCGACCAGCAGCTCCGGCTCGTCCTCGACCACCAGCTGGTCGGCCCAGGCGACGTCGACCATGCCGTGGTCGCCGGTGACGACCAGCCGGACGTCGTCGGGCAGGGCCTGGCGCAGCCGCGCACAGTAGGCGTCGATCCGGATCAGGTGGCGCAGCCACGCCTCGGACCGGCTGCCCTCGACGTGACCGGTGTGGTCGAGGGCGCGCTCGTAGCCGTACACCAGCGTGCGCCGGGCCCCGGTCGCCGCCTGGACGATCAGCTCGATCCGGCGGTCCTCGTCCCCCTCGTCGTCCAGCCCCACGAAGGACGGCCCGCGCAGGGCGGCGAAGGTGAGCCCGCTGCCGCGGAACCGGGCCGGGGCCACGCTGGAGACCGCGACGTCGTCCTTGAGCGCCTCGAACACGGTCGGGCGCGGCTGGACGTCGCGCGGCGCGGCCGCGGAGTCCCAGACCAGGGCGTTGAGCACCTCGTCGGTGTGCGGCAGCCGGAACATGTAGCCGGCCATCCCGTGCCCGCCCGGCGGCAGCCCGGTCCCCAGCGAGCTGAGGCTGGTCACCGTGGTGCTCGGGACGCCGGCGGTGATCGTGGTGCCGGTGCGGGTCAGCCCTCCCAGGTAGGGCGCCTCCCGCGCGGCGGAGCGCAGCAGGTCCCAGCCCAGCCCGTCGACGAGCATCACCACCCACCGCTCACCCTCGGGCAGCGGCAGCGGGGCCGGGCGCTCCGGCTCCAGCCGGCGTCCCAGCCGGGCGGCCACGGTGGGCAGCAGGTCGGTCAGGCTGGCGCTGCCGTAGGCGGGCAGCACCATCTCCGGCAGCGTGGTCGCGGCGGCCACCCTCAGCGCCCACCCCGGACGCCGCTGGCCTGCTGCAGCGCCTCGGCGAAGGCCACCAGCCGGTCCAGCCGCTGCTGGCCGTCGGCGGCCACGCTCACCCGCAGCGTCAGGTCGTCGGGGGTGAGGGTGCCGGTGTAGCCGTGGTCGGCCGTGCACTGCGGGTCCTCACACCCCGCCGGCTCCAGCTCCAGCCGGCGCATGGTGCCCCAGCCGACGTTGAGCCAGGCCTCGCTCACCCCGCTGCGCCCAGGCTGCCACCGGGCCGGCTCGGCCACCACCTTGGTGAGGGCCACCGCGACGATCCCGGACAGCCGGATCGACTCCACCGAGAGGACGGCCTGACCGTCCCCGCCCGGGCCGCTCTCGGCCTCGTCGCCCTCCGGACGCGGGTCGACCGGGGCCTCGTCGGTGTGCACCAGCACCAGCCGGGTGGGGGTCAGCACCAGCACGGTGAGGTGGCGGTGCACCTCGTCGCGGGTGAAGGTCGGCTCGAGGTGCAGGCAGTAGGAGAGGATCTCCTCCTCACCGACGCCGCCGGTCACGGCGTCGGCGATCAGCGCCGGGAAGTACCCGCTCGCCGCGATCTCCTCCTGCAAGGCCCTCGCCTCCCCGCTCCGCGGTGGGCTGGGACGTCTCGCGCTCGACGACATGGGGGCCATCCTTCCACGGCGTCCCCCCATCCTCCGACCGTTCAGAGCGCGCGCGCCTGCGGGTCGCGGACGTCGCGGGTGGGCACCACGGCGACCCGCGCGCCGAGCACGGCCACCCCGCGGGTGGAGGCCAGGCACGGGGTGAGCACGACCTCGCTGAGCTGGGGCAGCAGGTCGGCCATCTCGGCCACCCGGTGCAGCAGGTCCTCCACCGCGCCGGTGTCGACGCCGCGGCTGCCGCCGAGGCCGAACAGCAGCGGCGCGGCCTTGAGCGAACGCACCATCGCGGCGGCGTCCACGTCGGTCAGCGGCGGCACCCGGTGCACCACGTCACCGAGCATGTCGGAGGCGAAGCCGGCCAGGCCGAGGCTGATCACCGGACCGAAGTCGGGGTCCTCCACCGAGCGGACCACCAGCGAGACCCCCGGCGGCATCATCGCCTGCACCACCGGCTCGGCCACGTGCTGGTCGTCCATGGTGCCCAGCCCCAGCTCGTTGACCAGCCGGCCAAGGTCGGCCCAGGCCTCGGCCATGTCGGCGGCGTCGTCGAGGTTGCGGTGCACGCTGGCCAGGTCGGGACGTCCGCGCACCGAGACCGCCGTCGCCTTGAGCACGACGTCCCAGCCCAGCCGCTCGGCCACCCGGGTCGCCTCGGTGAGGGTGTCCACCCGGTAGCGGGGCACGGCCCGGATGCCGAAGGCGCGCAGCAGCGCCGCGGACTCGTCGTCGGTCATGGTGCGGCCCTCGGGCGCGTCGGTGAGCACGTCGTGCACCAGCCGGCGGGCCTCCTCCACCTCCAGCTCCAGCAACGGCACCGCACCGGGGTCGCGGGCCCGCCAGTGGGCGTAGGCGGAGACGGCGTTGAGCGCGGCCAGCGCGTCGCCGTAGCCGGAGTAGGTGGGCAGCTGGCCCGGGCCGTCGTGGCCGGCCGCCCGGCGGGCGACCCGGGTGAAGTCGACGAAGACGCCGACCAGCGGCTTGGCGGTGGTAGCGGCGAGCGCCGACAGCCGGCCGTGGGCGTCGTTGGCGACCGTGTCGTAGATGCCCACCACGACGCACAGCACCGAGTCGTTGCTGGGGTCGTCCAGGGCCGTCTGGGCGGCCGCGACGAAGGCGCGCCCGTCGGCGTCGGCGGCCAGCGTCACCGGCTCGTTGGGCACCAGACCCATCCGGGCCGCGGCGGCGGTGACGTGGCTGGCCATCGTCGGGTCGTTGGTCACCACCCGCACCCGCGGCCCGGCCGGCAGCGGCTGGCGGGCCAGCACCTTGGCCAGGTCGTACATCGCGTCGCGGCGCTCGCTGACGATCACCCCGGACTGGCGGAAGAGGGCATCGACCGCCCCCGGTGGGGCCATCGCGCCCGGACGGGCCAGCTCTTCCTCGCGGCCCGAGCGCAGCGACCGGCTGGGCGCGAAGACCACCACCGGCTTGCGGCGGGCCAGCCGGCGCACGATCCGGGTGAACTTGCGCGGGTTGCCGATCTTGTCCAGCGAGAGCAGGCAGACCGCGGTCCGCTCGTCGTCCTCCCAGAACTGCATCACGTCGTTGGCGGTGACGTCGGAGAAGGGGCCGGTGGAGAGGAAGTTGGCGATCCCGACGTTGTGCTCCAGCGCCGAGGACAGCAGCACCACCCCGATCGCGGCCGACTGGCTGAAGAGCCCGACCCGTCCGGTGCGCGGCATCGGGGCCGGGGTGGCGTTGAGCCGGACGCCGTCGTCGGTGTTGATCAGGCCGAGGGTGTCCGGTCCGAGGGCGCGCAGCCCGTAGGCGCGGGCCAGGCTGATCACCTCGGTGCGGCCCGGGTGGCCCGGACCGGGACCGCCCATCACCAGCATCCCCTTGGCCCCGTGGTGGGCGACGTCGATCACCACCCCGCCGAGCTCGTCCGGCCCGACCGCCACCACCGCGAGGTCGACGAACTCGCCGACCTCGGTGACCGAGCTGATCATGCGCACCCCCTGCACCGGCTCGCCGTCGGTGCTCAGCGCCATCAGCTCACCGGTGAAGGGACCGTCGGCGATGGCGTCGCCGAGGCGCTGCAGCCGGCGTCCGGGGCCGATCAGGACGGCCCGCTCGGGGGTGAGCAGGCGGCGGATCGAGGCGGCCTCGGCCCGGTGCTCGCGCCGCTCCATCACCCCGACGGAGGTGTCAGTGGGCAGGATCGGGAAGTCGACCTGGACCACCCCGTCCTCCAGCTGGCGGCTGACCCGGTAGCCGGCGTCGGTGAACACCCCGACCATGGCGCGGTTCTGCGGCAGCACCTCGGCGGTGAACCGGGTGATGCCCCGCTCCCGGGCGGCCTCGGCCAGGTGCTCCAGCAGCAGCGGCCCCACCCCGCGGCCCTGTTGGGAGTCCTCCACCAGGAAGGCGACCTCGGCCTCGTCGTTCTCCAGCCGGTCGAAGCGGCCGACCGCGACCATCTCGCCGCGGATGGTGAGGATCAGCGCGACCCGGTCGACGTAGTCCACATGGGTGAAGCGGCGCACGTCACGCGGGCTGAGCACCGGGTAGGGGGCGAAGAAGCGCAGGAACTTCGACTCCTCCGAGACCCGGCCGTAGAAGTCGGTGAGCAGCGAGGCGTCCTCGGGCCGGATCGGGCGCAGGTGCGCGGTGCCGCCGTCGGAGAGCACGACGTCGGCCTCCCACTGCTGCGGATAGCCCTCGGGCAGCTCGGTCAGGTCCCCGGACACGCGGTCATGCTATCGCCGGTGCCCGGCCGTCCCCGGCCCGTGCGACGGCGCCCGGACCACCCGGCGGGTGAGCACCGGGTCCGTTATCGTCGTGCCCATGTCGGACCGCCCCTTCATCGCCGCGCGGGTCGAGGACCGCCTGATCGCCGTGCTCAACGGCTTGCTCCGCGGCCGGGGGTGGACCGAGCGGGTGGTCGGCTACACCGGCTACGGCAACCGGCGGTTCGTCCGGGTGCTGGCGCGGGTGGTGCTCACCCCCGACCCCGACCACGTGCCGCTGCCGGTCGCCCGCACCCTGGACCGCCGCGGCTGGCGCAACTTCCTCACCGCCCCCGCGCTGCGGGCGAAGGTGAGGGTGCGCACCGGGGACCGGTTCAGCACCGCGCACGTGAGCCGCAACGGCTACCTCGACCTGCGGATCCTCGAGCACGGGCTGGAGCCGGGCTGGCGGACGGTCAGCGTGGAGACCGAGGAGGCGCCGCCGGTCGAGGTGCCGGTGCGCATCCTCGAGGACGACGTCGACTTCGGCATCGTCAGCGACATCGACGACACGGTGATCTCGACCTCGCTGCCCCGGCCGCTGCTGGCGTTCTGGAACACCTTCGTGCTGCAGGAGTCGGCCCGTCAGCCGGTGCCGGGGATGTCGGAGCTGTACCAGAAGCTGCTGGCCGAGCGTCCGGGTTCGCCGCTGGTCTACGTCTCCACCGGGGCCTGGAACACCGCACCGACGCTGGCCCGCTTCCTCGGCCACCACGAGTTCCCGCGCGGGCCGCTGCTGCTCACCGACTGGGGCCCGACCAACACCGGCTGGTTCCGCAGCGGGCCGGAGCACAAGCTCAACTGCCTGCACGCGCTGGCCCATGACTTCCCCGAGATCTCCTGGGTGCTGGTCGGCGACGACGGCCAGCACGACCCGAGCCTGTACAACGAGTTCGCCACCCGGTTCCCCGACCGGGTGCGCGCGATCGGGATCCGCCAGCTGAACGCGGTCGAGCAGGTGCTCGCCCACGGCACCCCGGTGACCCTGCTGGACGAGCAGCTGTCCTCCGGCCCGCACGGCCCCGCCCCGGAGGTCCGCGCCCCCGACGGCCGGGGGCTGTGGGAGCTGCTCTCGCGGGTGCTGTCCCGCGAGCCCAGCCCGACCCCCTGACGTCGGCCGTCCCGCGCGCGGCGTTGCACCACGGCCCCGGCGCCGCGAGCGGCCACAATGGCGGGTGCTGCCCGATCACCTGCCGATGAGGAGCCTGGCTGCCCATGCCCCGCAAGAGTGCCCCGGTGGACGACGACTTCACCGAGCGGATCCTCGACGTCGACGTCTCCGACGAGATGCAGACCAGCTTCCTGGAGTACGCCTACTCGGTGATCTACAGCCGGGCGCTGCCCGACGCCCGGGACGGGTTGAAGCCGGTGCAGCGCCGGATCCTCTACACGATGGACGAGATGAACCTGCGTCCGGACCGCGGCCACGTGAAGTGCGCGCGGGTGGTCGGTCAGGTGATGGGCTTCTACCACCCCCACGGTGACGGCGCGATCTACGACGCCCTGGTCCGCACCGCCCAGCCCTGGCTCATGCGGCTGCCGCTGGTCGACGGCCACGGCAACTTCGGCTCCCCCGACGCGGGCCCGGCCGCGATGCGCTACACCGAGTGCCGGATGTCGCCGGCCGCGGTCGCGATGACCGCCGGGCTCGACCAGGACACCGTCGACTTCCGCCCCAACTACGACGGCAAGGAGTCCGAGCCGTCGGTGCTGCCGGCCGCCTTCCCCAACCTGCTGGTCAACGGCACCAGCGGGATCGCGGTCGGCATGGCCACCAACATCCCGCCGCACAACCTGGTCGAGGTGGTGCAGGCGCTGCGCCACCTGCTGCGCCACCCCGACGCCGATGTCGACGCCCTGATGCGCTTCGTCCCCGGGCCCGACCTGCCCACCGGCGGCAAGATCATCGGTCTGGACGGGATCCGCGACGCCTACACCACCGGCAAGGGGTCGTTCCGGATGCGCGCCACCGCCCGGGTCGAGCAGACCTCGCCACGGCGCAAGGGCATCGTCGTCACCGAGCTGCCGCTGGCGGTCGGCCCGGAGAAGGTGATGGAGCAGCTCAAGACGCAGGTGCAGGCCAAGAAGCTGCAGGGCATCGCCGACGTCAAGGACCTCACCGACCTGGCCAACGGCACCCGGCTCGTGATCGAGGTGAAGAACGGCTTCAACCCCGACGTGCTGCTGGAGCAGCTGTACCGGGCGACCTCGCTGGAGCTGTCCTTCGGCATCAACTCCGTGGCCCTGGTCGACGGCCAGCCGCGCACCCTCAGCCTGCCCGAGATGCTGCGGGTCTACCTCGACCACCGCCTCGAGGTCACCCTGCGCCGTACCCGCTTCGACCGGGACAAGGCCACCGAGCGGCTGCACCTGATCGAGGGTCTGCTGGTCGCCATCCTGGACATCGACTCGGTGATCGCGGTGATCCGCCGCTCCGACGACGCCGCCGCCGCACGCGCGTCGCTGATGGAGATCTTCGAGCTGTCCGAGCCGCAGGCCAGCTACATCCTGGAGATGCAGCTGCGCCGGCTGACCCGGTTCTCCCGGATCGAGCTGGAGTCCGAGCGGGACCGGCTCGGTACCGAGATCGAGGCGCTGACCCGGATCATCGAGGACGAGTCGGTGCTGCGCCAGACCGTCGGGGACGAGCTGGCGGCGGTCGCCAAGGAGTTCGGCACCCCCCGGCGGACCGTGCTGCTGGCCTCCAGCGGGGTCACCGCGACCACCGCGGCCGCTCCGCTCGAGGTGGCCGACGACCCCTGCTGGGTGCTGCTGTCGAGCTCGCGGCTGGTGGCCCGCACCGCCGCGGCCGCCGACGGCGGGGACGAGCAGCTGCCCACCGGTGGTGGGCGCGCCAGCCACGACGTCATCACCAGCCGGATCCGCACCACCGCCCGCGGCGAGTTCGGTGTGGTGACCACCGCCGGCCGGCTGGTCCGCGTGCAGGCCCTCGACCTGCCCCAGCTGCCCAGCACCGCGGCGGCGCCGAACCTGCAGGGCGGGGTGCCGCTGAGCGAGCTGGTGGTGCTCGAGCCCGGGGAGTCGGTGCTCTGCCTGACCACCCTCGACCCCGCCTCGCCCGGGCTGGCGCTGGGCACCCGCCAGGGCGTGGTGAAGCGGGTCAACCCCGAGGTGCTCGGACGCGACGCCTGGGAGGTGATCGCGCTGCGTGACGGTGACGAGGTGGTCGGCGCGGTCGAGCTGGGCGACCCCGACACCCAGGAGCTGGTCTTCGTCACGACCGACGCCCAGCTGCTGCACTTCCCCGCCTCCGCGGTGCGTCCGCAGGGCCGCAGCGGCGGCGGCATCGCCGGCATCAAGCTGTCGGCCGGGGCGCGGGTGCTGTTCTTCGGCGCCGCGCCGTCGGCCGGGGGCGGGCCGGGCGCGTCGGTGGTCACCGTGGCCGGCAGCTCCAGCGCGCTGCCCGGCACCGACACCGGGTCGGTCAAGGTCACCCCGCTGGCGGCCTACCCCGGCAAGGGCCGCGCCACCAGCGGGATGCGCTGCATGCGCCTGCTCAAGGGCGAGGACGCGCTCATCGCCGCCTGGGTCGGGGAGCACCCGGCGGCGGCCGCGGCCTCCGGCAGCCCGGTCGAGCTGCCGGCGGTCGACCCGCGCCGGGACGGCTCCGGCCAGCCGGTCAGCCAGCCGATCGACGGTCTGGGCAGCCGGCCCACCGACTGAGGCCGGCGGTCGTCGGGGTGCTACCCGGCGGCGCCGGC
>NZ_QPKK01000158.1 GCF_003344635.1 Desertihabitans aurantiacus
CGGCTGGGCGACCGGCGCCGGGTCCGCCGTCGGCAGGTCGTCGGCGGGGTGGCGGCGGTGGCCGTGCTGGCCGTCGGCGCCGGCGTCCTGGTGGCCCAGGTCCTCGGTGCACCGCCGTCCCAGCCGATCGCGCCCTCCCCCGCCGTCACCGCCAGACCCGCCCCGGGCCCCGGGGACCGGCTGGAGGACGCGGAGGTGCCCCGGCTGGAGGACTTCGAGTGGAGCGAGGGCGTCACCTTCGACGGCTACCGGGCCTCGGTGGTCGACGACGTGGAGATCTCCCGCTGCCAGCAGGCCGGCACCGGCAGCCTCGGCGCCACCGACACCCGTCTGGTCGAGGTCAGCTCCGACGTCACCGCGGCGGCCGTGGTGATGGCCTTCCCCGACGAGGCGGCCGCCGGGCGGGCGTGGGCGACGTTGCAGCGCTGGGGTGAGGAGTGCGGCTCCACCCTGGAGCAGGAGGGCACCCCGCCGGTGGTCGGCCCCGATCCGCTCGACGTCCCGGTGCCGCGGGGGCGCGCCGGCTACGTCTCGGTGGCCGTCGACGCCGGCGACGAGGCAGGCCTGTGGGTGGACTACGGCACCACCCAGGTCGGGGACCGGGTGGTGCTGGCCACCTTCGAGAGCGTCGGCCAGGACTTCAGCTGGGACGCCGAGCCCGGTGGCCCGGTCGGCCAGACCTACCCGATGATCCGCACCCTGCAGAACATGAACGAGCGGCTGGTCCGCTGACCGTCCCAGCACGCGCCGAGGGCCGCCCCCGGACGGGGACGGCCCTCGATGCCGTGGCTGGACGCCGGTGCGCTCACTCCCCGCGGAGCAGCGCCCCCAGCATGTCGCGGTTGAGCTGGCTGATGGTGTCGAACGGGATGCCCTTGGGGCAGACCGCGGTGCACTCGCCGATGTTGGTGCAGCCGCCGAAGCCCTCCTCGTCGTGCTGGTTGATCATGTTCAGCACCCGGGAGCCCCGCTCGGGCTGGCCCTGCGGCAGCAGCCCCAGGTGGGTCACCTTGGCCGCGGTGAACAGCATCGCCGAGCCGTTGGGGCAGGCGGCCACGCAGGCGCCGCAGGCGATGCAGGTGGCGGCGTCGAAGGCGTGGTCGGCGTCGGCCTTCTTCACCGGGGTGGAGTGGGCCTCGGGCGCGGACCCGGTGGGGGCGCTGATGTAGCCGCCGGCGGCGATGATCCGGTCGAAGGCGGAGCGGTCGACCACGAGGTCCTTGACCACCGGGAAGGCGTCGGCCCGCCACGGCTCGACGTCGATGGTCTCGCCGTCGTCGAACGAGCGCATGTGCAGCTGGCAGACGGTGGCCCGCACCGGGCCGTGGGCCTGCCGGTTGATCATGACGCCACAGGTGCCGCAGATGCCCTCACGGCAGTCGGAGTCGATCGCGATCGGCTCCTTGCCCTCCAGGGTCAGGCGGTCGTTGACGACGTCGATCATCTCCAGGAAGGACATGTGCTCGCTGACGTCGGGGACCTCGATGGTCTCCATGTGGCCCTCGGTGTCGGGCCCGGCCTGGCGCCACACGCGCAGGGTGATGTTCACGACTCGTTCCCTCCTCGGAGCCGGCGCGGGGGTGTCCCGGCGCTCACTTGTAGCTCCGCTGCTTCATCTCGACGAACTCGTAGACGAGATCCTCCTTGTGCAGCACCGGCTGCTGGCCGGTGCCGGTGAACTCCCAGGCGGCGACGTAGGCGAACTGGTCGTCGTGGCGCAGCGCCTCGCCGTCCTCGGTCTGGGACTCGGCCCGGAAGTGCCCGCCGCAGGACTCGCGGCGGTGCAGGGCGTCCACGCACATCAGCTCACCCAGCTCGAGGAAGTCGGCCACCCGGCCGGCCCGCTCCAGGGACTGGTTGAGGTCGTTGCCCGAACCCGGCACCAGGACGTCGTTCCAGAACGCCTCGCGGAGCTCGCGGATCATCCCGATGGCCTTGCGCAGGCCCTCCTCGCTGCGCTCCATGCCGCAGTACTCCCACATGATCTGACCGAGCTCGCGGTGGAAGGAGTCGACCGTGCGGGTGCCCTTGACCGAGAGCAGCTTCTGCACCCGGTCGGTGACCTCGGTCACCGCCTCCACCGCGGCCGGGTGGGTGTCGTCGATCTTCTCGAACGGCCCGTCGGCCAGGTAGTCGGCGATGGTGTTGGGCAGCACGAAGTAGCCGTCGGCCAGCCCCTGCATCAGCGCCGAGGCGCCCAGCCGGTTGGCCCCGTGGTCGGAGAAGTTCGCCTCACCGGTGACGAACAGCCCGGGGATGGTCGACTGCAGGTCGTAGTCCACCCACAGCCCGCCCATCGTGTAGTGCACGGCCGGGTAGATCCGCATCGGCGTCTCGTACGGGTCCTCGCCGGTGATCTGGGCGTACATGTCGAAGAGGTTGCCGTACTTGGCCTCGACGGCCTTGCGGCCCAGGCGCTTGATGGCGTCGGCGAAGTCGAGGTAGACCCCCAGCCCGCCCGGGCCCACGCCGCGGCCCTCGTCGCAGACCGCCTTGGCCGCCCGGGAGGCGATGTCGCGGGGCACCAGGTTGCCGAAGGCCGGGTAGCGGCGCTCCAGGTAGTAGTCGCGCTCGTCCTCGGGGATGTCGCGCGCCTCGCGGGTGTCCTCACCGGACTTCGGCACCCAGATCCGGCCGTCGTTGCGCAGCGACTCGCTCATCAGCGTGAGCTTGGACTGGTAGTCGCCGGAGACCGGGATGCAGGTGGGGTGGATCTGGGTGTAGCAGGGGTTGGCGAAGTAGGCGCCCTTGCGGTGGGCCCGCCAGGCGGCGGTGACGTTGCTGCCCATCGCGTTGGTGGAGAGGAAGAACACGTTGCCGTAGCCACCGGTGGCCAGCACCACCACGTCGGCGAAGTGCGTCTCGATCTCACCGGTGGTGAGGTCGCGGACCACGATGCCGCGGGCGCGGCCGTCGGCGACGACGAGCTCGAGCATGTCGTGCTTGGCGTACATCGTCACCGTGCCGGCCGCGATCTGGCGCTCCAGGGCCTGGTAGGCACCGAGCAGCAGCTGCTGGCCGGTCTGGCCGCGGGCGTAGAAGGTGCGCTGCACCTGCACGCCGCCGAAGGAGCGGGTGTCGAGCAGGCCGCCGTACTCGCGGGCGAACGGCACACCCTGGGCCACGCACTGGTCGATGATGTTCGCGCTGACCTCGGCCAGCCGGTAGACGTTCGACTCGCGGCTGCGGTAGTCCCCGCCCTTGACGGTGTCGTAGAACAGCCGGAAGGTCGAGTCGCCGTCGTTGCGGTAGTTCTTCGCGGCGTTGATGCCGCCCTGGGCCGCGATCGAGTGCGCCCGGCGGGGGCTGTCCTGGTAGCAGAAGCTCTTCACCTGGTAGCCGCTCTCGCCCAGCGTGGCGGCGGCCGAGGCCCCGGCCAGCCCGGTGCCGACGATGATGACGCTGAGCTTGCGCCGGTTGGCGGGGTTGACCAGCTTGGCGCCGAACTTGCGCTCCGACCACCGCGACTCGATCGGCCCGCCCGGGGCCTTGGTGTCGGCGATCGGGTCGCCGAGGCTGAAGTAGGCGTCGGCGTCGGGCAGCTGCTGCTGCTCCGGACCGGAGGGAGCGTTCTCGCTCACCGGGAAGGTCGACTCCTGCTCGGCCATGCCCTCGGCCTCGCGGCCACCGCGCGGGTCCATCGGCTGGTCGTCGCGGTCGGTGCTGTCGTAGCTCTGCCCGGGGTTCTCGAACGGGTTGTGGTCGGTCACTGGATCACTCCCAGGAGGACGCTGAAGGGGACGAGGAGGAAGCCGACGGTGATGACCAGTGCGGTGACGATCGAGAGCACCACGATCACCTGCCGGGCGGTGGCGGTGGTGCCGGCGCCGAGGGTGTAGAGCGCGCTGGCGACGCCGTGGCGCAGGTGGAAGCCCACCGCGAGCAGGGCGATGACGTAGAGCGCGACCACCCACCACACGGAGAACCCGGCGACCAGCCGGCCGTAGGGCGAGGGCGAGGAGCCGCCCGGCTCGATCCAGTGCCAGGTCAGGTGCGCCAGGTGGTAGACGACGAACAGGGCGATGACGAGACCGCCGCTGCGCAGCGTGAAGGAGGCGTAGGTGCGCTGGATGCCGCGCCGGTTGCGCCTGGTCTCGTAGCGGTTGACCCCGGCCGAGGTCCAGGACCGCCGGGCCAGCAGCACCGCCGCCCAGATGTGGGCCACCACCGCGACCAGCAGCACCACCCGGATGATCCACAGCGCGCCGCTGGGCGGCAGGATCGGCTCGCCGAGCTCGCGCAGGTGGTGGGAGTACTCGTCGAAGGCCTGCATCCCCGAGAAGGCCTTGAGGTTGCCGTACATGTGGGCGAGCAGGTAGCCGACCATGATGAGGCCGGAGACCGCCATGATGACCTTCTTGGCCACCGTCGAACGCAGTGCCCTGCGCTGCGCCGAGATCGTCGTCGTTGCCACAGCCTCACCTTAGTTCTCCGCCAGGACCCCCGAAACCAAGGTGGTCCTCGCGTGCTCGACGTCACGTTCGTCCGACGACCGGGGGCTATGCCTCGAGGTCGTCCAGCAGCCCCTCGACGTCGGCCAGCCGCACGTGGCCGGCCTCCAGGTCGACCTCGGGCACCAGCGCCTCGACGAAGGGCACCAACCGGCGTCCGCCCTCGACGTCGACCTCGAGCAGGTCCTGGCCCGGCAGGTGCACGACGCCCCGGACCGTGCCGGCACGCTGCCCGGAGGCGTCGAGCACGGCCAGGCCGACCAGCTGCCGGTCGTAGTACTCCCCGGGCTCCTCGGGCTCCTCGTCCTCCTCGACGCGGACCACCAGCAGCAGCTCCCGCAGCGCCTCGGCGGTGTCGCGGTCGTCCACCCCGTCCAGGCGCACCAGCAACCGGCCCTGGTGCCAGCGGGTGCTGTCCACCGTCACCGTCCGCTCGACCGGCCAGTGGTCCAGCCCCGGACGCGCCGCGGCGCTCCGCACCAGGTGCACGGCGGCACCCGGCGCGAAGCGCCTCATCGGTTCGTCGGTGCGCAGCTCGATGCTGAGCTCACCCCGCACGCCGTGCGGTCGGCCGACCCGGCCGACCACCACGTCGACTGCCGTCACCGGCTCAGCGTCCGCCCCGCCGGGGACGGTCGACGTCGACGAAGTCGACGCGGATCCGGTCCCGTCCGGCCAGGGCGGTGATCACGGTGCGCAGCGCGCTCGCCGTGCGCCCCTGGCGACCGATCACCTTGCCGACGTCGTCGGGGTGCACGCGCACCTCGAGCATCCGTCCGCGGCGGCCGTCGACGTCACGCACCCGCACGTCGTCGGGGTGGGTGACCAGGCCGCGGACCAGGTGCTCCAGCGCGTCGGCCAGCACCTCAGGCCTCGGTGGAGGACTCGTCGGTCGAGGTCTCCCCTGCGCCCGTCTCGGCCGCGGCGGCCTCGGTGGAGGTCTCGTCGGCCTTCTTGCGGCCGCTGAACGCGGCCACGCTGGGCTCGTCGGCGGTGTCGGCCAGCGCGGCGTTGAACAGCGCGGTCTTGTCCCTCTTCTCCGCCTGCGGGTCGATGCCCGACGGGGAGGTGTCGCCGGAGAACTTCTGCCAGTCCCCGCTGCGCTTGAAGATGGCGACGACGGCCTCGGTCGGCTGGGCGCCGACGCCGAGCCAGTACTGGGCGCGCTCGGAGTCGACCTGGATCACCGACGGGTCGTTCTTCGGGTGGTAGAGCCCGATCTCCTCGATCGCCCGGCCGTCGCGCTTCTGGCGCGAGTCCATGACGACGATGCGGTAGTGCGGCGAACGGATCTTGCCGAGTCGCTTCAGACGAATCTTGACAGCCACGGGTGTGGTTTCTCCTGGTGGTTCGGCCGGGACGGCCCCGGCGCGGTGGGTGAGCAGTCGGCGCGCTGGTGGGGCAGCGCACGTCAACCCGGGTGGACCAACGCTGCGCCCGGCGGAGAGAGGGCACCAGGGCAGCACGGATGCGCGGGCCATTCTGCCAGAGCCGGACGCCGCCACCAAACGCCGTGGGCCGGCGCGCTCACACCACGCGGCCGCGCAGCACCACCCGGCGAGGGGAGGCCAGGACCCCGGGCTCGACCCGCGGGTCGGCGTCGAGGACGACCAGGTCGGCGGGGGCGCCCGGGGTGAGGCCGGGATGGCCGAGCCACTCCCGCGCCCGCCAGGACGCCGCCCCGAGGGCGCTCCCGGGACCGACCAGCCGGGCCAGCGCCGCCACCTCGCGGGCGATCTGCCCGTGCGGCAGGAACCCACCGGCATCGGTGCCGGCGTAGACCGGGACGCCGGCCTCGACCGCCCGGCCGATGGTGTCGAACCGGCGGGCGTGGAGGTCGTCCATGTGGGCGGCGTAGCGGGGGAACTTCTCCCGGCCCTGGGCGGCGAAGCGGGGGAAGTTCTCCAGCTGCACCAGGGTCGGCACCAGCGCGACCTGCCGCTCGGCCATCTGCGCGATGACGGCGTCGGTCATCCCGGTGCCGTGCTCGACCCCGTCCACCCCGGACGCGACCAGCTCGGCCACCGCCTGCTCCGAGAACACGTGCACGGTCACCCGGCAGCCCAGCTCGTGCGCCCGCTCGACCGCCGCGGCGGCGACGTCGGTGGGCCACAGCGGGGTGAGGTCGCCCACGGAGCGGTCGATCCAGTCCCCCACCAGCTTGATCCAGCCGTCGCCGCGGGCGGCCTGCCGCTCCACCGCCGCGACCAGTCCGTCGGGCTCGACCTCGTCGGCGTAGTCGCGCAGGTAGCGCCGCGGGCGGGCGATGTGGCGACCGGCGCGGACCACCCGCGGCAGGTCGTCCCGGTCGTCGATCCAGCGGGTGTCGGCCGGCGACCCGGCGTCGCGGAGCAGCAGGACGCCGGCAGCCCGCTCGGTCAGCGCGTGCTGCTCGGCCCGGGCCCGGTCCACCGCGCCGGCGGCCTCCAGCCCGACGTGGCAGTGGGCGTCGACCAGGCCGGGCAGCACCCAGCCGCCGTCGGCGACGGTGCTGGCTCCGGCGACCGGACCGTCGACCAGCCGGCCGTCGGCCACCCAGAGGTCGGTCCGCTCACCGGTCTCGACCAGCACGACGTCGCGCAGGTGCAGCGGTTCCGGCGGCGGGATCGGGTCGGGGTGGCTCACGCCCGGCAGCCTAGGACCACCGCAGCGGACGGGCGCGCCCCGCGCCCCCGACGGAGGGTCAGGCCGTGGTCGCCCCGGCCCGCGCCCAGGGCACGCCGAGCTCGGTGAAGGTGCGTCCCTGCCGGACGGCCTCCTGCGCCCAGTGCTCGACCTGCTCGACCTCGGGGTGGCGGTCGGCGCCCTCCCCCACCCAGCGGACGCCCGAGGCGGGGATCGGGACCGGCGTCGTCCGGCCGACGGCGTCCATCACCCGCATGAACGCGCCGGTGCTGACCAGCGGCACCATCAGCTCGACCTCGCCCCGCCGGGCGGCGAGCAGGTTGGCCAGCGGGTCGGTGCGGGTGACCGCGACGGTGCGGCTGCCGTCGGCGGTGGTGACCTCGATCCGGTCCTCGGTGTAGAGGTAGCGGGCCCGCCCCCGCTCGCCCACCACCTCGACCCACGGGTCCTGCTGCACCGGCGAGCAGAGGGTGAGCGCGCAGGTGACGACGTCGCCGCCGGTGGTCCGCACCCGCACCACCGAGGTGTCATCGGCGTCGATGGCGTTCGCCCGGAACAGCTCGACCCCCACCTCGTCGACGTCCTCGGCCCGGCGGCAGCCCACCACGGCCAGCGCGGTCGCCACCGCGTGGGCCAGCGGGTTGGTCACCACCCCGTCCACCACCGGACGCCCTTCGAGGGTGCGCCGGCCCGCCCACGGCGAGCGCGACCAGTAGCCCAGCGTGCGCAGCCACAGCCCGACCGCGCCCACCTGCTGCAGCGCGCCGAGCCCGAGGGCGTCGGAGCCGAGCAGGTCGGCGCCGTCGGTGGCCAGGCTCTGGAAGCCGACCTGCACCAGCCGGCCGGTGCTGCGCTGCAGCTCGAGCAGCCGCTCGAAGTCCGACCAGACCGCCACCGGCGGCTTCTCCAGCAGGACGTCCGCCCCGGCCTGCAGCGCCAGCGTCGCCAGCTCGGCGTGCTCGGCGATCGGTGCGGCGATGCTCACCACATCCACCCTCCCGGACGCCTGCAGCGCCTCGGGCAGGGTGCCCAGCAGCGGAACACCGGCGTCGGGTCCGGCCAGCTCGCCGACGAAGGGGTCGACGACGGCGACCAGCTCGGCCTCGCCGCGCTGCTGCGCGGCCGCGATCCGCTCGCGGTGCACCCGGCCGAAGCCGGAGGCGCCGACCTGGACGATGCGGGCGGGGGCGTTGGTGGGCGCGGCGGGGGCCATCACTTCTCCTCAGACGTCACGGGTGGGCGGCGGTGTGCGGGTCAGCGGGGCGGGGTCGGCGCGTGCACCCGCAGGGTCGGCACGGCGAGCAGTCCCGAGCGCACGCTCTCGGCCGCCCGGTCCAGCTGCTGCATCCGGAACCGGCGGCCGTCGCGCCGCTCGGCCTCGGCGGCCAGCCGGTGGATCTCCTCGTCGACCGACAGCGCGTTGGCGGCGGTGTTGGCGACCTCGACCGCGACCTCGTTGCGTCCCGGCCGGACGGCGTCGGTGACGTCGACCCGGTACGGCGGGCACCACAGCACCCCGCACGCGGTGCCGTTGACCTCCACCGCCGCGACCTCCCCGACCGGTCCGCGCACGCGGGCCCGGTAGGACGGGCCGACCAGCCCCTCGTCGGCGCCGGCGTCGCCGACCGGCGTCACCCCGCCGAGGTCGAGGACGACCCGGGCGCCGTCGGGCAGGGCGTCCAGCTCGACGGTGGTGGTGTAGCGGGCGGTGCCGGAGAACCCGGGCCGGCCGGTCTCCTCCCACACGTGCGGCAGGTCCACCGGGGTCGGCGCCTGCTCGGGGAAGGTGACGGCCCAGCCGTCGGCGAGGGGGGTCGACGACCCGTCCCCGGCGGCCGGCGGGGCCGGCTCGGCGGGTGCGGGGGCGTCGCTGAGCAGCAGCGCGGTCGCCTGGTAGGGCTCCAGCTCCAGCGCGATCCCGTCGGCCAGCGCGCCGGCGTGCACCAGCCGTCCGGTCACCGGGTCCCACTGCTCGTAGCGGGTGTGCCGGCTGCTCGAGGTGAGCGAGCGCTGCAGCGGCTCCGGGCTGGTGTTGGCCAGCAGCACCACCTCGGCCTCGGCGGTATGGCGCACCACCACCCCGAGCGAGGGCGCGCGGCGGTCGGGCACGAGCAGCGGTCCGACGACCTCGCCGAGGGCGGCGGCCAGCGACCCGGCGGCCACCTCGCGGCCGCCGACGCCGACCGGGCTGCCGACCCGCAGCACCGTCCCGCCGCCGTCCTGCACGGCGGTCAGCCAGGCGTGGGTGCGCTCGGGGACGGTGGTGGTGGCCGGGACGACGACCACCGGGTAGCGGGCCGGGTCGAGCCCGTC
>NZ_QPKK01000159.1 GCF_003344635.1 Desertihabitans aurantiacus
CGGCAACCCGGCCCGGGTGCTGCGCTGGCGGGTGCCCGCGCTGGCACCACCGGCCCCCGCCCGGCCGGAGGTCGGCGACGACCTGGCCGGTGCGGTGGCGGCGTTCGCCGACCGGGCCCGCGAGCAGGCCGAGGACGTCCTGGCCCGCTGCTGGGACGCCGGCACCCGGCTCTTCGTCGACACCCCGGAGGCGCCGGTCGGCGTCCGGGCCCAGTGCGACGCGGTCGAGATCGCCGACCTGCTGCTCCGCCGGGCCCCGACCCAGCTCGACGCCGCGGAGCAGGTGGCTCGGCTGCGCGGCTGGCAGGACGCGGCCACCGGGATGGTGGGGCCGCTGGACCCCGACGGCACCCAGCGCGCCCCCCGGCCGGGGCTGTTCGACCCCGACGCCAGCTACTCCGTGCTCTGCGTCGGCTACGCCCTCGACCTGCTCGGCAGCGCCTTCCCGCACCCGGTGCGGGTGGTGGCCGAGGCCTCGGCCGAGGACGTGGTGGCCGGGCTGGAGGCGCTGCCCTGGCAGGACCAGGCCTGGCGCTCCGGGCACTGGGTGGACGTCCTCGGCACCGCGCTGCACTGGAACAGCCGAGACGGCGCGCCGGCTCGTCCGGGCGCGGCCGAGGCCCTCTTCGGCTGGCTGCTGGCCACGGCCGACCCGCGCACCGGGATGTGGGGCTCGCCCCGGCCCGCGGACGGGCTGCTGCAGATCGTCAACGGCTACTACCGGGCCTCCCGCGGCACCTTCGCCCAGTTCGGGCTGCCGGTGCCGCACGCCGAGCGGGTGGTCGACACCGTGCTGGAGCACGTGCGCGACACCCGGTTCTTCCGCCCCGAGCGGCAGAACGCCTGCAACGTGCTGGACGTGGCGCACCCGCTCTGGCTGACCCGGCACACCGGGCACCGGTCGGAGGAGGTGACGGAGGTGGCCCGCGGGCTGCTCCGCGACGCCCTGGGCCACTGGACCGACGGCCACGGCTTCGGCTTCCAGGCCCCGCACCCCAGCACCGCCGGCGCGCCCGCGACCCGGCCGGGTCTGCAGGGCACCGAGATGTGGCTGGCCATCGTCTGGTTGCTGGCCGACCTGGTCGGCGTGGCGGGCTCGCTCGGCTACCGCCCGCGCGGGGTGCACCGGCCCGAACCGGCCGCCACGCCGGCCGACCTCAGGCGTCGGCCGGAGCCAGCTCCAGCAGGGTCCGGGCGGTGATGGCGTCGGTCACCAGCACGTTCACCCAGCCGCCCCGCACCGCCGCCCGGACCGCGGCGTGCTTGTGCGCCCCGCCGGCGACCCCGACCCGGCGCGGGATGGCGAGGTAGGCCGGCACCGGGATCGAGATCGTCCGCTGCTCGAGGTCGCCGCCGATGTGGGTGCCCTCGGCGGTGAAGTAGTGGTGGCAGACGTTGCCGACCGCGCCCTGGTCGAGCAGCCGCTGCCGGTCCGCGGCGGAGAAGGCGTTCCCGCTCTCGGCGAGCAGCTCCGACGGCTCGATGCTGCCGATCCCGACCAGGGCCATCGTCAGCTGCGACCAGCGGCCGGCGACGTCGCCGAGGGCATCCTTCATCAGCGCGTTGCGCAGCCGCCGGTCGGCCACCACCCCCGGGGCCTGCACCGCGACCGGGTCGGCCCCCAGCATCCGGGCCAGCTCACCCAGCAGCCGGTGCGCCTGCACCTGCACCTCCGGGCTGCCGACCCCTCCCAGCAGCTGCACCACGGTCTCGGCCGCCGGCACCTTGAAGGGGCGCATCCGGTCCAGCATCGCCAGCAGGGTCTGGCTCCAGGAGGAGATGCCGATCCGGTCGCCACCGGAGAGGGTGGCCTCGAGGTGGCTGGCGGCCACCGAGCCCACCGCGCCCAGCACGTCGCCCTCGTCGGCGTCGGCGTCGACGTCGACCACCACCGCCTCCAGCAGCCCGAACCGCTCCTCCAGCTGCTCCTCCAGCTCGGCGTGCACCCCCTGGCTGACCACCACGATGGTGCGCACGATGCCCAGGTCGACGGCCCGCTTGAGCAGCCGGGACACCTTGGCCTGGGAGATGTGCAGCGACTTGGCGATGTCGGCCTGGCGGATGCCCCGCTCGTGGTACATCCGCGCCACCTTGGTCAGCAGCCGCACCTGGCCGTCCACCGGGACGGCGAGTCTGCTGCTCACCATGCTGCGGCTCCTCTCGCTGACGGTGCGGCCACCTTAGTGGGCTGCTGCCCACCCGCGCCCCGCTCCGAGGTACCCGCCGGACCGCGCGCCACCGCCACCGCCTCCCGCCAGCGCTCCCGCCGGGCCGCCCGGTCGGCCGCCGACCCGGTCGGGACGTAGCGGGCCGAGGTCGAGACCTCGGGCAGGGTGCCGCCGAGAGTGACCAGGGCCAGCTGGGCCGCGCCGAGGGCGGACAGCTCGGCGACCTCGGCCACCTCGACCTCCAGCCCGAGCAGGTCGGCCTGGGTCTGCATCAGCAGCGCGGACGCCGTCGGACCGCCGTCGGCGCGGAGCACCCGCAGCGGCTCGGCCTCCCGGGCCACCACCTCGACCACGTCGCACACCTGGTGCGCCAGCGCCTCCACGCCGGCGCGGGCCAGCTCGGCGGTGCTGGTGTGCTCGGTCAGGCCGAGCACGGTGCCGGTGGCGAAGCGGTCCCAGTGCGGGGCGCCGAGCCCGGCCAGCGCCGGCACGAAGACCACCCCGCCGGAGTCCGGGACGCGGCCGGCCAGCTCGAGCAGCGTGGCCACGTCGGCCACCCCGGTCAGCCGCGCCAACCAGGCCAGCCCCGCACCGGCGGTGACGATGTTGCCCTCGCGGGCGTGGCGGGGCCGGTCGGTCAGCCAGGCCAGCGTGCTGGTCAGCCCGGTACCCGGGTCGAACCGCTCGGTCGGCGTCATCACCGAGGAGCCGGTGCCGTAGGTGGCCTTGCCGGTGCCGGGCTCGCGGCAGCCCTGGGCGTAGAGGGCGGCGTGGGAGTCGGCGAGCACGGCGACCACCGGCGTCCCGTCCCGCACCCCCGGCAGCCCGCGGACGGCGCCGAACCCGCCGTCGGAGCGCACCACCTCCGGCAGGCTGCCCAGCGGCACCCCGAAGGCCTCGCACAGCTCGGCCGACCAGGCCAGCTCGGCCACGTCGTAGAGCAGTGTCCGGGAGGCGTTGCCGGCCTCGCAGCGGTGCACCGTCCCGCCGCTCAGCCGGTGCAGCAGCCAGCTGTCGATGGTGCCGACGGCGAGGTCGCGCCCGGGATGGGCCCGCAGCAGCCAGCGCAGCTTGGGCGCGGAGAACATGGCGTCGACCGGCAGTCCGGTCCGCTCCCGGACCAGCCCGGCGAACGCCGCCACCTCGGGCCCGGCGCACCAGGCGGCGGTGCGGGTGTCCTGCCAGCCCAGCACCGGACCGACGGCCTCGCCGGTGCGCCGGTCCCAGGCCACCACCGACTCGCGCTGGTTGCTGAGCGCGACGGCGTCGGGGGCCGGGCGGCCGTCCAGGCAGCGGGCGACCGCGAGCCGGCAGCTGGCCCACAGCTCCTCGGCGTCCTGCTCGGCCTCCCCCGGTCGCGGGACCGAGAGCCGCACCGGCGCGGCCCCCCGGGCGAGCACCCGTCCTGCTCCGTCGACCAGCACGGCCTTGGTGTTGGTGGTCCCGTGGTCGATGGCGAGGATGCACGTCATCGTGGTCGGCCCTCCCTGCTGCGACTCCCTTGACACAGACACGCCTCTTCGGCATCGTTCATGCTATTCGTGGTCGAATCCATATGCAACAGCGAGGTCCGACATGCAGCAGGCAGCGACGCCCGCGCCGACCCGGCGCCGGGTCGTCCTCAACACCGACGCCAAGAACGAGGCGGACGACCAGTTCGCGATCGTGCACGCGCTGCTGTCGCCCACGCTGGACGTCCGGGGGCTCGTCGCCGCCCACTTCGGCATCCGCCGCAGCGACCGCAGCATGCTCGACTCCCGTGACGAGATCGACCACCTGCTCCGGCTGACCGGTCTGGAGGGGACGGTGCCGGTGGCCAACGGGGCGGCCGAGCCGATCCCCGACGAGGCCACCCCGCAGGACAGCCCCGGCGCCCGGCTGATCCTCGAGGAGTCGATGCGGGCCAGCTGGGACGACCCGCTCTACGTCGCCTTCCTCGGCCCGCTCACCGACATGGCCTCGGCCATCCTGCTCGACCCCGCGGTGGTGGAGCGGGAGGTGGTGGTGATCTGGATCGGCGGGGACGCCCACGACGGGCGCGACGCGGTGAGCAAGACCGAGTTCAACCTGTCCAACGACATCGCCGCCGCGAACGTCGTCTTCGACTCCGGGATGCAGATCTGGCAGGTGCCCCGCAGCGTGTACCGGATGGTCTCGGTCTCCTACGCCGAGCTGGACGAGGAGATCGGCGACGCCGGCCCGCTCGGCGCCTACCTCATCCGCCAGCTGCACGAGTGGAACGCCCGCTGGCACGGTGCGCCGATCGAGTCCCGCTCGCTGGGTGACTCCCCGGCCGTGGCGCTGATGCTCTACCCGGGCAGCGGCAGCTTCCGCACGGTGCCCGCGCCCCGGTTCGGCGCCGAGGGCCACTACGTGCCCGGCTCCGGACACCCGATCAGGGTCTGCGAGGCCGTCGACGTCCGGTTCCTGATGGCCGACATGTTCGCCAAGATCCGCCGCTACGCCGCCACCACCCGAGAAGGAGCGTCATGACCGAGCTGCCCCGCTTCGGCGCCGGCATCTGGCACTTCGCCAGCTACGTCGACCGCTACGCCACCGAGGGCTACGGCCCCCCGGTCGGTCTGCTGGAGCAGATCGAACGGGCCGGCGCGGTGGGCGACCTGTCGGTGGTCGACCTCAACTGGCCCTTCCCCGGGTTCGACGGCTCGCTGGACGAGCTGCGCGCCGCGCTGGCCGCCCAGCGCCTGTCGGCGGTGGCGATCACCCCCGAGATCTACAACTCCGAGTTCGTCAAGGGCTCGATCACCCACCCCGACCCCGGCGTGCGCCGGCACGCCCTGGAGGTGCTGCACGAGGCGACCGGGGTGGCCCGGGAGCTGGGCTGCGACTACGTCAAGCTCTGGTTCGGCCAGGACGGCTGGGACTACCCCTTCCAGGTCGACCACCAGCGGGTCTGGCAGCAGGCCCTGGACGGTCTGGGTGAGCTGTGCGGGGCGCACCCGGACATGCGCTTCGTCATCGAGTACAAGCCGCGCGAGCCGCGGGTGCGGATCATCTTCCCGACCGCGGCCCGCACCCTGCTGGGGATCGAGCGGATCGGGCTGCCCAACCTCGGGGTGCTGCTCGACTTCGGCCACTCCCTCTACGGCCAGGAGACCCCGGCCGACGCCGCCCAGCTGTGCATCGACCACGGTCGGCTGTTCGCCATCGACGTCAACGACAACATGCGCGGCTGGGACGACGACATGGTGGTCGGCTCGGTGCACCTGGTCGAGACGCTGGAGTTCTTCCACACCCTGCGCAAGAACGGCTGGGAGGGGGTGTGGCAGCTCGACCAGTTCCCCTTCCGCGAGGACAGCGTGGAGGCCGCGCGGGCCGGCGTCCGGGCGATGAAGGCGATCCACCGCGCGCTGGACACCATCGACGAGCAGGCGCTGGCCGAGGCGCAGTCCCGCCACGACGCGCTCGCCGCCCAGAAGCTCGTGCAGCGCGCCCTGCTCACCGCGATGGTCGGGGAGGACTGATGGGCAGCCTGCTCAGCCACGCCCACCTCAGCCTGGAGGCGACCACGCGGCTGCCCGCCGGCAGTCCGCGTGCGGAGGTGGTCGCGCACCTGGCCGAGACCGCGCGCCAGATCCGGCTGCAGGACCTCGCCCTGGTGCACTTCGCCGGGGCCGGCCACATCGGGGGCGACTTCTCCGCCATCGACGTGCTCACCGTCCTCTACGGCGCGGTCCTCGACGTCGCCCCGGACCGGGTCGAGGACCCCGAGCGCGACCGCTTCATCCTCAGCAAGGGCCACGTCGCCGGCAGCTACTACGTGACGCTGGCCGCCTTCGGCTTCCTGCCGGTGGAGCAGCTGGCCACCTTCCTCAAACCGCTGTCGAGCCTCAACGGCCACCCGAAGCGGCGGTCGGTGCCGGGGATCGAGGCGAGCACGGGCCCGCTCGGGCACGGCCTGCCGATCGGGGTCGGGCACGCGCTGGCCGCCCGGCTGGACGGCTCGGAGCGCCAGGTGTTCGTGCTGACCGGGGACGGGGAGATGCAGGAGGGCAGCAACTGGGAGGCGATGATGACCGCGTCGCACTACCGGCTGGACAACCTGACCGTGGTGGTCGACCGCAACGGCCTGCAGCAGGGCGCCAGCACCGAGGCCTCGATGGACCTGGCGCCGCTGGGCGACAAGGCGCGGGCCTTCGGGTTCGCCGTCAGCGAGGTGGACGGCCACGACCACGGCGCCCTGCTCGACCTGCTGGGCTCTCCCGAGCGTCCGGAGGGACGTCCCCGGTTCGTCATCGCCCACACCCACAAGGGCCACCCGATCTCGTTCATGAGCGACCAGGTGGCCTGGCACCACAAGGTGCCCGACGCCGACCAGTACGCGACCGCGCGGGACGAGCTGCTCGCGCTGACCCCGGGAGGACCGGCATGACCCAGCTGCTCGCCGGCGCCGAGCGCACCTTCGACTGCCGCGACGCCTTCGTCGACACGCTGGTCGCGCTGGCCCGCGAGGACGAGCGCATCGTCGGCGTGGTCAACGACTCGGTCGGCTCCAGCAAGCTCGACGCCTTCCGGACCGCCTTCCCCGACCGGCTGGTCAACGTCGGCATCGCCGAGCAGGACATGGTGGGCATGGCCGCCGGTCTGGCCGCCAGCGGACGGATCCCGTTCGTCTCCGGCGCCGCGTGCTTCCTCACCGCCCGGGCGATGGAGCAGATCAAGGTCGACGCCGCCTACTCGGGGAACAACATCAAGCTCTGCGGGATGAGCCCGGGGGTCGCCTACGGCGAGCTCGGCCCCACCCACCACTCGATCGAGGACGTCGCCTGGATGCGGGCGATCGACCGGATGGTGGTGCTGGTGCCGGCCGACCCGGCCGAGACCGCGGCGGCGATCCGCTGGGCCGCCGGCTACGACGGTCCGGTGTTCGTCCGGGTCAGCCGGATGCCGGTGCCGGCCGTGCACGGGCCGGACCTCGTGCTCGAGCCGGGACGGGCGACCGTGCTCCGGGAGGGCGACGACGTCACGCTCATCGCCAACGGCACCGTGGTGTGGCGGACGCTCGCGGCCGCAGAGCTGCTGGCCGCCGACGGCATCTCGGCCCGGGTGCTGTCGATGACCTCGGTCAGCCCGCTGGACACCGACGCCGTGGTCCGCGCGGCCCGCGAGACCGCCGGCATCGTCACCGTCGAGGAGGCCGTCCCGCGGGGCGGGCTCGGCGGCGCGGTGGCCGAGACCGTGGTCCGCTCCCACCCCGTACCGATGCGGATGCTGGGCATCGACGGGTTCGCCCCTACGGGCTCGGCGGCCTACCTGCTCGACCACTTCCAGATGTCGCCCGAGGGCATCGTGCGGCAGGCCCGGGAGGTGCTGGGCCGGTAGCCTCGTCGCTCGTGACCACCACCGTGCGGACCATCACCGAGGCCGAGCACCTGGCCTTCCTGGCCAGCCGGCCGTCGGCGAGCTACCTGCAGACCCCGGCCTGGGCCCGGGCCAAGCCGGAGTGGACGAGTGAGTCGCTGGGGTGGTTCGAGGACGGGCAGCTGGTGGGGGCCGGGCTGGTGCTCTACCGCCAGCTGCCGAAGGTGCGCCGCTACCTGGCCTACCTGCCGGAGGGCCCGGTGCTGGACTGGGACACCGACGACCTCGGCGCCCTGCTGAGGCCGATGGCCCGCCACCTCAAGCGGCGCGGGGCGTTCGGCGTCCGGATCGGCCCGCCGGTGGTGTGGCGCACCTGGCACGCGGCCACCATCAAGGCGGCGGTGGCCGACGAGGACGTCCGCTCCCTCACCGAGGTGAAGCCGGACGTCGTCGACCCGGTCGGCACCCGCACCCGCAACCAGCTGCGCTCGCTGGGCTGGCTGCCGCCGAAGCCCGAGGGCGAGGGGTTCGCCGCCGGGCAGCCGACGTACCGGTTCTGGGTGCGGCTGACCGGCCAGACCCCGGAGTCGCTGCTCAAGGGCATGAACCAGCTGTGGCGGCGCAACATCAAGAAGGCCGACAAGGCCGGCGTGACCGTGCGGGTCGGCGACGTCTCCGACCTGCCCGCGTTCCACCGGGTGTACGCCGAGACGGCCTCCCGCGACGGGTTCACCCCGCGCCCGCTGTCCTACTTCGAGACGATGTTCGCCGCGCTGCAGCCCGAGGCCGAGGACCGGATCCGGCTCTACCTCGCCGAGCACGAGGGCGACCTGGTGGCGGCGACGATCTGGACCCGGGTCGGCGGGCACGTCTGGTACGCCTACGGCGCCTCCACCTCCGAGAAGCGGGACGTCCGCGGCTCCAACGCCATCCAGTGGCGGATGATGACCGACGCGCTGGAGGCCGGCGCCGACGTCTACGACCTGCGCGGGATCACCGACTCGGTCGCCGGCGACGACCCGCACCTGGGGCTGATCCAGTTCAAGGTGGGCACCGGCGGGGAGGCGTATGAGAACCTCGGCGAGTGGGACCTGCCGCTCAGCCGGCTGCTCTACACCGCCTTCGACCTGTACCTGCGTCGGCGGGGCTGATGCCCCGGCCACCCGCGGCCCGGGCCAAGGTGCTCGACGCCTTCGCCCGGGTGCTGATCGAGGACGGCGAGCGCAGCGCCACCATCGAGGCCGTGGCCGCCCGGGCCGGGGTGACCAAGGGCGGGCTGCTCTACCACTTCGCCAGCCGCGAGGCGCTGGTCGACGGGCTGCTGGAGCGGCTGGAGGAGCTGGGCCGGGAGGACGTCGCCGCGATGCGCTCGGCCCCGGAGGGCCCGGTGCAGTACTACCTGCGCACCTCCGACGTCAGCTCCTCCGACGAGTTCTCCGACCTGGTGATGGCGGCCATGCGGCTCACCCAGGACGCCGGCACGCGGGCCCGGGCGCAGCTGCGCCGGCTGGAGGCCCGCTGGCTGGAGGTACTCACCGAGGAGATCGGCGACCCGGCGCGGGCCCGGCTGGTGCTGCTGGTCGGCGACGGGCTGTACTGGCACCAGATGATGGCCAGGGGCGGCGGTGCCAGCCAGCTGCGGGCGATCCTGCCGGTGGTCGAGGAGCTGCTCGGGTGAGCAGGAGGAGGGAGGGCCGGTGGACCCGCACCCGCTGACCGGTCAGCCCTTCGACTCCCCCGTCCCGCCCGGCACGGGCTGGCCCGGCGACCCGGCGAGCGCCGACACGCCGGTGGCTGCCGACGAGGCGTCGGTGCGGAGGCTGGCCGCGGCCGCGGAGGACCTGGCGGGCCTGGACGCGGCCG
>NZ_QPKK01000016.1 GCF_003344635.1 Desertihabitans aurantiacus
GGCGGTGGGCTGCTGGGCGGTGGTCACCGCGCTCGCCGCCCTCGTCTGGTGGGCGCAGACCCGCCGCCGTCCCGCGGACGCCCCGCCGACCGTGCCGGACGTCCTCCCGACGACGCCGCCGGCCGCGCTCTGGCGGCACGCCGGCGCCTGGCACGTCACCGCCTTCATGGGGTTGCAGTCGTGCTGCTACTTCCTGCTGGTGACCTGGCTGCCGAGCATCGAGGCGGCCCGCGGGCTGCCGGCGCAGACCACCGGGCAGTACCTGCTGGTGGCCCAGGTGGTCAGCATCGTCGCCGGGCTGGCGGTGACCGTGCTGATGGGCCGGCGTCGTGACCAGCGCTGGGTCGCGGTCGGCTGCACGCTGCCGGCCGTGGTGGCCGCGGTCGGGCTGGTCGCGTGGCCGTCGGCGGTGCTCGTCTGGGCGGTGGCGCTGGGGTTGTCGACCGGGACCAGCCTGGTGGTCGCGCTGGCGCTGATGGGGCTGCGCAGCCGGACGTCCGCCCAGACGGCGCGGCTGTCGGGGCTGGCGCAGTCCGGCGGGTACGCGCTGGCGGCGCTGTCGGTGGTGGTCGCGGGTGCGGTCGGGCACCTCGCAGGGCCTCCGGCCGTCCCGTTCGTCATCCTGGCCGTGGCGCTCGCCCAGCTGGTGGTCGCCCCGCTGGCCGGACGGCCCCGCTACATCGGCGGGGACGCCGAGCCGGCCCGCGACCGGCAGCCCTAGCCTGGCCACCATGGTGGTCGGTCGGACGGAGGGGTGGCGATGACGCTCCGGAGCGCGCAGTGGTACCAGGGCTCGGGCCGCGACGCCTACATCCACCGGGCGTGGATGCGGCGCGGGGTGCCCGAGGACGCCTTCGACCGGCCGCAGATCGCCATCGCCAACACCGCCTCCGACCTCACCCCGTGCAACAAGCACCTCACCGAGGTCGCGGCGGCCGTGCGCAACGGGGTGTACGAGGCGGGCGGGATCCCGCTCGAGCTGCCGGTGGTGTCCCTCGGCGAGACGCTGGTGCGCCCCACCGCGATGCTCTGGCGCAACATGGCCGCGATGGCGACGGAGGAGATGCTGCGGGCCAACCCGGTGGACGGGGTGGTGCTGCTCGGCGGCTGCGACAAGACCATCCCGTCGCTGCTGATGGCCGCCGCCTCGGTAGATCTGCCGGCGGTCGTGGTGCCGGGCGGGCCGATGGTCACCGGCACCTTCCGCGGCGTCCCGCTGGGCTGCGGCACCGACGTCTGGCGGCTCTCGGAGGAGGTGCGGGCCGGCACCCTGTCGGCCGACGACTTCACCCGCTCGGAGTCGGCGATGATCCGCAGCAAGGGCCACTGCAACACCATGGGCACCGCCTCGACGATGGCGCTGGTCACCGAGACGCTGGGGATGGTGCTGCCCGGGGTGGCCGGGACGCCGGCCCCGGACGCCCGGCTGCTGACGGCCGCGCACGCCTCGGGCCGGCTCGCCGTCGAGCTGGTGGCCGCGGACCGGCGTCCGAGCACCTTCCTGACCCGGGCCTCCTTCCTCAACGCCATCGTCGCGCTGGCCGCGATCGGCGGCTCCACCAACGCCGTCGTGCACCTGCTGGCCGTCGCCGGCCGGCTCGGGGTGCAGCTGGGCCTGGACGACTTCGACCGGGTCGGCGCGGACGTCCCGGTGCTGGCCGACCTGCAGCCGTCCGGGCGGTTCCTGATGGACGACCTGCACCGCGCCGGCGGGCTGCTGGCGCTGCTGGCCGAGCTGCGCGACCTGCTCGACCCGACCGCGCTGACGGTCACCGGCCGGCCGCTGGTCGAGCACCTGGACGGCGCGACCGTCTGGGACCGCGAGGTGATCCGACCGCGGAGCGAGCCGCTGCTGGCGGCCGGCGGGATCGCTGTGCTGCGGGGCAACCTGGCGCCCGGCGGCGCGGTGGTGAAGCCGGCGGCCGCCTCACCGCACCTGCTGCGCCACCGCGGCCGGGCGATGGTCTTCGACAGCATCGAGGACTTCCACGCCCGGATCGACGACCCCGACCTCGACGTCGACGCCGACTCGGTGCTGGTGCTGCGCGGCTGCGGACCCAAGGGCTACCCCGGGATGCCGGAGGTGTCCAACATGCCGCTGCCGAAGAAGCTGCTCGAGCAGGGTGTGCGCGACATGGTGCGGGTCTGCGACGGCCGGATGAGCGGCACCGCCTACGGCACGGTGGTGCTGCACGTCGCCCCCGAGGCCGCCGCCGGCGGTCCGCTGGCGCTGGTGCGCACCGGCGACGTCATCGACCTCGACATCGCCGAGCGCCGCATCGACGTCGACGTGCCCGCCGACGAGTGGGCCGCCCGGACGCCGGACGAGGCGTCGGTGGCCGCCTACGCCGCCCCGCGCCGGGGCTGGGAGCGGCTCTACGTCGACCACGTCCTGCAGGCCGACACCGGCGCCGACCTCGACTTCCTGCTCGGCTCCAGCGGCTCGCAGGTCAGCCGCGAGTCGCACTGATCTCTCCGTGAGCCCGGGGCGGGGGACGCCGATCGCCTCCGCCCCACCACGGCACCGCCCTGTCCCTGCGGCTGGGTCTCGCACACCCAGCCCCGCTCTTAGCCCCCCTTAGCCCTCCCTTTAGCCCTCCTGCTCGCCTGCCTCCGCGTGATACCCATGCCCTGTAGCGCCAGCGACTCGGGGGACGAACCGGCGTACGCGGTCCTGCGCGTCCCGCGCCCACGAAGTTCTTCGTGGTGGCGGTTCGTCGCGGGACGCCAGTTGGGTCAACGAAGGACGGGAATCCGGATGAGGCATCGACCGCACGATGGCGGACAGTCGCCAGCGAAGACGACCAGGGGATCCGCTCGACGAATCCCCGCGGAGAGTGGGTGGGCCCGAGGCAGGCGCAGCCTGGCCTCGCTGTTGTCGTTCTCCCTCCTGATCGGCGTCCTGGCAGCAGCGTTCAACGTGGTGGCGGCGCCGGTGACAGCCCGCGCTGATCAGCAGCCCGCGGACACGAGGATCAACACGGGGAACCAGCTGTTCGCCTACGCCGAGGCAGGAGAGAACCTGGACGTCTCCTTCGTCCGCACGCGGATCTTCTTGGACCCGGCGCCGGCGGCCACCGTGACCGTGACCGCGCCCGGGGGCGCGGTCGAGACGTGTGACCTCGATGGGGACACCACGCTCGGTGATGACTGCACCTTCACGGACCTGACCTCCACCACGGCGGGGATCTGGACGATCGACTTCTCCTCGCCTGGGGGCGGCACCCAGGGCTACGAGTGGTCGATCGACGTCCAGGACGGGGCCACTGACATCCCAGGCCGGGTGTGGAGCACGCAGTACACCATGAACAACGAGAGCCCGGTGGACTTCTCCCTGCACTACGTCAGCGAGCAGGGCTTCCGCTACGACGCCGAGTTCACCGGCTACAACGGCATCAGCTCCAACTTCACCGCCGACGCCGCCGGCAACACGCTCGACGGAACGTGCACGTCCGCCTACAAGAGCTTCGACGGCGGCGGGCCGTACAGCGACACAGACCAGTACGACCAGCCGATCGAGCGTACCGGCGAGTGCGGGGACCCGTACAAGATCTTCTTCGAGGATCCCGCCGACGACCTCCCGGCCACCGCCACGCTGCCCGATGGTTCCAGCACCTGGGTGCTGCCGCCTCTGCAGCTGCCGGACCTGACCAGCCTGACTTTCGAGCCGGCCACATCGACCAGCCGCAACGGCACCTTCGCCGTGCAGGCCGACAACTTCACCGGCCAGGCGGTCGTGCAGGTCGACGTCAACAACGACGGCGACTATGACGACGTCGTGGACCGTGAGCTCCCGGTGGGGGTCGTGGACGGCGCAGCCACGGTGGAGTGGGACGGTCTGGACGGTGAGGGCGATCCGGTATCCATCTACACGGACATCAACGCCCGCGCCGTCATCGACCAGGCCGGCGAGATCCACTTCGTCAACTCTGACGTCGAGACCCGCGGCGGGCTCGAGGTGACGGCCACCAACGGACCCGAGGCCGGCTCCCAGACCCTGTACTGGGACGACACCGACCTCCGCACCGCGGATCGCCTCTGCACGACACCGCAGCTGGACGGCACAGCCGGTGTGGACAGCGCGGGCGGTGCCCACGGCTGGACCTGCTTCCTGAACTCCAACAACGGTGTCACCGGCAGCTGGGGCGACACCCGCGCCATCGACGACTGGACCTTCCAGCAGATCGACGAGTCCTTCGAGATCGAGATCCCCGGAACGGTGCAGCCCGTCTTCTCCTGCGCTCCCGGCGCCCCCGGTCTGCTGTTCCAGTACCCGGTCGGTGCGACCGAGACCAACGTGTTCAGCATCGACCTGGCCTCGGGTGAGCACCCGGACCCGACGCCCGTCGGTGGGTGGCAGGTCAACGCCGTGGGCTACAACGTGCTCGACGAGTACGTCTACGGCTTCGGCGTGAACCCCTCCACCGAGCAGGCCGGTGTGGTGCGGATCGGCTCCGACGGCAGCGTCTTCTTCGTCGGGCGGCCGACGGGGCCCGGTGCTGACGAGCTCGCCGGCGGGACGGCGGTCGGCGACGTCGATGACAACAACCACTACTGGATGTTCGACCCGAACACCGGCAACTGGTGGGACATCGACCTCTCCACCAACACCATCGCGGACCACGGCAACGCCCCCACCGCCGGCCTGTCTGCCGGTGTGGACTGGGCGTTCGTGCCCGGCACCAACAAGTTGTGGCGTCTGCCGAGCGACAGTGCGCGCACCACGACGTCCCTGGTGGGCTTCGACCTGACGACCCACACCTGGACGACGCCGGTGAGCCTCGGTTCGGTGGGTGACAACGTCACCGGCGCGGTGTTCGCCGACCCGGATGGGAACCTGTACGCCTCCTACAACGCCACCGGTGAGATCTGGCGCGTCAACACGACGACGAACCAGGCCGCACTGCTGGCGAACGGTCCTGCCTCGGCCGGCAACGACGGTGCTCGGTGCGCAGACTCACTGCTGCCGATCGACTTCGGTGACGCACCGGACTCCTACGACACCACGCTGGCCTCGGACGGGCCGCGTCACTCCCTGCCCGACTTCGCCGACGACGCTGCTCCCCTCGTCCTCGGAGACTCGGTGACCATCGAGGGCGACGGCACCCCCGGTACCGACGCCGCTGCGGATGACGACGACGCTCTGCCCGGGCCGATCACGCTGGCTGCGACCGGCACCACCACCGTGTCGGTGACCGCGACCAACGACACGAACCAGGCTGCCACCCTGGCGGGCTGGATCGACCTGGACGGCAACGGCACCTTCGAGGCCGACGAGCTGGTCAGCGTCGCGGTGCCGGCGAGCTCCGGGACGGCTCAGTACGAGCTGACCTTCCCGGCTGCGTCGACCGACGCCAGCACCTACGCCCGGTTCCGGCTGTTCCCGGGTGCGGTGGACGCCCCGCTGCCCACCGGGACCGCCGCTGGTGGTGAGGTGGAGGACTACGCCGTCCTGCAGCGTCCGATCGAGATCGAGAAGACCTCGACGATCACCGCGGACTCCCGTCCCGGTGACGTGGTCACCTACACCGTGACCGGCACCAACACGGGCACGGCGGACTACACCGAGGAAGACCCCGCCTTCGTGTGGGACAGCCTGGTCGGTGTGCTGGACGACGCGACCCTGGATGAGGCCTCGCTGACGGCCACGATCGACGGCGAGCCTGCCGGTGAGGTCGGTGTCGCGGAGTCGCTGGTCTCCTGGACCGGTGCGCTGGCTGCCGGTGACACCGTCACCGTCACCTACTCGGTCACGCTGACCGGTGCAGGTGACCGGGTCGTGGAGAACGTCGCCTGGGTGCCGAACGACCCGACCGACCCGACGCCGGAGCCGCCGGTGTGTGAGGAGGGCGGGAACGACCCGGAGACGGGGGAGCCCTGTGCGACCACGTCCACCGAGCTGCCGTACCTCAGCATCGACAAGTCCGCTGAGACCGAGGACGGGACCGACCCGCAGGTGGGTGACACCGTGACCTACACGGTGGTGGCCACCAACGACGGTCCTGGTGACTTCACCGCCACCGCCCCGGCCAACGTGGTCGACGACATGACGGCCGTGCTCGACGACGCCACCCTGGTCGATGGCTCGCTGGCCGCGACCTTGGACGGGGCGGCCGTGGCGGCGCCGACGTTCGCCAACGGCCGGATCCTCTGGTCCGGTGCGCTGGCGGCCGGTGAGGTGCTCACGATCACCTACGAGGTGACCTACACCGGTGCCGGGGATGCGGAGCTCGTCAATGTGGCCTTCGGTCCGACGACCCCGCCGGACCCGGAGAACCCGCCGCCGACCCCCGTCTGCAACCCGCGCGACGAGGACGGGCGTGACCCCGAGACGGGTCTGCCCTGCGCCCTGGTGACCCTCCCGGCGGTCCTGCTGGACGTGACCAAGGACGTGTCGCCGGCCGACGGCAGCACGGTGCTGGCCGGTCAGGAGCTGACCTACACGATCACCTTCGACAGCATCGGGACGGCACCTGCCCCGGTGGAGGGCTGGCGGGACTACCTGGCCGGCACGCTGGACGACGCGGAGATCGTGGACGCTCCGGTGGCCTCGGACGAGGCGCTGACGGTGTCCGACATCGCCGACGGGGAGTTCTCCGTCGACGGCGTGGTGCCGGCCGGGGAGGCCTACACGGTGACCTACACCGTGCGGGTGCTGCCCGACGCCGACCGCGGTGACAACCTGCTGGGGAACTTCGTCCTCCCGCCGGGCGTCACCGAGCCGCCGACGGAGTGCCTGGAGAACGACCCCCACTGCACCACCAACTTCGTGCCGGAGGTCGTGGACTCCAAGAGCGTCGACCCGGCCAAGGGCGCGACGGTCGTCCCGGGCCAGGAGGTCACCTACACCCTGACCTTCAGCAACGAGGGCACGGGTGCGGGCAGCGTGGACAGGGTCGACGACCTGACCCACCTGCTGGACGACGCCGACGTCACCGTCGTGCCGACGCCGTCGGACCCGGCGCTGTCGGTCTCGGAGATCGCCGACGGTCGGTTCTCGATCACCGGTGAGCTGGCGGCCGACCAGACGGTCACGGTGAGCTACACCGTGGTGGTCAAGGACGCCGACGCGATGGGTGATGCGGTGCTGGCGAACTTCCTGCTCGATCCTGAGGAGGAGACGCCGGTCGACCCGGTCTGCGAGGAGGGGGCTGAGGACTGCACCTCCAACCCCGCCCCGAAGATCCTCGACTCCAAGTCGGTCGACCCGGAGACGGGCACCGAGGTGGAGCCGGGTGAGGAGCTGACCTACACCCTGACCTTCACCAACGAGGGCACCGCTGCCGGCCAGGTGGATGAGGTCGACGACCTGACCCACCTGCTCGACGACGCGGACGTCACCGTCGTGCCGACGCCGTCGGACCCGGCGCTGTCGGTCTCGGAGATCGCCGATGGTCGGTTCTCGATCACCGGTGAGCTGGCGGCCGACCAGACGGTCACGGTGAGCTACACCGTGGTGGTCAAGGACGCCGATGCGATGGGTGATGCGGTGCTGGCGAACTTCCTGCTCGATCCTGAGGAGGAGACGCCGGTCGACCCGGTCTGCGAGGAGGGGGATGAGGACTGCACCTCCAACCCCGCCCCGAAGATCCTCGACTCCAAGTCGGTCGACCCGGAGACGGGCACCGAGGTGGAGCCGGGTGAGGAGCTGACCTACACCCTGACCTTCACCAACGAGGGCACCGCTGCCGGCCAGGTGGACCGGGTCGACGACCTGACCCACGTGCTGGACGACGCCGAGGTGGTCGAGGGGCCGGTCTCCTCCGACGAAGCGCTGTCGGTGTCGGAGCTCGCTGACGACCGGTTCTCGATCGTCGGTGAGCTGCAGCCGGAGCAGACGGTGACGGTGAGCTACACCGTCCGGGTCGACGAGACCGACGAGCTGGGTGATGCGGTGCTGGCGAACTTCCTGCTCGACCCGAGCGAGGAGACGCCGACCGACCCGGTCTGCGAGGAGGGGGACCAGGACTGCACCACCAACCCGACGACGACGATCGTCGACTCGAAGTCGGCCTCGCCGGAGGACGGTTCGACGGTGGCCTCGGGTGAGGAGATCACCTACACCCTCACCTTCAGCAACGAGGGTGCGGTGCCGGGCGCGGTGGACCGGGTCGACGACCTGAGCCACGTGCTCGACGACGCCGACCTGACCGTGGCCCCGCAGGCCTCTGACGAGGCGCTGAGCGTCTCGGAGGTCGTGGACGGTCGGTTCTCCATCACCGGTGAGCTGGCGGTCGACCAGACGGTCACCGTCACCTACACGGCCACCATCCGTGCGGTCGCGGACATGGGTGACGCCACACTGGCCAACTTCGTGGTGGACCCCGACGAGGAGACCCCGACCGACCCGGTCTGCGAGGAGGGTGATGAGGACTGCACCCAGCACCTCGCGTCCAAGGTCGTCGACTCCAAGTCGGTCGACCCGGAGACGGGCACCACGGTGGAGGCCGGAGCGGAGCTGACCTACACGCTGACCTTCAGCAACGAGGGAACTGCGGTGGGTGAGGTGGATCGGGTCGACGACCTGACCCACGTCCTGGACGACGCCGAGGTGGTCGAGGCTCCGGTCTCCTCCGACGAGGCGCTGTCGGTCGGCGAGATCGCCGACAACCGGTTCTCGATCACCGGTGAGCTCGAGCCGGGTCAGACGGTGACGGTGAGCTACACCGTCCAGGTCAACGGCGACGGTGAGCTGGGTGACGCCGTGCTGGCGAACTTCCTGCTCGACCCGAGCGAGCAGCCGCCGGCCGAGCCGGTCTGCGAGCAGGGCGAGGACTGCACCGTCAACGGGATCGGCCTCGAGGTGCCGCCGGTCGACGAGCCTCCGGCCCAGTCGCCTGGTGACGACGAGGAGCCTCCGGCCCAGTCGCCCGGTGGCGACGGTCAGCTGCCCGACACCGGTGCTCCGGCTGTGCTGCTGCCGCTGCTGGCCGGCCTGGCGCTGGCCCTGACCGGTGGCGGGCTGCTGGTCCGGCGCCGGCTGGGGGCCGGTCGGCAGTAGCCCGGGCCGCGGGTGAGTCCCCATCGGGGTCGTCACCCGCCCCAACCTCCACCAGCCCCGAGGGGCCGCACACCATGCGGACCCTCGGGGCTGGTGCGTTCCCACCCCCGGTCGCTCAGAGCTGGTTCACCCCGCCGTCGACCAGCACGTTGGCGCCCAGCATGAAGCTGCTGTCGGACGAGGCGAGGAAGGCCACCACCGCGGCCACCTCGTCGGGGTGTGCGGTGCGACCGATCGGGATCATCTTCACCAGTCCCTCGTTGTAGGCGGCGAGGTTCTCCGGGCCGACGAGCTCGCCGATGCCCGAGGTGTCGGTGGGGCCGGGGGAGACCGCGTTGACACGGATGCCCCGGTCCTTGAGCTCGCTGGCCCAGGTGCGGGTGAGGGCGCGCAGCGCCGCCTTCGAGGCCGCATAGGCACCCATGCCGGCCAGACCGCGGTCGGCGGAGGTGGACACGTTGACGACTACGGAGGCGCCGGGGTTGAGCAGCGGGAGCGCCTTCTGCACGGTCAGCGCGGTGCCGACGACGTTGACCCTGAGCACCCGGTCGAGCTCGTCCAGCGCGAGCTCCTCGAGGGTGGCGAAGGAGGCTGTGCCCGCGTTGGCGAACAGCACGTCCAAGCCCCGGCCGCGCGCGGCTACCGCCTCGTACAGCCGGTCGAGGTCGGCCGGTTGCGTGATGTCGCCGGGGACGGCCGTCACCTCCCGGCCGATCGCGGTCACCGCCTCCTCCAGCTCGTGCTCGCGGCGCCCGGTGATGAACACGTGCGCCCCCTCCTCGACCAGACGCGCGGCGGTGGCGCGGCCGATCCCCTTCGTGCCGCCGCCGGTGACGACCGCGGTCCTGCCCTCGAACCTCTTCATGACACGCTCTCCTTCGGATTCTGCACCGATCGGTGCGAAATCGACGATAGCACGATGGAGAACGATCGGTGCAAAAAGGGCTACGATTGACCCCGTGGAGCAGGTCAGACGCGGTCGCCCCCGGGCCTTCGACGCCAACGAGGCGCTCGAGCAGGCACTCGTCGTCTTCTGGGAGCACGGCTACGAGGGCGCCAGCCTCGCTCTGCTCACCGAGGCGATGGGCATCAGCCGCAAGAGCATGTACGCCGCCTTCGGCAACAAGGAGGAGCTGTTCCTCAAGGTGCTGCAGCGCTACGAGGCCGGGCCGGGTGCCTACGTGCGCCAGGCGGTGGGTGCCCCCACCGCGCGGGCGGTCGCCCGGGCCTACCTCGAGGGTGCGGTGCGTGCGGGCACGCAGCCCGGCCGTCCCGCGGGGTGTCTGGGGGTGCGGGCGGCGTTGTCGGTCGGGGTCACTGGTCAGACGGTCCAGGACGTCATGACGAGCTGGCGCGCCGAGAGCCAGGCCGGGTTGCGGGACCGGTTCCAGCGCGCGGTCGACGAGGGTGACCTCCCCGCCGACGCCGATCCCGACGTCATCGCCCGGTACCTGACCACGGTCGCCGACGGGGTGTCGGTGCAGGCGACGGGAGGGGCGTCACCGGCCGCGCTGCAGCACGTGGTCGAGGTCGCACTGCGGCACTGGCCGCCCGCCTGACGCGGAGCGGCCGTCCGCGCCCATCACCGACGACGGGCCTCTTCGGGGCACCTCCACACCAGGGTGCGGCTCTCGATCGAGGGCACCTGCGGATGAGGGTGACCGGGGCAGACCGGTAGTGCCGCGCCGCCCTCCTCCTCGAGGACGGCGTCCTGCAGCTGTTCGACGAAGGCCAGCAGCGCGTTCTCGTCACCGAGCTCGGTGCCGGTGAAGGCCGGCGTGCTGGTCGCGGGCCGACCGTGCCTGGTCAGCACCAGGTGCACGACACCGACCATGTCCGGGACCGCCGCGACCTCCGAGACCTCCCAGTGCGCGGAGACGCCCATCTCGCGGAACCCCTGCTGCGCGATCGCCTCCAGGATGGGCTCCAGGTCATCCACCGGGGCTCCTCGCGGCGACGGCCGCGCTGCCACTGGTGCCTGAGCCAGCTCGGGCGTCGACGTCAGCCCACGTCGACGACGACGATGCGTCGCGCGTTCGCCTGGATCTGCGCGCCGACCGCGGTGTGCCGCTCGTCGACCAGATACGCGTCGCGGGCGGCGGCGTCGGTGAAGGTGACGACGAGGCCGTAGCCCAGACCGTCCTCGAGACCCTCGGGGCTGGAGGAGTGGCCCTCGACCAGGTCGACGATGCCGGGGATGGTGCCGGCCATGCCGCGGATGGCCGGGCGCACCGAGCCCTCGACCACATCCTCCCGACCGGGCTCCCACTCGACGAGCACCACGTGCGTCACCTGGCTCATGCGCCGATCCTAGGGTGGCCGGCCGGGTCAGCTCCGCGGCGGCTCCACCCCGGCCAGGGACGCCCAGACCGCCACCGCCGCGGCGGCCGACCAGGCCTGCGGGTGGCAGGAGGCGGGGTAGGGGACGGGGGAGGGGGAGACGCTGCGGGCGTCCCCGCCGTGCAGCTCGGGCATCCGGTAGCCGAAGGCCGGGGCGGCGGCGAGCAGACCCTCGGCCAGCTCGGCCGCCTCGGCGGTGAACCCGGCGCGGGCCAGGCCGGCCACGGCGATCGCGGTGTCGTGGGTCCAGATGCTGCCGCCGTGGTAGGACAGCGGCCAGAAGCCGGCGTCCCGGGTCGACAGCGTGCGCAGCCCGAAGCCCTCGGCCAGCGCGGGTTCGACCAGGCGGCGCGCCACCCGTGCCTCCTCCTCGGCGGTGAGCAGCCCGGTGCCGAGCAGGTGGCCGAGGTTGCTGGTGAGCGAGTCCACCGGACGCTTGGCGGCGTCCAGCGCGATCGCCGGGTAGGGACCGTCCTCGTCGGTGACCCAGAACGCGTCGCGGAACCGCCCGGCCAGCCGGGACGCCCAGGCGCGGCTCTCCTCGGCCCCGGGACGTCCGAACGCCTCCAGCAGGTCGGCGCCGGAGGTGGCGGCCTCGTAGGCGTAGGCCTGCACCTCGCACAGCGCGATCGGCCCCTCGGCCAACGTGCCGTCGCGGTGCTGGACGGAGTCGTTGCTGTCCTTCCAGCCCTGGTTGGCCAGCCCGCGACCGGACTCGTCGATGTACTCCAGCAGGCCGTCGCCGTCGGAGTCGCCGTGCTCGCGCAGCCAGACCAGCGCCGCCTCCAGGGAGGGGAGCAGGGCGCGCACCTCGTCCTCGGCCAGCCCCCAGCGCCAGGCGTCGTGCAGCAGGCAGACCCACAGCGCGGTGGCGTCGATGGTGCCGTAGTACAGCGGCGGCAGGGAGGAGCCGCCGATTCGCGCCGCGAGCCCCGGCTGGCGCAGCTCGTGCATGATCTTGCCCGGCTGCTCCGCCGTGTCGGTGTCGACCCGGGTGCCCTGCAGCGCCGCCAGCACCCGCAGCGTGCCGCCGGCCAGCTCCAGCCGCTCGTCCAGCGGCAGCAGGAACCGTGCCGCCCACAGCGCGTCCCGGCCGAACAGGGTCAGGAACCAGGGCGCGCCGGCGGCCAGGAAGACGTCCTCGCTCCCGGGGCGCCGCATCCGCAGCGCCTCCAGGTCGGTCAGGGCCCGCTGCAGCCAGCGGGCCAGCCGGTCGTCCGTCGGGGCTGGTTCCGGGGTGGCGAAGGCGGCCGGGCGCTCGACGCCGAGCACCACCGGGTCGGGGTGGTCGGCGTCCAGCCGCAGGGCGACCTCGACGCTGCCGCGGGCCGGCACCTCGACCTCCCAGCGTGCTGTGACGGTGTCGGCCTCCTGCTCGATGGTGGCGCCGGGGGCCTCCAGCCGCACCGCGACCACGCCGGACGTCCACCGCGCGCTGGCGGCGTCGACGACCAGGTCCTCGGCCGGCAGCGGTGGCGCACCGATCCGGGCGGCGTCCATGCCGGTACCGTCGGGGACGGTCGACAGCTCGACCACGACCCGGGCCGCCCGCGTCAGCCGGGAGGTGATCCGCACCGTCTCGGTCAGCCCGGAGGTGTGCGTCTCGCGCAGCGTCGACACCCGCACGTCGGAGTCGGCGCCGGGCTCGCCGAGGTCGCGCAGCAGCCCCTCGAACCGCACCGCGGACGCCGTCAGCGGCACCGTGGCGACGTGCTCGGGGGCGATCCCGTCCACCCGCAGCCAGAGCGCCCGCAGGTAGCGGGTGTCACCGAGCCACACCCCCTGCACGGGGTGCTCGGCGCGGCCCACCTCGCCGGTGGCCGACGACCACACCTGGGACGGGGCGCGGAGCACCACGAGCTGGTCGTGCAGGAACGGCTGGCGTGGGGTCATCGGTGACTCCTCCGGGTGGGTCGGTGTCGGTCGTGGTGGCTCGCCGGTCCGCGTCCCGCACCGGCCACCTCCTCCAGATGGTGCCCGATGACGCCCGTCGGACCCCACCGACCCCGGCAGGACGGCAGAGTTCGAGCGCTGTGGGACACCTCGGCGAGGGCTTGCGCAGGACCGCCGGCCGGCGACCCGGGGAGGTCGCCGGCCACGGCTGGCTAGCGACCAGCCGGCGTATCTGTCCCGGACCGTCGTCGGATCCCCGTCCCGACCAGGGCGGCCCCCAGCGCGGAGCCCAGCAGGCCCAGCAGCAGCAGCGCGGGCAGCGGGCCACCGGTGTCGGGCAGGGAGCCCTCACCGTCGTCCACCGGGGGCGCCGCGGCGGGCGGCTCCTCGGCGGCCGGCGGCTGCTCGGCGACCGGCGGCTCCTCGGCGACCGGCGGCTCCTCTGCGGGCGGCTCCTCTGCGGGCGGCTCCTCGGGAGCCGGAGGTGCCGGCACCGTCTCGACCGGGAGTGATGCGGTGGCCGTCCCCGCCACCTCACCGTCCACGCCGGCGCCGGACACGGTCGCGGTGTTGGACACCTCGCCGCGCTCGACATCGGCCGCGGTGACCACGTGCCTGGGCACCGTGCAGGTCATCGACTCGCCAGGGCCCAGCTCGTCGGACGAGCAGGTCACGGTGCCGGCCGTCGGGTCGAGCACCTCGATCTCGTGCACCGTCGTCGCCCCGGGGTTGGAGACGGTGATCGTCCACGCGATCTCGTCCCCGGCGCTGAGTCGGCCGTCGCCGTCGGTGTCCACCCCGCTGGCCCGCTTCTGCAGGCTGAGCGCGGAGGCGGCGTCGGTGGTGGCGACGGCGTCGTCGGACGCCGACTCCGGCGCCGGAACGCCCTCGGGTGCGGTCGCGGTCGCGGTGGCCACGTTGCTGACCGACCCGGCGTCGACGTCGTCCTGCGTCACCTGGTAGCTGGCCGTGCAGCTCGTCTGCTCACCGGGGGCGAGCGGGCCCGTCGGGCACTCGACGACGCCGAGCTCCCCGGTGCCGCTGAACTCCTGCTCCACCACCTGCGGGTCGGTCACGGTGACGTTCCCGCTGTTGGTGATGGCGAAGGTGTAGGTCAGCTCCTCCCCGGTGGCGCTGAACGTGGTCGGCGCCACCGACTTCTCCAGGGTCAGCGCCGCGGCGCGCTCACCCGGCAGCACCACCGTCGACGGCGGAGAGGTGACCGGGCCGTCCGGGCCGGTCGCGGTGGCCGTCGCGGTGTTGCTCACCGAGCCGGCGTCCACATCGGCCTGGGTCAGCACGTAGCCGGCCGTGCAGGTGACGCTCTCGCCGGGGGCGAGGGAGTCCACCGCCGGGCACTCCAGCGGGGAGACCTCGCCGCTGCCGTCGAAGGCCGTCTCGCTGACCGCCGGGTCGAGCAGCGTGCTGGTGCCGGTGTTGGTGACCACGAAGGTGTAGGTGATCTGCTGGCCCGCCACGAAGCTCTCCGGCGAGGACGGGCTGGCCGACTTCACCACGGTCAGCGCCGAGGACGCCTCGACGTCCAGCACGGCGTCGTCGGGCTCGGAGACCACGACCGGCAGCCCGCGCGGAGGGGTGCCCTCGGCGGTGGCCGTGTTCGTCACCGTCCGGGCGTCCACGTCGGCCTGGGTGAGGGTGTAGCGGGCCGTGCAGGTCACCCGCTCACCCGGCAGCAGGGAGGCCGCCCCGTCGGGGCAGACGATCTCCGAGAGCTCGCCGGTGCCGGAGAACTCGCCCTCCACCGGGGTGACGTCGGTCAGCGTGACGTTGCCGGTGTTGGTGATCTCGAAGGAGTAGGTCACCTGGTCACCGGCCGCGCCGACGGCCTCCGGGGCGACGGTCTTGACCAGGCTGACCGAGGGCTCGGCCGGGGTGGGCAGGACGGCGTCGTCGGGTTCGGAGGTCACCGGCGGCTGGTCACCGGGAGGGGTGCCGACGGCGGCTGCGGTGTTGGTCACCTCGCCGGCATCGACGTCGGCCTGGGTCAGGGTGTAGGTGGCCGTGCAGGTCACCTGCGCGCCGGGCGCCAGCGAGGCGGCGCCGTCGGCGCAGACGATCTCGCCCAGCTCCCCGGTGCCGGAGAACTCCTGCTCCTCGACCGCGACGTCGTCCAGCGTGACGTTGCCGGTGTTGGTGATGACGAAGGAGTAGGTGACCTCCTCGCCGACCTCGAACCCGCCCTCGGGGGCCGGCTCGGCGGACTTGACCAGGCTGAGGCCCGGCGCCGGCGGCACGGTGACCACCGCGTCGTCGGGCTCGGACACCACGGCCGGGCCGTCTCCGGGCGGGGTGCCGGTGGCGGTGGCGGTGTTCTCGACCTCACCGGCGTCCACGTCGGCCTGGGTCAGGGTGTACGTCGCCGTGCAGGTCACCTCGTCGCCGGGGGCCATGGTCTGTGCGGCAGCCGGGCAGACCACCACCGGAGCGGTCCCCGTCCCGGTGAACCGCGTCTCGTCGACGGCGACGTCGGTGAGGGTCACGTTGCCGGTGTTGGTCACCAGGAACGAGTAGGTCACCTGGCCACCGGCCGCGGTCACCTCACCCGGGTCGACGGTCTTGACCAGGGTCAGCGCCGGGTCGGCCGCGACCACCACGGTGGCCTCGTCGGGCTCCGACACCTGCTGCGGCAGACCACGCGGAGGAGTGGCGGTGGCGACGGCGGTGTTGACCACCTCACCGGCGTCGACGTCGGCCTGGGTGAGCGTGTAGCTCGCGGTGCAGGTGACCTGCGCCCCCGGTGCCAGGGTGGCCGCCTCGGCGGGGCAGACCGCCACCGGCGCCGGGCCGGACCCGGTGAACCCGGTCTCGTCGACGGCCACGTCGGTGAGGGTCAGGTCCCCGGTGTTGGTCACCAGGAACGAGTACGTCACCACGTCCCCCGCGGCGTTCCCCTCGGCGGGGTCGACGGTCTTGTCCAGGCTCAGACCCGGCTCCGCGGCGAAGCCCACCACGGCGTCGTCGGGCTCCGACACCACCGGCGGCAGCCCCTGGGGTGGCGTCCCCGTGGCCGTCGCGGTGTTGCGGATCTCGCCGGCGTCCACGTCGGCCTGGGTCGCGGAGTAGGTGGCGGTGCAGGTCAGCTGCTCGCCGGGAGCGAGCGACCGGTCGTCGGGGCAGCTGAGGTCGGACAGCTCGCCGGTCCCGGAGAAGTCGCCCTCCACCGGGGTCACGTCGTCCAGCGTGACGTTGCCGGTGTTGGTGACCAGGAAGGTGTAGGTCACCTCGTCACCAGCCGCCCCGAGGACCTCGGGGCTTGCGCTCTTCACCAGGCTGAGAGAGGGACCGGCCGGGAGCGGCACGGAGGCCTCGTCGGGCTCGGAGACCACCGGAGGCAGGTCACCCGGTGGGGTGCCCTCCGCCACGGCGGTGTTGGTCACCACGCCGGCGTCGACGTCGGGCTGGGTCAGGGTGTAGGTGGCGGTGCAGGTGACCTCGTCCCCGGGCGCCATCGACCCGGCCGCCTCCGGGCAGACGACGGTGCCCAGCTCGCCGGTGCCGGAGAACTCGCGCTCGAGCACCACGACGTCCTCCACCGTGACGTTGCCGGTGTTGGTGACGAGGAAGGAGTAGGTGACCTCCGCGCCGGCCACGAAACCGTCCGACGCATCGAGGTCGGCGGACTTGACCAGGCTGAGCCCCGGCACCGGCGGCACGGTGACCACCGCGTCGTCGGGCTCGGACTCCACGACCGGGCCGCTCGGCGGGGTGCCTGCGGCGGTGGCGGTGTTGCGCACCTCACCGGCGTCGACATCGGCCTGGGTCAGCGTGTAGGTGGCGGAGCACGTCACCTCGGCGCCGGGGGCCAGGACGTTCACGGCGTCGGGGCAGACGATCACCGGGGCGGTGCCGGTGCCGTCGAAGGCGGTCTCCTCGACCGTGACGCCGCTGAGGGTCACGTTGCCGGTGTTGGTGACCAGGAACGTGTAGGTGACCTGGTCGCCGGCGGCGGTGGCCTGGGCGGGGTCGACGGTCTTGACCAGGGTGAGGGCCGGGTCGGCGGCGACGACCACCGTGGCGGAGTCGGGCGCCGACACCTGCGGCGGCAGACCTGCCGGTGCCGAGGCGGTGGCGGTCGCGGTGTTGTCGACCTGCCCGGCGTCGACGTCGGCCTGGGTCAGCGTGTAGCTGGCGGTGCAGGTGACCTCGGCGCCGGGGGCCAGCGTCGCGGCCTCGACGGGGCAGGCCGCGACGGGCGCCGGCCCGGTCCCGGAGAACGCGGTCTCGTCCACCGTGACGTCGGTGAGGGTCACGTTGCCGGTGTTGGTGATGCGGAACGCGTAGCTGACCACGTCGCCGGCGGCGTCCGCCTCGGCGGGCGTGACCGTCTTGTCCAGGCTCAGCCCCGGCTCCACCCGGGCCGGCACCTGAGCGTCGTCGGGCTCGGACGCCACCGGGGGCAGGCCCCCGGGCGGGGTGCCGGTGGCGCGGGCGGAGTTCGACACCTCACCGGCGTCCACGTCGGCCTGCGTGACGGTGTAGCCGGCGGTGCAGGTCAGCTGGTTACCGGGCGCCAGCGAGCGCTCGTCGGGGCAGACCACCTGGGGACGGGCGCCGCTGCCGGTGAACTCGAGCTCCTCCACGGCGACGTCGTCGACGGTGACGTTGCCGGTGTTGGTGACCACGAAGGTGTAGGTCACCTCCTGGCCGACGACGAAGGCCTCGGGGGCGCTGGGCGAGGCGGTCTTCTCCAGCGTCAGCGCGGGGTCGCGCTCGACGGTGACGACGGCGTCGTCGAGCTCCGACACCGGCGGGGTGGTGTCCCCGGGCGGGGTGCCGGTGGCGGTGGCGGTGTTGGTCACCACGCCGGCGTCCACGTCGGCCTGGGTCAGCGTGTACACCGCGGTGCAGGTCACCTCGGCGTCGGGGGCCAGCGAGCCGGCGGCGGGCGGGCAGCTGACCAGCGGCGGCCGCCCCGTGCCGGAGAAGTCGACCTCGTTGGCCGTCACGTTGGCCAGGGTCACGTTCCCGGTGTTGGTGATGACGAAGGAGTAGGTCACCTCGTCCCCGGCGGCCGCCAGCGTGGTCGGATCGGCGGTCTTGGTCAGCGTCAGCGCCGGGGCCGGGGCCACGGTGACGACGGCGTCGTCGGGCTCCGACACCGGAGGCGTGACGTCCCCGGGCGGGGTGCCGGTCGCGGTGGCGGTGTTGGTGACCTCGCCGGCGTCGACGTCGGCCTGGGTGAGGGTGTAGTCGGCGGTGCAGGTGACGGCGTCCCCCGGGGCCAGGCTGGTGGCACCGGCCGGGCAGTCCAGCGGCGCCAGCGTGCCGGTGCCCGAGAAGACGGTCTCGGCCGCGGTGACGTTGGCCAGGGTGACGTTCCCGGTGTTGGTGATGAGGAAGGAGTAGGTGACCTGGTCCCCGGCGGCGGTGCCCTCGGTGGGCGTCACCGTCTTGACCAGGGCGAGGCCGGGATCCGCCGGCAGCGGCAGCAGCGCGTCGTCCTCCTCCGAGACCACGACGGCACCTCCCGGCCGGGTGGCGATCGCCATGGCGGCGTTGGTGACCTCACCGGCGTCCACGTCGGCCTGGGTGACGATGTAGGGGGCCGTGCAGGTGACCTGCGCGCCAGGTCGCAGGGAGTCCGCGGCGGTCGGGCAGCTGATGTCGCCGAGCTGCCCGGAGCCGGAGAACGGGCCTTCGGAGACGGCCGCTCCGGTCAGGGTGACGTTGCCGGTGTTGGTGATGAGGAACGCGTAGGTGACCTCGTCCCCGGCCTCCACCCCCTGGGCCGGTGAGACGGACTTGCTGAGCGTGAGCTCGGGGTCCTGGGGGGTGGGCACGACGGCGGTCGAGGGTGTCGGGTCGGGCACCTCGACGCCGGTCGGAGGCGTGCCGACGGCGGTGACGGTGTTGGTGACCTCACCGGCGTCGATGTCGGCCTGGGTGAGGCTGTAGGTGGCCGTGCAGGTCACCTGCTCACCCGGGGCGAGGACGTCGGCCGCGTCGGGGCAGCTGATCGCCGACATCTCGCCGGTGCCGGAGAAGGCGGCCTCGACCGGGGCGACGTCGGTCAGGGTGACGTTGCCGGTGTTGGTCAGCACGAAGGAGTAGTCGATCTGCTGGCCGGCCACGAAGTCGGCCGGTGCGGACGGGGTGGCCGACTTCACCACGGTCAGGTTGGCCTCGCGCTCGACGACCACGACCGCGTCGTCGGGGGTCGACTCGACGGTCGCCAGGGTGCCCGGCGGGTTGCCGGTGGCGGTGGCGGTGTTGGTCACCTCACCGGCGTCCACGTCGGCCTGGGTGAGGGTGTAGCTGGCGGTGCAGACGACCTCGCCCCCCGGCGCCAGCGAGGTGCTGGGGCAGGACGCGACGGGTGCGGTGCCGGTGCCGGAGAACTGGTCCTCGACGACCTCGACGTCGGTCAGGGGCGCGTCGCCGGTGTTGCGCACCTGGAAGGAGTAGCTGACCTGGTCGCCGGCGTCGGGGCCGTTGCCGTCGAGGTCGATGACCTCGCTGACGGACTTGGCCAGCGCGATCTCGGGGGTCAGGGCCTCGTTGGTGATGGTGCAGGCGTAGCGGTCGCGCAGACCCGCCGTGGGCAGGGTCCAGCTGGGTGCCGTACCGATCACCGGCACGGCCACTCCGGTGACGGTGTTGCTGCAGACGATCTGCGGGGTGCGGTAGTCCGCGAGCGTCCCCGGTCCGGCGGCCAGCCGCTCCGAGACCGTGTAGCTGACGCCGGGGGCAGCGATCACCTGGCGGGTGCTGACCCCGCTGGCGGTCCCGCTGGTGGTCGCCGAGGCGACGGTGAGCGGGCCGACGGAGATGCCGACGGCGAACTGGTCGCCGGGGTAGGCCCGCGAGCGGAGGTCCTTGGTCACCTGGATCGTCGGGCCGAGGTCGAGGGTCATGCGGTAGTCCTCGACCTCGCCCGAGCGGGCCAACGAGCTCGGCGCGGTGATGTCGACCGGGTCCAGGGCGAGCCGTAGCCGCATGAACGTCGAGGCGCCCACCGGCTGACCCACCACGGAGTCGGGGATGCTGGGCCACGTCACCGTCGCGGTGCCTCCCGCGCACGTGCTGGTACCCGAGCGCTCCCCGGCGTCGAGGAAGTCGCCGTCGACGTTCCAGTCGATCCAGCCGGCCACCGAACCGCCGGCCGGTCCGCAGGCGACGGTGGCGGAGTAGGAGGACCCGACCGCGCCGGTGACGGACGTGCCGCTGCGCAGGCCGTCCTCGTCGTCGGCCGGGCCGAACACCCCGTTGCCGCTGGAGTCGTCCCCGGTCGCGTCCGCCGAGGTGGAGGCGGCGGTCTCGGGGTCGAGGTTCGCCCCCATCCGGATCGCCGGCGGGGCCGCGGTGCCTAGCGCGAAGGTGGTGTCGGACACCCTCGTGGGGACGCCCGCCGCGAGGGTGCCGCCGTTGAAGCCGAAGGATCCCAGGTGGGCGGCGTCGCCGTAGCTGGCCGGGGCGTCGCCGTGGTCGGCGGCGAGCACGACACCGAGGGCGACGGCGGACTTGCCGCCACCGCGCAGCCCGACCCGGGCGCTGGTCGACCCCTCCATGAAGGCGACCGCGGCCGGGCCGCTGGTGCAGAGCGCGGTGGCGGGTCCGGCCAGGGTGAGCTCGTTCGTGGCACTGCGGGTCGCCACCGTGGAGGCGGTGCAGCCGGGTGTGCGGTAGCGGTCGATGATCCGCCAGGTGGCGTTCCCGACGGGGTCGGCGGTGACGTACTCGGCGCCTCCGCTCTGCTCGGCGTCGGCGACGACCAGACCGGCCAGCGGCACCGGCGTGCCGGAGAGGGTGGCCGAGCAGCTGAAGTCGAACTCGACCAGGGCGCCCTGTGCCCAGTTGGACAGGGCGTTGACCAGGGTGTTGCTGCCTTCGGTGCCGCCGACGTTGTACATCTCGTCCAGGGCGTCGCCTCCCCAGTTGCCGGGCCGGTAGGCCTGCAGGAAGGGGGAGGCCTGGCTGGGCTGGGTGCTGGTGATGCGGCTGGTGGTGCAGGTCACCACGAGCGGCTGGCCGCCCACGACGCGGCTGCTGGTGCCCGTGAAGCCGCCGTTGGGCAGGTTCTGGTTGTTGCTGCCCCAGACCACCCAGTCGATGGCCTCCAGGAACCGTCCGGCGCCGCCGGTGGCCACCGCGGCCTCGGCCCGGGGGGCGGAACCCAGCAGCACCGTCAGGCCGGCGAGCAGGACCGCCAGCGTGGCGGCCACCCCTCGGCGGGCGACGTCGAGACGGGAGGAACGGGAGTTTTCGGGCAGCATCGAGCCACTTTCGCGTCAGGCCCCCGCCCAGTCAGCACCCGTGCCGGTCGGCGCGGGCGTGCACACTCTGTCAGCGCCGCGAGTTGGTTGCCAAGGCTTGGTGGCTCGCTGTCCAGACCCGCGGACGGCCGAAGCGGACGCACGATCCGCGGGCCCGCTCTCGCACCCCTGCAACCGCGCGGAGCCGGATGAGTCGGAGGCCCGACCGACCGGCAAGATCCGTCGCCGCGGACGCACCGCTTCCACGGGTCTGGTGGCGAGGTAGCCACAGCGCCCTGAGCCTGTCGAAGGTCAGCGCCCTGAGCCCGTCGAAGGTCAGCGCCCTGAGCCTGTCGAAGGGCGAGCCGCCGGCACGCTCCTTGATGACCCACCCCGGAAGGGCGACCACTGCACCGGTCTAGGTTGGCTGCATGGACTTCCGCTACCTCGGCAACTCTGGCTTCAAGATCTCCGAGATCACCTACGGCAACTGGCTGACCCACGGCTCGCAGGTGGAGAACGAGCAGGCCCACGCCTGCGTCAAGGCCGCCCTGGACGCGGGCATCACCACCTTCGACACCGCCGACGTCTACGCCAACACCAAGGCCGAGACGGTGCTCGGCGAGGCGCTCAAGAGCGAGCGACGCGAGTCGCTGGAGATCTTCACCAAGGTCTTCGGGCCGATCGGGCCGAAGGGTCACAACGACCTCGGCCTGTCCCGCAAGCACATCATGGAGGCCGCGCACGGCTCCCTGAAGCGGCTGCAGACCGACTACATCGACCTCTACCAGGCGCACCGTTTCGACTACGAGACCCCGCTCGAGGAGACGATGCAGGCCTTCGCCGACCTCGTCCGGCAGGGCAAGGTGCTCTACGTCGGCGTCTCGGAGTGGACCGCCGACCAGCTCCGCGACGGGGCGGCGCTGGCGAAGGAGCTCGGCTTCCAGCTGATCTCCAACCAGCCGCAGTACTCCATGCTGTGGCGGGTGATCGAGGGTGAGGTCGTGCCGGCGTCGAGGGAGCTCGGCATCTCCCAGGTCGTCTGGTCCCCGATCGCGCAGGGTGTGCTCACGGGCAAGTACGTGCCCGGCCAGGACCTGCCCGAGGGCTCGCGGGCCACCGACGACAAGGGCGGGGCCAACATGATCGCCCGCTGGATGAAGGACGACGTCCTCGAGCGCGTCCAGCAGCTGAAGCCGATCGCCGAGGAGGCCGGGCTGTCGATGGCGGCGCTGGCCGTCGCCTGGGTGCTGCAGAACGACAACGTGGCAACGGCCATCATCGGCGCCTCCCGCCCCGAGCAGGTCGCCGACAACGCGGCTGCTGCCGGGGTGAAGCTGGAGCCGGGCCTGCTGGCCAAGATCGACGACGTCCTCGGAGACGCTGTGGTGAGCGACCCGGCCAAGACGCTGGACAGCTCCCCGAAGACCCGCGAGGCCTGACCCGCGCCCCTACCGAGCACCGTCGGGTGCGCACGCTGAGCCTGCGTCGCCCGCCCACCCAGTTGTCCGGCCTAGAGGGCGGGAGGGAGCCGCGTTCGACGCGCGTGGCGGCCACCGGTACACCCTCGCTGGAGGCGACAAGCATCGCCGCCTTACCGCTCAGACGGCCCTCGCCAGCGGGTTCCGTGCACCACGGGCAGCTCCGTGGAGCGTCGAGGAGAGGCGACGGAACCTGGTTGTGGTCTCTGAGCCGCCTCCGTCCCGGGTCAGGGGCCGGTCTGCAGGAGCTTGCCGAGCAGCGTCGAGAGCTGTGCGCGTTCGGCCCTGCTGAGCGCACCGAAGGTGGCATCGAGGAACTCGGGGACGTTGGCCTCGGCGCGGCTCAACAGCAGACGTCCTGAGTCGGTGATGGTCACGGCATAGGCGCGACGATCACCGGGGTCGCGACGGCGCTCGACGTAGCCGCCCTTCTCCAACGTGTCGCAGATGCCCACCATGACGGTGCGGTCGATGCGCAGCTCGTCACTCAACGTCCGCTGCGAGCTGGGTCCGACCTCGGCGAGCATCTTGAGCACGAGGTGCTGTCCGACGCCGACCCCGGACTGGGCCGCCTCGGTCTCGGCTGCACGGGAGACGGCCGTCGAAGCCCGACACAACGCGATGTCGAGCCGCTCTGCTGCGAGCACAGGGAAGTAGCTCGCTGTGCGATCGGCGACTTTCGGCATGCACCGCACCTCCGCTCGTGCTCGTCGCTGGCCTCCCAACCTAGCAGGGCTTCATCTGGGGACAGATTGGTTGCAGCCCACCTAATGCATCGGTATGGTCCCAGATGATCTGACTCCCAATCATCGGCAGGATGACGAAACGGTATGACGACGACGGAGACGCGCAAGCAGGTCGCACTGGCGCTGCTGTGCGCAGCGGTGTTCCTGGACTCGATGGACCTGTCCCTGATGACGGTGGCGCTGCCGGCCATCGGGGACGACCTGGGTCTGCCGGACGGGACGCTGCAGTGGCTGGTGTCGGGGTACGCGGTGACCTACGGCGGGTTCCTCCTCCTCGGCGGTCGACTGGCCGACCTGCTCGGCCGTCGCCGCGTGTTCCTGCTGTCCCTCACGGTGTTCGCCGCGGCGAGCCTCGCCGGCGGCCTGGCGTCGGAAGGGTGGCTCCTCATCCTCACCCGCGTGGTGAAGGGGTTCGCGGCGGCGCTGACGGCGCCCGCGGCGCTGTCCCTGATCACGACCACGTTCCGTGAAGGCCCCGCCCGCAATCGCGCGATCGGCTTCTACGCGCTCGCGGGCGCTCTCGGATACAGCGTCGGTCTGATCGCCTCGGGGCTCCTCACGCAGGTGAACTGGCGCCTGGTGTTCCTCCTTCCCGTGCCGATCGTCGTCCTCGTGCTGATCGCGGCGCCCTTCGTGCTGACCGCGCGCGAGGGGGATGGGCAGAGGGCGGCACGGGTCGACATGGGCGGTGCCGCCACCGTCACCGGGGGCGTGCTGGCGCTCGTGTACGCGCTCACGGTGCTGAGCTGGCCAGCGGCGGTGCTGGCCGCCGCGCTCCTGGGTGCCTTCGTCTGCATCGAGCGGCGGCACCGCGACCCGCTCATCCCCCTGGGGGAGCTGCGATCACGGCGACTGGTCGGCGCGAACGCCGCCGCGCTGGCATGGGCGTGCGCGACGATCGGGTGGCAGTTCGTCGCGGTCCTCTTCCTCCAGCGGGAGCAGGGTTACGACCCTCTGATGACCGGGCTCGGCATCGTCCCGATGGGCTTGGCCATCATCGTCGCCGCCCGCGTCGCCGGCCGCCTGATCCCGAGGTGGGGCGAGGGATGGACAGCCGCCACAGGGCTGCTCGTCCAGGGAGCGGGGATCGTGCTGTTCCTGCGCGCCGGTGCCGATGCGGACTACGCCACCGTGCTCCTCCCTGCCCTCGTGATCCACGGGATCGGCAACGGCCTGTCCTTCTCCAGCCTCAACCTCGCCGCCGTCAGCGCGCTCCCCGACGACAAGCAGGGACTCGCCTCCGGCCTCGTCACCTCGGCCGTCCAGATCGGCTCGGGCGTCGGTGTCGCCGTCCTGGGGCTGGTTCTCACTGCGGCCGGCACCGGGGTGGGCGCCTACCACACCACCTTCCTCGCCGCAGCCGCCTTCTCCCTCATCGGCGCCGTCGTCGCAGCAACCGCCCTGCGCGTGACCAGAGGTCCTGAGCGGTACGGGACGTCCGATGCAGCAGCGACCTCAACCACCGATGCCGGAAGCAGACAGTCATGACTCTCGATCTGACCCCCGACCAGCTCCTGTCGACCACGCGGTCCGTCCGCAAGCGTCTCGACTTCGACCGCCCCGTGCCGCGCACGCTGATCGAAGAGTGCGTGGACCTGGCCGTGCAGGCACCGACCGGACGCAACAGGCAGCGATGGCACTTCGTCGTCGTGACCGAGCCAGCTCAGCGGCACGCTGTGGCGGACATCTTCCTCCGTGCCCTGAGCCAGGGCTCCGGACAGCCACTGACCGAACGAGACGCCTGGCGGATGGACTACCACGCGAGCTCTACCGCGCGGGTGTTCGACGGACTCCGCCACCTGGCCGCGAACATCCACCGCGTGCCGGTCTTCGTCATCCCCGGCGTCGAGGGACGCACCGATCACGCGCCCGTGCCCGTGCAGGCAGGGACCTGGGGGTCGATCCTGCCAGCGGTGTGGAGCTTCATGCTCGCCGCGCGCGCCAGGGGCCTGGGCACCACCTGGACAACCGCGCACGCGCCACTCGAGCGCGAGCTCGCCGACGTGCTCGACGTGCCCTACGACGAGATCATGCTCGCCGCACTCATCCCGCTGGCGTACACCATCGGCACCGACTTCAGACCCGCCCCTCGGATACCGCGCGACGACGTCCTGCACTGGGAGCAGTGGAAACAGCGTCCCAACGGCTCCTCCGGGGAGACGCTGCTCTCAGAAGGCGGCTGACTGGGGAACCAGGTCCCGCCGAACGCGGTGACAGCTGACGGTGGTTCTCCGGCGGTGGGTGCGACCTCGGTGCTGGTGCGGTCTCCGCTGTCGCAGGGGTGCGGCCGGCGCAGGCGGGTAGTGCCCCCACCAGAGACCAACGTGCTGAGCCGGTCAGGAGGACCCATGAAGGCGATGACGTACCGAGGCCCGTACCGGGTGCGGGTGCAGGAGAAGGACGAGCCCAGGATCGAGCACCCCAACGACGCGGTCGTGCGGATGACCAAGGCCTCGATCTGCGGCTCAGACCTGCACCTGTACCACGGGATGATGCCGGACACCCGGATCGGGCACACCTTCGGCCACGAGTTCATCGGCGTGGTCGAGCAGGTGGGCCCCTCGGTCCAGCGGCTGCAGCGCGGGGACCGGGTGATGGTGCCGTTCAACATCTACTGCGGCTCCTGCTGGTTCTGCGCCCGCGGGCTCTACTCCAACTGCCACAACGTCAACCCGAACGCCACCGCGGTGGGCGGCATCTACGGCTACTCCCACACCACCGGCGGCTACGACGGCGGCCAGGCCGAGCTCGTCCGGGTGCCGTTCGCCGACGTCGGTCCCTCGGTGATCCCGGAGTGGATGGACGACGAGGACGCCCTGATGCTCACCGACGCCTGCTCCACCGGCTACTTCGGCGCCCAGCTCGGCGACATCGTCGAGGGCGACACCGTGCTGGTGCTCGGCGCGGGCCCCGTCGGGCTGTACGCGGCCAAGTCGGCCTGGTTCATGGGGGCCGGGCGGGTCATCGTCATCGACCACCTGGACTACCGGCTGGAACGGGCCCGCACGTTCGCCCACGCCGAGACCTACAACTTCGCCGAGTACGACGACATCGTCGTGCACATGAAGAAGATCACTGACCACCTCGGCGCCGACGTGGCGATCGACTGCGTCGGTGCCGAGGCCGACGGCAACCTGACCCAGCACATCGCCGCTGCCAAGTTCACCCTGCAGGGCGGGTCGCCGACCGCCCTGAACTGGGCCATCGACTCGGTGCGCAAGGGCGGCACCGTCTCGGTGATGGGCGCCTACGGCCCGATCTTCAGCGCGGTGAAGTTCGGCGACGCCCTGAACAAGGGCCTGACGCTGCGGATGAACCAGGCCCCGGTCAAGCGGCAGTGGCCCCGGCTGTTCGAGCACATCCGCAACGGCCACCTCAAGCCCAGCGAGCTGATCACCCACCGCATCCCGCTGGAGCACATCGCCGAGGGCTACCACATGTTCTCGGCCAAGCTCGACGACTGCATGAAGATCGTCGTCGTCCCCGACGCGGCCTGACGGCCCGAGTCCCGACGCGAGAACCGAGGAGATCCCGTGGCCTACACCGCCCACCGCCCCCACCCGAACCCGC
>NZ_QPKK01000160.1 GCF_003344635.1 Desertihabitans aurantiacus
CGCCGGGCTGGCCGTCGCCGTGCTCGCCGGCGGGCTCGCGCTGCTGCTCGCCTGGCGGGCCGCCGCCCGCGCGCTGCGTCAGCAGCGGGAGCGGCACGCCGAGACCCTGCGCGCCCAGGTGTCGGCCCACCGCGACGAGGTGCGCGCCGAGCGGGCCAACACGATGGCCGTCCTCGACACCCTCGAGGAGCGTTTCGCCAACCAGCGCAAGCACACCGAGGTGCTGGAGCACCGGGTGACCACGCTGCGCTCCCAGGTCGCCGACCTGCGCCACCAGATCGCCCGGCTGCTGCCCGAGGTCTCCACCCTGCGCGGCGACAAGGCGGCGCTCACCGCCCAGGTCGCCGAGCGTGACGCCACCCTGGTCGAGCTGCGCGCCGAGCTGGCCCGCCGCGAGGCCGAGCTGGTCTCCCTCTCCGGCGGTGAGGTGGTGCACCACCCGCGGATGCTCGACCAGCTGCCCACCGCCGAGCAGATCTGGGCCGACGGGGACCACCCGACGGTGATCGACCTGCGGGCCGTGAACGCGCTGGAGTTCGGCGAGCAGAGTCGCAAGCAGGCCTGATTCTCCATTCTTTTCCGACTCGCTCGAATCCCTCCCGGGTTCGGGCGAGTTCTCTTTTGCCGTCGCGTTCCTGCTGTACTAATGTCGAACTGTTTCGGCCGGAGCACAAACGAGAGGAACCACCATGGCACAACGCGTCGAGATCGTGCTCGAGGACGACATCGACAACGGCCCGGCCGACCGGACCGTGACATTCGCACTCGACGGTGTCGAGTACGAGATCGACCTTTCCGACCAGAACGCCGAGAAGCTGCATTCCGACCTCGCGCTGTGGATCAGCCACGCCCGTCGGGTCGGTGGCCGCCGTCGCCGCCAGACGACCCGTCAGGCGGCGAGCAGCAAGTCCGACTCCTCGGCGTCGCCGGCGGAGATCCGCGCCTGGGCGGCCGAGAACGGCATGGAGGTCAGCTCCCGCGGCCGGGTCCCCGACAACGTGCGCGAGGCCTACGAGCGCGCCAACGGCTGACCAGCAGCAGCGGCACCACGGAGGCACCCCGTGCGCGGGGTGCCTCCGTCCGTGTCCGGACGCCGACGCGGGGCCGTTGCGCCGTGGGCGAACACCGCACCGGAACAGGCCCGGAGGGGGCACCGTTGCACGGGTGGAGGTTCCCACCCCGACGACGGCATCCGGTCAGCATCCGGCGCCGGACCACCGGAGGGGGAGGGCGCTGACTAGAGTTGAAGCAGGTGCCAGGCGGCACGTCCCCCGAGCGGGCGGCCAGACCGGGCACCTCGTGAGGAGATGACGATGTTCGAACGGTTCACCGACAGGGCCCGACGAGTGGTGGTGCTCGCCCAGGACGAGGCCCGGATGCTCAACCACAACTACATCGGCACCGAGCACATCCTGCTCGGGCTGATCCACGAGGGGGAGGGCGTCGCCGCCAAGGCGCTGGAGTCGCTCGGCATCTCGCTGGAGGCCGTCCGGGAGAAGGTCGAGGAGATCATCGGCCACGGGCAGCAGTCCCCGACGGGCCACATCCCCTTCACCCCGCGCGCCAAGAAGGTGCTCGAGCTGAGCCTGCGCGAGGCCCTGCAGATCAACCACACCTACATCGGCACCGAGCACATCCTGCTCGGCCTGATCCGTGAGGGTGAGGGTGTGGCTGCGCAGGTGCTGGTCAAGCTGGGCGCCGACCTCAACCGCGTGCGCAACCAGGTGCTGCAGCTGCTCAGCGGTTTCCAGGGCAAGGAGGCCGCGACCTCCGGCGCCCCCGAGCAGAGCGGGTCCGGTGCCCCGTCGTCCTCGACGGTGCTCGACCAGTTCGGCCGCAACCTCACCCAGGCCGCCCGGGAGAACAAGCTCGACCCGGTGATCGGGCGCGAGCCCGAGATCGAGCGCGTGATGACCGTGCTCTCCCGCCGCACCAAGAACAACCCGGTGCTGATCGGTGAGCCGGGCGTCGGCAAGACCGCCGTCGTGGAGGGCCTGAGCCAGGCGATCGTGCGCGGTGACGTGCCCGAGACCCTGCGCGACAAGCAGATCTACACCCTCGACCTCGGCTCGCTGGTCGCCGGCTCGCGCTACCGCGGTGACTTCGAGGAGCGGCTGAAGAAGGTCCTCAAGGAGATCCGCACCCGCGGTGACGTGGTGCTGTTCATCGACGAGATCCACACCCTGGTGGGTGCGGGTGCCGCCGAGGGCGCCATCGACGCGGCCTCGATCCTCAAGCCGATGCTGGCCCGTGGTGAGCTGCAGACCATCGGGGCGACCACCCTCGACGAGTACCGCAAGCACATCGAGAAGGACGCCGCCCTGGAGCGCCGTTTCCAGCCGATCCAGGTCGCCGAGCCGTCGATCGCGCACACCATCGACATCCTGCGAGGGCTGCGCGACCGCTACGAGGCGCACCACCGGATCACCATCACCGACTCCGCCCTGGCCTCGGCCGCCCAGATGGCCGACCGCTACATCCAGGACCGGTTCCTGCCCGACAAGGCGATCGACCTGATCGACGAGGCCGGTGCCCGGCTGCGGATCCGTCGCATGACGGCGCCGCCGGACCTGCGCGAGTTCGACGAGAAGATCGCGGCCGTCCGGCTGGAGAAGGAGGCGGCGATCGACGCCCAGGACTTCGAGCGCGCCGCGGGTCTCCGCGACGACGAGAAGAAGCTGAGCGCCGCCCGGGCCGAGAAGGAAGAGGCCTGGAAGGCCGGTGACATGGACGTCGTCGCCGAGGTCGACGAGGAGGTCATCGCCGAGGTGCTGTCCTCGGCCACCGGCATCCCCGTCTTCAAGCTCACCGAGGAGGAGTCCTCGCGGCTGCTCCACATGGAGGAGGAGCTGGGCAAGCGGTACATCGGCCAGCACGACGCGGTCAAGGCGCTCTCGCGCTCGATCCGCCGCACCCGTGCCGGGCTGAAGGACCCGAAGCGTCCCAGCGGCTCGTTCATCTTCGCCGGTCCGTCCGGTGTCGGTAAGACCGAGCTGACCAAGGCGCTCACCGAGTTCCTGTTCGGTGACGAGGACGCCCTGATCTCCCTCGACATGTCGGAGTACAGCGAGAAGCACACCGCCAGCCGGCTGTTCGGCTCGCCTCCCGGCTACGTCGGGTACGAGGAGGGTGGCCAGCTCACCGAGAAGGTCCGCCGCAAGCCGTTCAGCGTGGTCCTCTTCGACGAGATCGAGAAGGCCCACCCCGACATCTTCAACTCGCTGCTGCAGATCCTGGACGAGGGTCGTCTGACCGACGCCCAGGGCCGCGTGGTCGACTTCAAGAACACCGTGATCGTGATGACCACCAACCTCGGTACCCGCGACATCTCGCGCGGGGTGAACCTGGGCTTCACGCGCAGCGGTGACGACGTCGGCAGCTACGAGAAGATGAAGGGCAAGGTCGCCGACGAGCTCAAGCAGCACTTCCGTCCGGAGTTCCTCAACCGCATCGACGAGATCGTGGTGTTCCACCAGCTGACGCACTCCGACATCGAGCGGATCGTCGACCTCATGGTGGCCCAGGTCGAGGAGCGGCTGAAGGACAAGGACATGGGCATCGAGCTCACCCAGGCCGCCAAGTCGCTGGTCGCCAAGCGCGGCTTCGACCCGGTGCTGGGTGCACGGCCGCTGCGTCGGGCCCTGCAGCGCGACATCGAGGACCACCTCGCCGAGAGGATCCTCTTCGGCGAGCTGAAGTCCGGCGAGATCGTGCTGGTGGACGTCGACGAGACCGAGGGTGCCGAGCACCCGTTCACCTTCACGGGGACGGCCCGCAGCGAGCTGCCCGACGCCCCGCCGGTGGCGCTGAGCGCCGACGGTGGGTCCGAGAGCGGCGAGCAGGCCTCCTGACCTCCCGCCGGGCGGGCTGACCGCACGACCGCCAAGAGGCCCCCGAGCACCCGCTCGGGGGCCTCTGCCGTGCCCGGGGCTCCCGGGCGTGGGCGGTGGCGCGTCCCCGGGGCCGGATCGGGGAGGATGGGGTCCGCCCGCGATCCGGGGTCGTCAGCAGAGGAGGGGCCGGTGTCCGTGCTCGACCGGGTGCCGCCGTTCTGGCTCGTGGTCACCGGGATCGTCTCGGTGCAGGTCGGTGCCGCCGTCGCCAAGGACGCCTTCGCGCTGGTCGGCCCGATGGCCTTCGTGCTGCTGCGCCTGGCGACCTCGACCGTCGTGCTGGTGGCGGTGGCCCGTCCGCGGCTCACCGGGCGCAGCCGCACCGACTGGCTGGTGGCGCTGGGCTACGGGGTGTGCCTGGCCGGCATGAACGTCTGCATCTACCAGTCCTTCGCGCGGATCCCGCTGGGCATGGCGGTGACCATCGAGTTCCTCGGCCCCCTGGCGGTGGCCGTCCTCGGCTCGCGCCGGCCCCGCGACCTGGTGTGGGTGGGGCTGGCCGGGGTCGGGGTGCTGCTGCTCGGGTTCGACCCGACGGGGCTGACCGCGGCCGGGGTCGGGTTCGCGGTGGCGGCCGGCGCGTTCTGGGCCGGCTACATCCTGCTCGGGGCGCGGACGGCCGGCCGCTGGGAGGGCATCTCCGGACTGGCGGTGGCCAGCACGGTCGGGCTCGTGCTCGTCGCTGCGCCGGGGGTGCTGGAGGGCGGTCCCCGGCTGCTCGACCCCACCGTCCTGGTGCTCGGGCTGGCCGTGGGCATGCTCTCCTCGGTGCTGCCCTACAGCCTGGAGCTGACCGCGCTGCGTCGGATGCCGCCGCGGGTGTTCGGGGTGCTGATGAGCCTGGAGCCGGCCGCTGCGGCCCTGGCGGCGCTGGTGCTGCTGGGGGAGCGGCTCACCGGCGCGCAGTGGCTCGCCCTGGCGTGCGTGGTGGTGGCCAGCGTGGGCGCCACCCGGGCTCCCCGCGCCGTGCCCGACGGGTAGCCCCCGGACCACCCGGGCGGCGGCCCGCGTCAGGCGACGTCGTGCCCGGTCGGGGGGATCTCGGCGAGCAGCCCCGGGACGTCCGCGGCCTCCACCGCGCGGTCGACCACCACCGCCCGGACCCGGACGTCGACGGAGCCGCGGAGCGGTATCCGCAGCGGCTCGTGCCAGGCCAGGCCGGTCCCGACGCCCACGTAGTCGGCTCCCCGGACGAACCAGGGGTCGATCCGGCCCTGGCCCTCCTCGTCCTGGACGAGGACGAGGCTGCACCAGCCGTCGCCGTGCCGCTGCTGGACGACGACGAACGGCGCCGTGCTGCCGTGGGCGACCGCCTCGCCGACCCCTCCCGGAACCACCAGCCGGGTCTCGGCGGTGGTGGGCAGCCGCCAGAAGAACCCGCCGTAACCGGCACCCAGCCGGCCCCGGACGGCGGGGCTGGTCAGCTGCACCTCGACGCTGTCGGCCTGCAGCCGGCTGCGCCAGGAGAGCGCCCACGCGTCGTGCTCGGGGAGCGCGGACGCGGCCAGCCGGCGGTCCTCGAGCAGCAGGGGGCTGCCGTCGTGGGAGTGCCAGCGCACCGTCTGGTGCAGGTCGGTGCCGTTGCCCTCGGTGGTCGTCTCCAGCACCTCCTGCCGGCCGTGGTTGTTGAGCAGCGTCGGCCCGCGGCCCTCCACGTAGGTGCGTCCGCCCCAGTAGGTGGTGCCGTTGACGTCGGGCACCGTGAGCGAGGCGCCGAAGTGGTGCCGGTGGTCCAGCGGGTTGGTCACCGTCATCGCCCGGCCCGCCAGCGAGCGCACCGGGTGCAGGTGCGGACGGGGGCTGTGCAGCGGCGCCATGGCGGCGCCGGTCACCGCGGCGGCCAGCAGGCTCCCGCCGTGCAGGAGGGTCCAGTCGGCGCCCTCGCGGGTCCACCCCAGCGGTTTGCGCGCCGCCTCGCGCCGGCTGGCCGCGGCCCCACCGGGCACGGTCAGCGGCTCGGGCAGGCGGGACGGCGGGACCCGCCCGGTGCTGTCGCCCTCGACCAGCACCGGGGGCAGCAGCACGGGCGCGGTCGGGTCGGTGCCGTCGGCGTCGTCGGCGCTGTGGTGGGCCGCGACCCGGTCCTGCAGCAGGGTCCACACCGCGCGGCCCAGGTCCTCGGTGCCCTGGCTGATGGTGGTCAGCGACGGCACCGCGAACCGGGCCAGCTCGATGCCGTCCACCCCGGTCACCGAGAGGTCGGCGGGCACGTTGACGCCGAACTCGTTGAGCCGCGAGAGCAGGCCGAAGGCCACCAGGTCGTTGAAGGCGAGGACGGCGGTCGCGCCGCTCTCGAGCACGGACTCGGCGGCGGCGTAGCCGGAGGTCATCGTGGCGCCGGCCTCCTGCGTGCGCACCCGGACACGCGGGTGACGCGTCTGCAGCGCGTTCAGCGCCTCCACCCGCTCCCGGTTCACGGCGCTGTCGGCGTGCCCGCCGAGGTAGAGCAGGTCCTCGTGCCCCAGGGCGAGCAGGTGCTCGGCGAGCAGCTGCATCCCGCGCCGGTAGTCGATGCCGATGCTGGCCACCCCCGGCAGCTGCCCGGGGCGGTTGACGAGGACCACCGGGGCGACCTGGTCGGTCACCTGCACCAGGGTCTCCTCCTCCATCCGCGGCGCGACCAGCACGAGGGCGTCGCAGCGCCGCCGTGCCTCCCGCGCGATCGCGGCCTCCCGCCTGCGGTCGGGCGCCTCCGCGACGAGCACGCCGTACCCCTGCTCCTCGGCGGCGGCGGTGACCCCCCGCAGGATGCTCTGGAACAGCGGGTTGCCGAGGTCCGGCACCATCACCGCGATGGTCAGCGTGCGCCCCACCGAGAGGCTGCGGGCGGTCAGGTTCGGGTGGTAGTCGAGCATGGACGCCGCCGCCCTGACCCGGGCCCCGATCGCCGGGTCGACGGTGGTGCGGCCGTTGAGCACGCGGGAGACGGTGGCCCGCGAGACCCCGGCCGCCTCCGCGACCTGGGTGATGGTCGGGCCCCCGCTGCGTCGCAGCATCACGCCGCCTCCCCCTCACGTTCCACGGCCACCGGGCCGAACTGCGCGCGACGGTCGTCGCCCACGGCACCCAGCAGCCCGTCCGCCGCGGCGAACAGGCCGACCTCGGCGCCGATCCAGTGTCCCTCCCGGCTCTGCCAGCCGTCGAGCAGCACGTCGTCGTCGGCGGTCAGCGTGACCCGGCCGGCCGCGTCCACGGCGACGGAGAGCCGGACGCGGGCTTTCGCGGCGGGGTCGGTCGCGAGCCGGCGGTGCACGGTGAGCACCTCGTCCGCGTCGTCTGGCCCCATCACGCCGGAGACGAGCGAGACGCCGTCGGCGTCCCGGCGGAGCCCGGCCCAGGCGTAGGCGTGGCCCAGCACCACCACACCCGCCCGCTCCGGAGCCGGGAGCGGGGACCCGGGCGCCAGCGCGGGCAGCTCGAGGGTGGTGCGCCAGACCGAGGGGCGTCCCGGCAGCTGCTGGCCGAGCACGGCGCCGTGGTCGCGCAGGTCACCGCGCGGGCTGGCCACCGCGGCCAGACCGATCCGGCCGTCCCCGTCGGCACGGACCCACTGCGGGTCGGGGTTGGCCTGCCAGTGCCAGCGCGGGTGCAGACCGGGGGTGGCGAAGTCGTCCGAACGCAGCGGCTCGCGGTAGCCGGGGGCGTCGTCGTCGGAGCGGCCGGTGGCGACGGCGCCGAGGAGCGGGACCTCGTCGACCGGCCGGCCGAGGTGCTCGTCGACCGGCTCGCCGACGTGCGGCCAGCCGTCCTCGCCGAGGACGACCGGTTGCAGGTGCACCACCCGGCCGAAGACCCCGCGGTCCTGGAAGTGCAGGAACCAGTGGGCGCCGGTGGCGTCGTCGACCAGGGCGCCCTGGTGCGGCCCGTTGGTGGACGAGCCCTGCTGGGCCAGCACGACCCGGTGCTCGAAGGGTCCCCGCGGGTGACGGGCCCGGAACACCACCTGGTAGCCGTCGGCGACCCCTCCGGCGGGGGCCCAGATCCAGACGTAGCCGTCGTGGCGGTAGGCCTTCGGGCCCTCCAGGGTCGTCATGTCGAGGGCGTCCCCGTCGATGATGACCTCGCCGGGGCCCAGCGGGGAGCGCAGGTCCGGGGTGATCTCGACCAGCGACAGCCGGTTCTTCACCCGGGCCCGCGACCGCGCCCAGCCGTGCACGAGGTAGGCCCGCCCGTCCTCGTCCCACAGCGGGCAGGGGTCGATCAGCCCGCGACCCGGCAGCAGCAGGTGCGGGGTGCTCCAGGGCCCCGAGGGGTGCGGGGCCCGCAGCACGAAGATGCCGTGGTCGGGGTCGGGGTAGACGAGGAAGACCTCGCCGTCGTGCTCGCGGATGCTCGGGGCCCAGACACCGCTGCCGCGCCGGGGGAGCGCGTAGTGCCCGGCCGGCTCCAGGGCGGGCAGCGCGTTGGTCACGTGCTCCCAGTCGACGAGGTCGCGCGAGCGCAGCAGCGGCAGCCCCGGGGCGCGGTTGAAGCTGGAGGCGACCATCCAGATCTCCTCGCCCACCCGGATGGCGTCGGGATCGGGCCAGTCGGCGTCGAGGACCGGGTTCGAGCGACGGTGCATGGCGACTCCTAGGGCCGGTGCGAGGAGGCCGCCGGACGCGACGTCGCGTCCGGGGCGAGGCGTGAGAGACCGATTTCTCGGCTGCCGCAGTCGTGACCCTAGCAAAGCCGGCTCGGGCGCAGAGCGGTGACATGGACTCGCTCACGGAAGGGCATTGACACCGGCCGGAGCCATCTCCCAGACTGGCGGCCAGCCGAGAGACCGGTTTCTCAGGTCGATCGCCCCGAACTCGACGAGGAGTAGGACGTCCACAGTGGCTGACGCAACCATCGCCCCCGGTCTCGGCGGAGGCCCGGTCCGCGACGTGCCCGCCGACGGAGGCCCGCCACCCGCCACGCGCCGCAGGTCGCTGTGGACGCGGGTGTGGCGGCAGCGCGCGCTGTACCTGATGGCGCTGCCCGGCCTGCTCTACTTCGCGGTGTTCAAGTACGTCCCCATGGGCGGGCTGGTCATCTCGTTCCAGGACTACCGGACCTACCTGGGCATCTTCGGCAGCCCCTGGGTGGGCTTCGAGCACTTCACGCGGCTGTTCACCGACGACACCTTCGTCATGCTGCTGCGCAACACCCTGGTGCTCTCGCTGCTGCTGATGGTGTTCTCGTTCCCGGTCCCGATCGTCCTGGCGCTGCTGCTCAACGAGCTGCGGAGCAAGGTCTTCCAGCGCAGCGTGCAGACCATCATCTACATCCCGCACTTCATGTCCTGGGTGATCGTGGTGTCGCTCTTCTACGTCATGCTCACCACCGACGGCGGCGCCATCAACAACCTCCTCGTCGCCCTCGGCGGAGAACCCGTCGCGTTCCTCACCGATCCCGAGTGGCTGCGCCCGATGTACGTCTTCCAGCACATCTGGCGCACCGCCGGATGGGGCACGATCGTCTACCTGGCCGCGCT
>NZ_QPKK01000161.1 GCF_003344635.1 Desertihabitans aurantiacus
CACCAGGGGGACGTCCGGCCAGCGGCGGCGCACCTCGGCCGCGGCCTCGCGGGCGTCCGCGACCGCCGGCAGCTCGGGGGCGTTCCAGCCGCGCACCCGGTTCTGCACCTCGACCACCGCGACACCGCGCTCGCCGAGCGTCCGCGCCAGGTGGCGGGCCAGCCGCCGGGTCTGCTGCACCGGCGGGTACCAGGCCCCGATCCGCAGCGAGCTGCGCGGCCAGCCGCCGTGGAGCAGCAGGACCACCGAAAGGACCCGGACCGCGGGCAGGGTGACGCGCAGCCGCGGCGTCATCCGCGTCCTCACGTGGTGCGGCGGCGGCGCCACTCGGCGAGGGTCTCCTCGACGTCCAGCGGGCGGATGAAGATCGGCGGGCCCTGGACGGCGCGGCGGTGGGAGTGGCGGATCCGCTCGTTGAGGTCCTCGACCAGCGCGCGGGCGGCCTGCTCGGTGCGGGCGTCGGCCAGCACCTCCTGGATCCGTTCCTTCTCCCGGCGCAGGCTGAGGCTGGTGGGCAGGGCACCGGTGAGGTCCTCGTCCTGCAGCTTCTGCCGGATCCACCAGTCGTCACCACCGCGGTCGAGCCCCGCCAGCGGCTTGCCCTCACCCTTGAGGCCGCTGAACTCCCCGCGCTCGGTGGCCTCGCGGATCTGCCGGTCGATCCAGTTCTCGAACGGGGCCATGGGCCCACCTTAGGCGCCGCTCGGACGCGCCGGGAGTCGATTGACGCCGCAAGCGCGTGCTCCGTAGCGTCCTGCCGGCCGGTGCCCGACGTGCGGGCCCGCCACCGATCCGGAGAGGCACGCCATGACCGAGTCCCCCACCCCCGCCCGCCCCTGGCCGGTGGACGTCCCCGGTCTGGCCTACGGCGGGGACTACAACCCCGAGCAGTGGCCGCTGGAGACCCAGCTGGAGGACGTCGAGCTGATGCAGCGGGCCGGGGTGAACCTGGTCAGCGTCGCGATCTTCTCCTGGGCGCAGCTGGAGCCGCGGGAGGGCGAGTACACCTTCGAGTGGCTGGACGCCGTGCTGGACCGGCTGCACGCCGGCGGCATCCGGGTCGCGCTGGCCACCGCGACCGCGTCCCCGCCGCCGTGGCTGACCTCGAACCACCCGGAGATCCTGCCGGTGACCGCCGAGGGTGTGGTCCTGGGCCAGGGCAGCCGGCAGGCCTACGCCGTCTCCTCACCGCTGTTCCGCGAGTACGCGGTGGCGATGACCCGGCGGATGGCCGAGCGCTACCGCGAGCACCCGGCGCTGGCGCTGTGGCACGTCGACAACGAGCTCGGCTGCCACGCCCCGCACGACTACTCCGAGAACGCCGCCGTCGCGTTCCGGCGCTGGCTGGAGGAGCGCTACACCACCATCGAGGCGCTCAACGCCGCCTGGGGCACCGCCTTCTGGTCGCAGCGCTACGACTCCTTCGCCGAGGTGCAGCCGCCGCGGGCCTCCCCCACCGGGCTCAACCCCACCCAGCAGCTGGACTTCGCCCGGTTCTCCTCCGACGAGCTGCTCACCCACTACCGCGCGCTGCGCGACGTGCTGCGCGAGATCACCCCGGCGGTGCCGACCACCACCAACCTGATGCTGCCCAACGCGAAGTGGATGGACTACTTCAGCTGGGCCGGCGACCTCGACGTCATCGCCAACGACCACTACCTGGTGGCGGCCGACCCCGAGGGTTACGTCGACCTGGCCTTCAGCGCCGACCTCAGCCGCGGGGTGGCCGGCGGGGACCCGTGGATGCTGATGGAGCACTCCACCTCGGCGGTGAACTGGCAGCCCCGCAACCGGGCCAAGGGGGCCGGGGAGATGCTGCGCAACTCCCTCACCCACGTCGCCCGTGGAGCGGATGCGGTGATGTTCTTCCAGTGGCGGCAGTCGGTGGCGGGTGCGGAGAAGTACCACTCCGGGATGGTCCCGCACGCCGGCACCGACAGCGCGGTGTGGCGCAACACCGTCGAGCTGGGCCGGGTGCTCGGCGAGCTCGCGCCGGTCCGCGGGTCGCGGGTGCGGGCGTCGGTGGCGCTGGTCTTCGACTACCCGTCGTGGTGGGCGGTCGAGGCCGACTTCCACCCCACGTCGGCGCTGAGCTACCCCGAGGAGGTGCTGCGCTGGTACCGCGCGCTGTGGCGTCGCGGGGTCACCGTCGACGTGGTGCCGGCCGGGGCCGATCTCACCGGCTACCGCGCGGTGGTGCTGCCCACCCTGCACAGCGTCTCCGACGCCGACGCCGCCCGGGTGGCCGAGGCGGTCCGCGGCGGCGCCTCGGCGCTGGTCACCTTCCTCAGCGGGACGGTGGACGAGCACGACCACGTCTACCTCGGCGGCTACCCCGGCGCGTTCCGGGAGCTGCTGGGCGTCCGGACCGAGGAGTTCTTCCCGCTGCAGGAGGACGAGCGGCTGACCCTCGACGACGGCACCACCGCCGACATGTGGAGCGAGCACACCCGGCTGGAGGGGGCCGAGGCGGTGCACCGCTGGGTGGACGGGCCGCTGGCCGGCGGACCGGCGGTCACCCGCAACGTGGTGGGCGAGGGCGCGGCCTGGTACGTCGCCACCCGTCCCGACGAGGTGGGTGTGGCCCGGCTGGTCGAGCGGGTGCTGGCCGAGGCCGGCGTCGAGCCGGAGGCCGACGTGCTGCCCGGGGTGGAGGTGGTGCGCCGCCACGGCACCGACGGCGCGTCCTACCTCTTCGTCATCAACCACACCGCCACCGAGGCGACGCTGCCCGCCACCGGCCGCGACCTCGTGGCCGGCGCCGACGTGCACGGCCTGCTCCGCGTCCCGGCCGGCGGCGTGGCGGTCGTCGCCGAGCGCTGACCCTCCCCGCGAGTGTGGCCGAGACGTCGTCTCGCGCCTGACCCAGACGACGTTTCGGCCACACTCGCGCACAGGCGCGGGCGGGCTGGGGAGCTGGCGGTCGATGAGGCTCGTCGGGCGTCGGGAGGTCAGCGGGCGGTGGTGCGGCCGGACGCCCCTGCGTCCACCCGGTCGGCGACGACCCGGCCCGGGCCGGACGCGGACCGCTGGGCGGCCAGTGCCATCCCCGCCGCCAGTGCACCGGCGGCCACGGTGACCGCGTAGGCCGGGGTGTGGCCGCCCCAGTCGGCCAGCCGTCCGGCCAGTCCCGAGCCGAGCGCGTAGCCGACACCGGTGGTGCCGGCGAGCAGGGTGAGCGCGGTGGTGATCCGCTGCGGCGGCGCCACCTCGGCGACCAGCGAGAACAGCGTGATCATCGTCGGGGCGATGCTCAGCCCGAGCACCAGCAGCACCACCGACAGCGGCAGCAGGGTGCTGACGGCCAGCAGCGGCAGGCTGAGCACCAGCAGCGCGGCGGCGGAGACGAGCAGCCGGCGGCGCAGCGCCCAGCGGGCTGGCAGGGCCGGGACGAGCAGCCCGGCCAGCACGCTGCCCACCCCGAGCAGGGCGTGCAGGCCGCCGGTCAGCCCGGGCTCGCCCGCAGCGGTGGCCAGCACCGAGTTGCCGGTCTGCACCGAGCCGAACACCATCCCCACACCGAGCATGGCCACCAGCAGCACACTGAGCCCGGCCGGGAGGAGCGGTCCGCCGTCGGCCGTGGTGGGCAGGCTGCGGTCGGGACGGGTCAGCGTGGCCGACGGGTGCAGCGCGAAGGCCAGCCCGAAGACGACCACCAGGGCAGCGGCCACCAGCAGCGCGCCGGCGGGGGCGACCAGGGCGGCCAGCAGACCCACCAGCGCCGGGCCGAGGACGAAGGAGGCCTCATCCGCCGCGCCCTCGTAGGCGAAGGCGGTCTCGGTGAGCCGGGGGCGTTCGGCCCGGGAGGCGAGCAGCCGCCAGCGGACCCGGGCCAGGGTGCCGGCCTGCGGGAGGAGCGCCCCGGCGAGGGCGGCGCAGCCGAGCACCAGCACCAGCGGACGTCCGGGGGTGGCGGTCAGCACGAGCGCCAGCAGGGCGAGCGCGGCCCCGATCGACTGGACCAGCAGCACCGGACGCTGGCCGACCCGGTCGGCAAGCGCACCGGCGAGCGGGGCGACCACGGCGTTGGCGACAGCCAGCGCGCCGGCGGTGAGACCGCCCGCGCCGTAGGAGCCGGTGACGCCGGAGACGAGCAGCAGGCTGCCGAGCTGGGCCATCGCCAGCGGCAGCCGGGCGACGAAGGCGACGGGGGCGAACCAGGGACCGGTCAGCGCGAACAGCTGCCGGTAGCCGGGTGCGGCGGAGGGGAGGGACATCGCAGAGCTCCAGGTGCGGCGCGGGTGCGCCGGTCGTGGTGTGCGCCGTCCCTGCCACCCGGCGCACGGGACCCCGTGCTCGGGCGCGAGTCTACCCGTGTCGCCGACGCCGCGCAGGGGCCAGGATGGGCTCGTGAACCCGTTCGAGGTGCGCCCCGTCGACGCGGACGGCTGGCCGGCACTGCGCGAGCTGTTCGGCCGCGGTGGCGCGTCCAACGGGTGCTGGTGCCAGTACTGGCTGCTGGGGCCGGCTTACACCCGACGCGACCGGACGGCCAACCAGGACGACCTCGCCGCCCAGGCCCGGGCCGGCGAGGCCGGTCTGATCGCCTGCGACGGCGACCGGGTGGTCGGCTGGGCCCGCTTCACGCCACGCGCCGCGCTCGGCCACCTGACCGACCGGTTCTCCCGGTACCGGTTCTCCGACGACGACGTCTGGGCGCTGTCGTGCTTCTTCGTGGCCCGGGACGCCCGCGGGCGCGGCGTGACCCGGGCCCTGGTGCAGCACGCCGCGTCCTGGGCCGACGAGCACGGCACCGCGGTCGAGGGCTACCCGGTCGACCCCGCGACGTCCGGGGCCACCGGCAACCGGTTCACCGGCGTGCTGCCGGTGTTCCTCGACGCGGGGTTCGCCGAGCAGGGCCGGCTGGCGCGTGACCGGCCGGTGGTCCGGTACGAGCCGCGGTCCGGGCGTCGCTGAGCCGTCGGTCATCGCGGGTGCGGGGGCTCGCACTTCGACAGGCTCAGTGCGCTGTGGTGGGGCTCAGTGCGCTGTCGTGGGGCTCAGTGCGCTGTCGTGGGGCTCAGTGCGCTGTCGTGGGGCTCAGTGCGCTGTGGTGGGACTCAGTGCGCTGTGGTGGGACTCAGTGCACTGGCGAGGACCGGTGCGTCAGGTAGCCCCGCCGGTCCGTGCGCGGTGTCGTGTCAGTGGACCGGGGCCGGCACCTCGGCGCCCTCGGCGGGCTTGCGGACGAAGACCGTCAGCAGCACGGCGAGCAGCGAGACCGAGGCCCCGACGAGGAAGGCGGTGTGCACACCTCCGGCGAGCGCGCTCACCTGGTCGGCGCCGGTCTGGACGGCTCCGGCCGCGCTGACCGTCATCAGGGTGATGAACATCGCCGTGCCGGCCGCGCCCGCGACCTGCTGCAGGGTGGAGACGACCGCGCTGCCGTGGGAGTACAGCTGCGGCGGCAGCGAGCCGAGCGCGCTGGTCAGCAGCGGGGTGAACATGAACGCCAGCCCGGAGGACAGCACCACGTGCAGGGCGATGATGAGCGGGACGGTGGCGTCCTGGCCGAGGGTGGTCATCCCCCACAGCGCGGCGCTGGCCACCACGGCACCCGGCAGCACCAGCGGACGCGGGCCGAAGCGGTCGAACAGCGAGCCCACCAGCGGCGCGAGCAGACCCATCAGCGCACCGCCGGGCAGCAGCACCAGACCGGACTGCAGCACCGACAGCCCGAGCACCTGCTGCAGGTAGATCGGGATGAGGATGATGGTGCCGAACAGCGCGGTCATCGAGACGATGACGACCACCACCGCCAGGGCGAACGAGCGGCTGCGGAAGACGCGGAGGTCCATCAGCACCCGGTCGGTCTCACGCAGCGCGAGCTGGCGCCACACGAACAGCGCGAGGGAGACCGCGCCGACCACGACCGGGATCCACGGCGGCACCACGGCGTGCCCGCCGCTGGCCTCACCGATGCTGGAGAGCCCGAAGATCAGACCGCCGAAGGCCAGTGCGGAGAGCACCACCGAGAGGACGTCGACCTTCACCGGACGGGTCTCGGTGACGTTCTTCACCCAGACCGCCCCGAGTGCCAGCGAGAGCACCGCGATGGGCAGCACGATGCCGAACATCCAGCGCCAGTCGAGCACGGAGAGGATCACCCCGGAGACGGTCGGGCCGATCGCCGGTGCCACCGAGATGACGATCGAGATGACCCCCATCATCCGGCCGCGACGCTCGGCCGGCACGACGTTGAGCACCGTGGTGAACAGCAGCGGCAGCATGATCGCGGTACCGGAGGCCTGCACCACCCGCCCGACGAGCAGCACCGCGAACCCGGGCGCCAGCGCGGCCAGCAGGGTGCCGACGGTGAACAGCCCCATCGCCAGGAAGAACACGGTGCGCACCGGCAGCCGCTGCAGCAGCAGACCGGTGAGCGGGATGACGATCGCCATCGTCAGCAGGAAGCCGGTGGTCAGCCACTGCGCGGTGCTGACCGGCACACCGAGCTCGGTGGAGAGGTCGGTGATGGCGACGCTCATGATTGTCTCGTTGAGGATGACGACGAAGGCGGAGACGACGAGCAGGGCGATCACCGGCCCGACCCGCACCGGCGGGGTGCTGCTCTGCTCCGGCACCGGTCCCCCGGCGGTGGTGACGCTGTCGGTGCTGGTCACGGGCGTCCCTCTTCCTCTGCGTGCGTGGACGGATGGGGCGCACCGTCGGGCCCTCGACAACTATACGTCAGTCTGCGCATAGTTGGCAGCCTCTGCCATCTTGGCAGAAACGGTAGGCTGCGGCGGGATGAGTGCCGGGGCGACCGACGAGACCGAGCTGGCGACCGAGGTCGCCGGACGTCCCGGCCTGCGGGAACGGCGCCGTCGCGAGACCCTGCGCGACATCGCCGACGCCGCCCTCGACCTGTTCGAGCGCGACGGCGTGGCCGCCACCACGGTGGACGGGATCGCCGCAGCCGCCGGCGTCTCCCCGCGCACCTTCTTCCGGCTCTGCTCGACCAAGGAGCAGGCGGTGCTCACCGACGACGGGGACGTCGAGTCGACCGTGCTCGCCGCCGTCGCCGAGCTCGGTCCGGATGACGACCCGGCCGCTGAGCTGGAGCGGTGCTGGGACCACCTCGCCCGCGCCTACGACGCCGACCCCGCCGGGCACCACCGGGTGCTGCGGGTGCGGCGGCTGATGACCCACGAGCCGACCCTGCTGGCCGCCGGTCTGCGCCAGGACGCCGAACGCACCGAGCGGCTGGTCGCCGCGCTGGTCGAGGCCACCGGGATGCCGCTGCTGCGGGCCCGCGCCGTCGCCGCCCGCTTCTCCACCGTGCTGCAGCTCAGCTTCGAGGAGTGGGCGCACCGCGCCGAGGCCGGCGAGGCCGCGTCCCTGGTCGACATCTACACCGAGGTCCGCACCGTCTGGCGCTCCCTGGGCTGATCGGCCGCTCGTGCTGGATCGCCCTTCGACAGGCTCAGGGCGCTGGGGCGGGGCAGGTGCGCACGCGCGGGACTGCGAGCGAGCGGGACCACAGCGCGCTGAGCTCGTCGAAGCGGCAGCACTCCGCCCTTCGACAGGCTCAGGGCGTTGGGGCGGGGCAGGTGCGCACGCGCGGGACTGCGAGCGAGCGGGACCACAGCGCGCTGAGCTCGTCGAAGCGCGAGCGGGCTCCGCCCCTCGTCAGGCTCAGGCCGTTGGGCGGGGCGGGTGCCGGCGTGGCGATGATGACTCTCTCATCGACGCGTCATCGGGGCATCATGCCGACCGCACAGGGTGGGGGTTGTCCGCCACCCCTGTGCCGAGGAGAACGTGATGTCCGTCCTGACCGACCTGCCCACCCCGCTGACCGACCTGCGCGCCGACCAGGTGCCGGCCGTGGCGGCGCGGACCGGCGACCTCGCCCCGGACCGGGTGGCCCGTGCCAAGCACGCCTACACCACCCGGCGCGTGAGCACCGAGGGCGTCACCCGGGTCGAGCTCGAGGGCGTGCCCGCGGCCGGCGACCTGGTGCTCGCCCGGGTGGTCAGCATCGGCCAGCACCCGCGCCTGGAGCTGCGCGACGGGCGCCGGGCCAGCCTCTTCCCCGGCGACGACGTCGTGGTCTGCTACGGCGCCCGCTACGCCCCCGACCAGTTCCACGCCGGAGTCCCCGACGACCTCGGACCCTGCCACCTGGTGGCCGCCGGCGGCCTGGCCGGACGGGTCGAGTCGGCCCACGACCGGATGGGCTCGGCCACCACCCTCGAGCCCACCGGCCTGCTGCTGGACGCCGACGGCCGCCGGATCAACCTGCGCTCGGCCGCGCTACCGCCGGTGCCCGCACCGGCCCGGCGTCCCGTCACCGTGGCCGTCGTCGGCGCCTCGATGAACGCCGGCAAGACCACCAGCGCCGCCCACCTGGTCCGCGGGCTGCGACTGGCCGGCCTGCGGGTCGGCGCGGCCAAGGTCACCGGCACCGGCGCCGGCGGGGACGTCTGGCTGCTCGGTGACGCCGGTGCCGACCCGGTCTACGACTTCACCGCCGCCGGGGTGCCCACCACCTACCGCACCGGGCCGGCCGAGGTCCGCCGCATCTTCACCGAGCTCACCGACCGGCTCGCCGCCGACGGCTGCGACGTCGTCGTGCTCGAGGTCGCCGACGGGCTGTTCCACGAGGAGTCGGCCGCCCTGCTCACCGACCCGCTGTTCGACGAGCGGGTGGACGGCGTCCTGTTCGCCGCCCGGGACGCCCTCGGCGCGGCTGCCGGATCGGCCTGGCTGCGCGAGCGCGGGCTGCCGGTGCTCGGGCTGAGCGGGGTGCTCACCGCCTCCCCGCTCGCGCTGGCCGAGGCGGAGGCCGCCACCCCGGAGCCGCTGTGGTCGCTGCCGCGGCTGGGCGACCCGGCTGCGGCGGCCGAGCTGTTCCACCAGCTGGCGGCGTGCCGGTGATCCCCCGCCCGCTGGCCCGCCCACGGCGGTGGGCCTTCGCCCGGCTGGTCGGCATCGGCGTCGGCCAGGCCTTCACCGCCGTCTCGATCGCGGTGCTCGTCCAGCGCGGGTTCGACCTGCTGGTCGGCACCGCGGGCGCCGTCCCGCCGCCGCTGCCTGCCGGTGCGGTGACCTGGCTGGTCGCCGGGCTCGCCGGGGCGGTGCTCGGCTCGGCGCTGTTCCGCGGTGCGGAACGGCTGGCCTCGGAGCAGGTCGCCCAGCACTACGTGCAGGAGGTGCGCGACGTGCTCTTCGCCCACCTCACCCGGGTGCCGGCCCGCGAGCTCGGCCGCCGCCACCGCGGCAGCATGCTGCTCCGCTTCGCGGGCGACCTCTCCGCGCTGCGGCTGTGGGTCGGCCGCGGGCTCGCCCGGCTGCTGGTGGCCGGGGTGGCGGTCGGGCTGGTGCTCGC
>NZ_QPKK01000162.1 GCF_003344635.1 Desertihabitans aurantiacus
AGCGGCGACCGCCGTGGCCGTCGCGATCGCCACCAGCCGGCTGCGCCCGCCCGCCTCCGCCGTCGAGGACACCTCGCGGACCGTCGACCCCGTCGCCGCCTAGGCACTGACCCGAGAAGGAAGGCACACCGACATGACCGACAACCCGTTGTCCGTGGTCGACCACGAGACGTCCACCGTGCGTCGCAGCATCTACATCGCCGCGCCGGTGGAGAAGGTGTGGCGGGCCGTCACCGAGCCCGAGCACATCTCCCGCTGGTTCGGGCGCACCGTGCTCGTCGGAGATGGCGCCGGGGCCCGTGGCACCGTCACCTGGCCGGGCGAGCCCGCCATCCCGATCCGCGTCGAGGAGGCCGACCTGCCCCGGAGCATCTCCTACCGCTGGTGGAACGACGGAGGCGCCGCACCCGGCCGGGGCGGGCCCGATCCCAGGCACTCGACGGTCTTCACCTTCGTCCTCGAGCCCGCCGTCGGCGGCACGCAGCTCACGGTGACCGAGACCGGGTTCGAGACCACCACCGATCCCACCGGCAACCTCGAGAGCCACCGCCTCGGCTGGGACGCGCAGCTGGACCGGTTGGTCGCCCTCCTCGGGGCCACCCGATGAACGAGGTCGTGGTCGCCGTGTGTGCCGCGCTGGGTGATGAGACCCGCTGGAGCATCCTGACCGCTCTCGGTGAGGCACCGGCCTCCGCGTCGGCACTCGCCACCCGGCTACCCGTCAGCCGCCAGGCGATCGCCAAGCACCTCGAGGTCCTCCAACGGGTGGGGCTGGTCGAACCGGTGCGGGTCGGCCGGGAGGTGCGCTACCAGGTGCTCGGCTCGGAGCTGAGCGCGACGGCCCGGCGTCTGGAGGCCATCGGCGTGGCATGGGAGCGGCGTCTCGCCGACATCAAGGCGATCGCGGAGGACCTGTGATGGGCACGCGAGCCGACGCCCTCGAGAACGCCGGTCTGCCGCCGCTCACCGACCGTGCCTCCTACGAGGCGCAGGTCGAGCGGCTGCGCCGGCGGGAGAAGGCGCACACCCGGGAGGCGGACGCGATCGCGGCGGAGCGTCGTCGGCTTCCGATGGTGGAGGTGGACGGCCGCGCCGAGCTCCTCGGCCCCGAGGGTCCCACCGCCCTCCTCGACGCCTTCGCAGGCCGCCGACAGCTGCTGGCCTACTACTTCATGTGGTGGCCGGGGCGCCCGGCGGCGGACCAGTGCGAGGGCTGCAGCTACTACACGAACCAGGTGTCCGACCTCTCGGCCCTGCACTCGCGCGACATCACGTTCGCCGTGCTCCTGCAAGGCCGCGGGGGAGCGGGCCCGTCGTCCGGACCCCGGCACTGCCACTGAGCCTCGCGGCTGCGCTCGAGCGCCTCCGGCTACGGGACACCACCCGCGACCCACCTGGTACCAGCCGGCCGGGGTGTCTTGGTCCACGTCAGGGGAGGGGCTGGTGCCGGAGAAGCATCAGAGGCGGTCTCCGGATTCTCCGAAGACCGCCTCTGACCTGCGCTTCCGCGCTTCGTAGCGGGGACAGGATTTGAACCTGTGACCTCTGGGTTATGAGCCCAGCGAGCTACCGAGCTGCTCCACCCCGCGGCGACTCAGAAAACATTACCGGCTGGTGTCGCAGAGGCCAAATCGAGGCGGTGTCATCCAGGTCACACCGCCGCCAGCTCGGCTGACAGGGCTTCGACGTCGGTCACCGGGAGCCGGCAGACGAAGCCCCGGCACACGTAGACGGCGGGACGCCCGTCGACCAGCGGCCGGTCGGCCAGCAGCGGCATCCCGGGGGTGTCCGGGCGTCCGGTCACCACCACCGAGCCGGCGGGCGCCTGCAGCCGGGCGGTCCGCGCCAGCTCGGCCACCCGCGGGTCGTCGGGTTCGCCGACCACCGCCACCTCCACCCGGGGACTCCGCAGCCGGGTCACCGCGTCGGCCAGCAGCCAGCCGGCGAACCGGGGCGCCCGCGGTACCAGCCCACCGGCACCGGCCGCCGCCCGCTCCGCGGCCTCGTCCCAGCGCGGGTCGCCGCTGAGCGCCGACAGCTCCGCCAGCGCGTGCACGGTCGTGCTCAGCCCCGACGGCGTCGCGTTGTCGGTGCTGTCCCGCGGCCGCAGGTACAGCTGCTCGCCGTCGTCGGCGGTGTCGAAGAACCCGCCCTCGCCGTCCCCGAACGCCCCGACGAGGTGCTCGGCCAGGACGGTCGCCCGCTCCAGCCAGCGCCCGTCGGCGTCGGCGGCGGCCAGTCGGACGGCGGCCAGCACCAGCGCGGCGACGTCCTCCAGCACGGCGTGGGAGTCGCCGACCCGGCCGTCGCGTGAGGTTCGGCGCAGCCGTCCGTCGACGTGGTGCACCTCCCAGACGTGGGTCAGCGCCTCCCGCGCCAGGTCGAGCCACTCCGGACGGTCGAACACCCCGGCGGCGTCCACCAGCGAGGCCACCAGCCAGCCGTTCCAGGCCGCCACCACCTTGTCATCGCGGCCCGGCCGTGATCGTCGGTCCCGCGCGGTCCGCAGACGCTCGCGCAGCGGCGTCCACCGCTCCAGCGCCACGTCACCGCGCAGCTGCAGGGTGGAGGTGCCGTCCTCGAAGGTGCCGGCCTCCGTCACCCGGCAGGCCTCCGCGGCCCAGGCGCCGTCCTCCTCACCGAGCACCTCCCGCAGCAGCGCGGGCGTCCAGACGTAGTAGGCGCCCTCCCGCGACCGGCCGGGCGAGCCGAGCACGCCGTCGTCGGGGCTGTCGGCGTCCAGGCTGGAGGCGAAGGCGCCTTGCGGGGTGCGCAGCTCGCGGACCAGCCAGTCCACCGTCTCGGCCACCACCCGGGCGGCCAGCGGGCTGGCCGAGCTGCGCCACCAGTGCGTGTAGACGCCCAGCAGCAGGGCGTTGTCGTAGAGCATCTTCTCGAAGTGCGGCACCACCCAGCCCGCATCGACGCTGTAGCGGGCGAAGCCGCCGCCCAGCTGGTCGTACATGCCGCCCAGCGCCATCGCCCGGCAGGTGTCGTCGACCATCGACACCCAGGTCGAGCTGCGTGCCCGCAGCAGCGCCTCCAGCACCATCGACGGCGGGAACTTCGGCGCCGGCCCGAACCCGCCGCGCTCGGCGTCGTACTCCCCGGCCAGCCGCTGCAGCGCCTGCTCCAGCTCGGGCTCGCCGACCGCCCCGGGCAGCCGCGGCGAGGCGATCTGGGCCAGCTGGGAGCTGATGCTGCCCGCGCTCTGGACGACCTCCTCCCGCCGGTCCCGCCAGGCCTCGCTCACCGCGTCGAGCAGCTGGGTGAACGAGGGCATCCCGTGCACCGGCCGCGGCGGGAAGTAGGTGCCGGCGTGGAACGGCAGCCCGTCCGGGGTGAGGAAGACGCTCATCGGCCAGCCGCCCTGACCGGTCAGCGCCGTGGTGGCGCTCATGTAGACGGCGTCGACGTCCGGGCGCTCCTCCCGGTCGACCTTCACCGCCACGAACCCCTCGTTGAGCACCGTCGCGGTCGCCTCGTCCTCGAAGGACTCGTGGGCCATCACGTGGCACCAGTGGCAGGCCGCGTAGCCGATCGAGAGGAACACCGGGACGTCACGACGCCGGGCCTCGGCGAAGGCCTCGGGGCCCCACGGCCACCAGTGCACCGGGTTGTCGGCGTGCTGCAGCAGGTAGGGCGAGGTCGCGTCTGAGAGTCGGTTCACCACCTCGGTCACGGTACCCACGGGTGGCCCGCTGACGCCGAATGGGACACGTCCCATCGATATCCGGTTGTGCTTGACAGGCCGATGTGCCGGGCACAGACTCGCGTCACGTTTCGTTGACAGCCCGGGCTCCCGTGGCCCGGGCGATGCAGGTCCAGCGGTTCAAGGAGGAACCCATGGCACAGGGCTCGTCGCCCCCGACGCTCTCGCGTCGTCATCTGCTCGGGTTGGGCGGTGCGGTCGGCGCCGGCCTCACACTGTCCGGCTGCGGGGTGGGTCGGATGATGCGGGGACCGGAGGACAACACCGTCACCTGGGGGTCCTGGGCGAACCCCGGTGAGGCCAAGCGCTTCTTCGAGTTCAACGACCAGTACACGGCCCAGACGGGGGTGAACGCGGTCTACCAGACGGTCGTCGGCGACTACACCGCCAAGGTGCTCACCCAGCTGGCCGGACGCGCCGCACCGGACGCCTTCTACGTCAACGACGCGATGATGCCGACGCTGATCCTCGAGGAGCAGGTCATCCCGCTGACCGACTACCTCGCCTCACCGGACGCGGTCACCGCCGAGGAGGACTACTTCCCGGGGCTGGTCGACTGGTGCCGCAACCCCGACGGCGAGCTGTACGGGCTGCCCGTGGACTGCAACCCGCTGGTCATCTGGTTCAACTCCGACATCATGGCCGAGGCCGGCGTCGACCTGCCCGCCGACACCTTCGACAACGGCGGCTGGACGCTGGACGCGCTGACCGACGTGCTCGAGGCGGTCAAGCCCACCGGCAAGCGGGGGCTGACCTTCGAGTCCGGCTACGGCCACCTGTTCAGCTGGATCACCACCTTCGGCGGGACGCTGTTCGAGGACGGCCGACCGGTCTTCCAGGACGACCCGGTGGCGATCGAGACGATCGGCTGGATCCTGGAGCAGTTCCAGGCCGAGACGATGTTCTACGGCGGCTCGCTGCCCGAGGGCCAGGGCGGGGAGCAGCTGTTCCAGGCCCAGCAGCTGGCCTGCGTGGTCGCCGGCCGCTGGGTGCTGCCCAACCTGCGCGAGCTCGACTTCAACTACGACATGGTCCCGTTCCCCACCAAGGACGGCGGCACCGTGATGCCGGCCAGCGTCGCCTGCGCGGCGATGTCGGTGAACAAGCGCTCGATCAACCCCGACGCGGCCCTCGACTTCCTGGGTGCCTTCGTCAACACCGAGGGCCAGCGGTTCCGGCTCTCCGGCGGCGGCAACGCCGTCCCCTCGGTGCACGGGCTGGAGGAGGTCGTCACCGAAGGCGGCGTGCCGGCCCACGGCGCGCTGTTCCTGGAGTGCGCCGAGAAGGGCTACGCGATGCCGCGCGAGCTGCTGCGCGACCCCCGGCTGGCCTCCCGGTTCTCACCCTCGATGGACGAGGTGATGAAGGCCGGCCCCACCGACGCCCAGACGCTGCTGGTGCAGCTGTCCGACATGATCGCCGACCCGGAGAGGTTGAGCTGATGACCGCCACCGTCTCGACCACGCCACCACCCGTCAAGACCGATCCCGCCCCGCCGGCACCGCGACGCCGCAAGGGTTATGACAACCTGCAGGCCCTGGGCTTCCTCGCCCCGCAGCTGGTCGGCCTGATCGTCTTCATGGTCGGCCCGCTGGTCTTCGCGATCGTGCTCAGCCTGTCCAACTGGTCCGGCTTCGGGAACCGGTCGTGGGCCGGTTTCGACAACTTCGCCTACGTGCTGACCGACCCCGACATCCGCCAGTCGGCCATCAACACCATCTGGTTCACCGTGCTGCAGGTGCCGCCGATGATGATCTCGGCGTTCCTCATCGCGCTGATGATGCAGAACGCCGGGAAGCTCAAGAGCTTCTACCGCACGTTCTACTTCGCCCCGGTGGTCACCTCCAGCGTCGCGGTCGCGGCCATCTGGCTGTGGCTGTTCAACCCCGACATCAGCCCGCTGAACTCGGTGCTCAACAGCGTCGGCATCACCGCTCCGGACTGGCTGCAGGACCCGTCCTACATCATCCCGGCCTTCGCCATCGTCTCCATCTGGCAGGGCCTGGGCTACCAGATCGTCATGTTCATGGCCGGTCTGCAGTCGATCTCGCCGACCATGTACGAGGCGGCCGACATCGACGGGGCCAGCGAGGTGCAGAAGATGTTCCGCATCACGCTGCCGATGATCTCCCCGACGATCCTCTTCCTGTCGATCACCTCGATCATCAGCTCGTTCCAGATCTTCGACTACATCTACGTCTTCCTCGACACCAACGCCCCGCAGGCCGGGCGGACCATCGTGTACGAGATCGTCCAGATCGCCTTCACCGAGTTCAACTTCGGTGTCGCCTCCGCCGTGGCGGTCTGCCTGTTCGTGTCCCTGCTGGTCCTGACCGGTCTCCAGCTCGCCGCCCAGCGGCGCTGGGTCCACTACACGGAGTGAGTGAGGCATCCCCATGGCTGTGACCACCGCGAGCAACACGCCCCTCGTCACCCCGGTCGACGAAGGCCACGCCCGACGTGGCGGACGGCGCCGTCCGATCAGCGTCGCCCGGATCGTCCTGCACGTCGTCCTCATCGTCGGCTCCGTGCTGATGGCCCTGCCGTTCCTGTGGATGATCTTCTCCGCGTTCAAGCCGCTGAGCGAGATCTTCCTCCAGCCGCCGCGGCTGCTGCCCAGTGAGTGGCAGCCCAGCAACTTCGTCGACGCGGTCACCGGCGTCCCGTTCGCCGCCGGGCTCTGGAACAGCTTCTACATCGCGGCGCTGGTGACCATCCTGTCGCTGCTCACCTGCGCGATGGCGGCCTACGCCTTCGCCCGGATCCGCTTCCGCGGTCGGGAGCCGCTGTTCCTGGTGTTCCTGGCCACCATGATGATCCCGGCGCAGATGACGATCATCCCGCTCTACATCATCATGGGCCAGCTCGGCTGGGTGGACACCCACCTCTCCCTGCTGGTGCCGCCGATCCTCTTCAACGCCTTCGGGGTGTTCCTGCTGCGCCAGTACGTCCGCAACATCCCGGTCGAGCTCGAGGAGGCGGCGGCGATCGACGGTGCCAGCCGGGCCCGGATCTTCGTGACGATCATCCTGCCGCTGCTGCGCACCCCGATGGCGGCGCTGGGGATCTTCATCTTCCTGGCCCAGTGGAACAACTTCTTCCACCCGCTCATCTTCCTCAACACCCAGGAGTACTTCACGCTCCCGCTGCTGGTGAACCAGTTCAAGGGCCAGTACTCCTCGGACTGGACGAGCCTGATGGCGGCCGCGACGCTGGCGGCGGCCCCGCTGCTCATCGTCTTCATCATCGCCCAGCGCCACATCGTCGAGGGCATCGCGCTGCAGGGCTCGAAGAGCTGACCCCGCACCCGACGCTCCTCCCGACGTGACGGACGGGCTGGCACAGTGACCCCGTGCCAGCCCGTCCGCGCGTCCCGCGCCGTCACCAGCGCGAGGCCCTGACGGCGCTCGCCGACCTCTGGCGCGACGGCGGCACGCGCGCCTGGGTGGTGCTGCCCCCGGGCGCGGGCAAGACGCTGGTCGGGCTGTGGTCGGCCGCCGGGCTGCTCACCGACGACCGGGTGCGCCGGGTGGTCGTCCTCGGGCCCAACACCGCCATCCAGGGCCAGTGGCTGGAGGAGGCCGCCACGCTGGCCGCCGCGGGCGAGCTGCCGGCCACCGTCGCCGACGACCGCTCCCTGGAGGCCGGGCTCACCGCGCTGACGTACCAGTCGCTGGCGGTCTTCGACCCCGATGCCGAGGTCGACGAGGACGGGGCGGAGCAGCCCCTGCTGGCCCGGTTGCACCCGAACGGACGGGCGCTGGTCGAGCGGCTGCGGGCGGCCGGGCCGTTGCTGCTGGTCCTCGACGAGTGCCACCACCTGCTCGAGGTGTGGGGGAGGCTGCTGGCCGAGCTGCTCGAGCTGCTGCCGCAGGTCCGGGTGCTCGGGCTGACCGCCACGCCGCCCGGTGCACTCACCGCCGCCGAGGCCGAGCTGGTCGACGAGCTCTTCCGCGAGGTCGTCTACCAGGCCTCGATCCCGGCGCTGGTCCGCGAGGGCGACCTGGCTCCGTTCGCCGAGCTGGCCTGGCTGGTCCGCCCGACCCAGACCGAGCTGGACTGGCTGGCCGACGGCGGGGTGCGCTTCGCCGAGCTCTGCAGCTACCTCACCGACCCCGCGCACGGCAGCACCGGGTTCCTGGAGTGGCTCGACCACCGGTTCTGCGCCCCGGTCGGCACCACCACGACCTGGCCGGCGCTGGCGGCCGCCGAGCCGGAGCTGTGCGATGCCGCGCTGCGGATGTACACCGCCGGGCTGCTGGCCCTGCCCGCCGACGCCCGGCTCCGGGAGACCCACCGCCGCCCGCCCGACGCCGACGACTGGATGCTGCTGGCCGACGACTGGCTGCGCCGCGGGCTCGACGCCGAGGACCCGGGCGACCGGGCGGTGCTCGAGCGGGTGCGGGCGGTGCTGCCCTCGATCGGCTACCGCTGGACCCGCACCCGGATCGTGCCCGGACGCTCCCCGGTCGACCGGGTGCTGGCCCGCACCGAGGCCAAGGCCGCAGCGGCCGTCCAGCTGCTCACCGCCGAGGCCGCCCAGCTCGGGCCGCGGCTGCGGGCGCTGGTGCTCTGCGACCACGAGAGCGCCAGCGCCACCCTGCCCGGCGTCCTCGACGAGGTGCTCGCCCCGGAGGCCGGCTCGGCACGGGCGGTGCTGCGCACGCTGCTGGACGACCCGGGCACCGCGCTGCTCAGCCCGCTGCTGGTCACCGGCCGGACGGTCGCCGGGGCCGAGGAGACCCTGCGAGAGCTCGCCGGGTACGTCGAGCAGCGCGACCCCGGGCTGGGTCTCGTGGTGGGCGAGGACGAGGGCCTGCCCGTGCTCACCGGCGGCTGGGACAGCCGGCGCTGGGTGGCCTGCGTCACCGACTTCTTCGAGGACGGCCACAGCCAGGTCCTGATCGGCACGCGCGGTCTGCTCGGTGAGGGGTGGGACGCCCGCCGGGTGAGCGGTCTGGTCGACCTCACCGCCGCCACCACCACGACCGCGGTGGTGCAGACCCGCGGACGGGCGCTGCGCACCGACCCCGGCTGGCCGGACAAGACGGCCGTCACCTGGTCGGTGGTGGCGCTGGCCCCGGAGCACCCGCGCGGCTCCAACGACTGGCAGCGCCTCGTCCGCAAGCACACCGGCTTCTGGGGCGTGGACGCCGACGGCGAGGTGGTCGACGGCGTCGGCCACGTCGACCCGGCGTTCTCGCCCTACCACCCGCCTGAGGTCACCGAGATCGAGGCGGTCAACGCCCGGATGCTGCGGCGCGCCGAGGAGCGCCACCGGCTGGCCGAGCAGTGGCGGGTGGGGGAGCCCTACCGCGACGAGCTCGCCCACACGCTGCGGCTGGTGCCGGGCCGGCGGCCGCTCGGTACCGGTACGTGGGCGGTCGCGGTGGTCCCCGACGAGGCCGGACGGCTGCGGGCCCGGACGGTGCAGCTGCCCGGCGTGGTGCATCCGGGAGCCGTGGCGGGGGTCCTGCTCGCGGTCGTCGCCG
>NZ_QPKK01000163.1 GCF_003344635.1 Desertihabitans aurantiacus
ACCCTCGCCACCGCCGACCGCGCCGCGGTCGCCGGCCCCGCCGCCCCGCCCCGGCGGACCACCCGCCGGCTCGCCCCCGGGCGCTCGCTGCCCGGCCACGTCGTCCTCGGCCCGCTGGTCCTGCTCGGGATCTGGACGGCCGGGTCGGCCGTCGGGCTGATCGACCCGCGGATCCTCCCCGCCCCCTGGACGATCGCGGCCACCACCGCCGAGCTGATCGCCCGGGGTTCGCTGCAGGCCGACCTGCTCGTCTCGCTGGGACGGGCCGCCGCCGGGCTCGGCATCGGACTCGTCGCCGGGGTCGTCCTCGCCGTGGTGTCCGGGCTGAGCCGGGTCGGCGAGGTCGCCATCGACGGGCCGGTCCAGCTCAAGCGGGCCATCCCCAGCCTGGCCCTGATCCCGCTGCTCATCCTGTGGTTCGGGATCGGGGAGCCGATGAAGATCATCACCATCGCCCTGGGCGTCCTGGTGCCGATCTACCTGCACACCCACAACGGCCTGCGCGGGATCGACAGCCGCTACGTCGAGCTGGCCGAGACGCTGCGGCTGTCCCGGCCCGAGTTCGTCCGCCGGGTCGTGCTGCCCGGGGCGCTGCCCGGCTTCCTGCTCGGGCTCCGCTTCGCCGTCACCGGCTCCTGGCTGTCCCTCGTGGTGGTCGAGCAGGTCAACGCCACCAGCGGCATCGGCTACATGATGACGCTGGCCCGCAACTACGGCCAGATCGACGTGATCTTCGTCGGGCTCGCCGTCTACGCGGTCTTCGGCCTGGCCTCCGACATCGCCGTCCGCTCCCTCTCCCGAAAGGTCCTGTCATGGCGACGCACGTTGGCGGACTGAGCACGACCGGCACCGACGGTGTCCGGATCCGCGGACTGGCCCGCCGGTTCGGTGAGCACCGTGTGCTGGAGGACCTCGACCTCGACATCGCCCCGGGTGAGTTCGTGGCGATCCTCGGCCGCAGCGGCTCGGGCAAGAGCACCCTGCTGCGCGCCCTGGCCGGGCTCGACCACGGGGTCGAGGGGAGCGGGGACATCAGCGCACCCGAGGACCTGTCGGTGGTGTTCCAGGACGCCCGCCTGCTGCCCTGGGCCCGGGTGCTCGACAACGTGCTGCTCGGGGTCCGTGGTGCCGACGCGGGCGGCCGGGCCCGCCGGGCGCTGGCCGAGGTCGGGCTGGAGGGCCGGGAGCGGTCCTGGCCGAACGAGCTCTCCGGCGGGGAGCAGCAACGGGTCGCCCTGGCCCGCTCGCTGGTCCGCGAGCCCCGGCTGCTGCTGGCCGACGAGCCCTTCGGCGCGCTGGACGCGCTCACCCGGATCCGGATGCACGTCCTGCTCAACCGGCTCTGCGAGGTGCACCAGCCCGCGGTGCTGCTCGTCACCCACGACGTCGACGAGGCCGTGGTGCTGGCCGACCGGGTGGTCGTCCTCGACTCCGGCCGGCTGGTGCTCGACCAGCGGGTCGACCTCGACCAGCCGCGCCGCCACGACGACCCGGCCTTCGCCCGGCTGCGGGCCACCCTGCTCGAGCAGCTCGGCGTCCCGCCCACCCCCTGACCTCTCCTCCCATCTCCAGGAGTTCCCGATGACCCAGCTCCACCTCAACGCGTTCCTCATGAGCGCCGGCCACCACGAGGCCGCCTGGCGCCTGCCCGAGACCGACGCCGTCGGCGCCACCGGGCTCGACCACTTCGTCCAGCTCGCCCGGCTGGCCGAGGAGGCCACCTTCGACTCGCTGTTCCTGGCCGACTCCCCGGTGCTGCACAGCACCGCCCGCCGGCCCTCCAGCGTGCTGGAGCCGACCGTGCTGCTCACCGCGCTGGCCGGTGTCACCTCGCGGATCGGGCTGATCGCCACCGCGTCGACCAGCTACAACGAGCCGTACAACCTGGCCCGCCGCTTCGCCTCCCTCGACCACGTCAGCGGCGGACGAGCCGGTTGGAACATCGTCACCACCGCCGGGCCGGATGCCGCCCGCAACTTCAACCTCGATGAGCAGGCCAGCCACCGCGACCGCTACCGGCGGGCCGACGAGTTCGTCGAGGTCTGCCGCCGGCTGTGGGACAGCTGGGACGACGACGCCGTGCTCGCCGACAAGGAGCGCGGGGTGTGGGCCGACCCCGACCGGGTCCGCCCGATCGAGCACCGCGGGGAGTTCTTCGCGGTGCACGGCCCGCTCAACGTCTCCCGCAGCCCGCAGGGCCGTCCGCTGCTGGTCCAGGCCGGCTCGAGCGAGGACGGCAAGGACTTCGCCGCCCGCCACGCCGACGCCGTCTTCACCGCCCAGCAGACGGTGCAGGACGCCCGCGCCTTCTACGACGACCTCAAGCGGCGCACCGCCCGGCAGGGCCGCGACCCCGAACGGGTCAAGGTGCTGCCCGGGATCGTCCCGGTGCTCGGCTCCACCGAGCAGGAGGCCCGGCAGCGGGCCGCGCTGTTCGACGAGCACGTCCAGCCCGAGTTCGCCCGGGCCCAGCTCGCCCGGACGCTGCGGGTGCCGCTGGAGCGGCTGCAGCTGGACGAGCAGCTGCCCGACGACCTGCCCTCGGAGGACGAGATCGAGGGCGCCAAGAGCCGGTTCACCCTGATCGTCAGCCTGGCCCGCTCGGAGCGGCTGACCGTCCGCGAGCTGATCCTGCGGCTCGGCGGCGGCCGCGGCCACCACACCTTCACCGGCACGCCGGAGCAGGTCGCCGACACGATCGAGGAGTGGGCCACCACCGGTGCCGCCGACGGCTTCAACATCATGCCGCCCGCGCTGCCGGGGGACCTGCGCACCTTCGTCGAGCACGTGGTGCCGATCCTGCGCGACCGCGGGCTGTTCCGCCGCGAGTACACCGGTCGCACCCTGCACGAGCACTACGGGTTGCCCCGTCCGGTGCCCGCGGCCGCCGCCGAGGTGGTGGCCGGATGACCTCGCCCGCCCTGCCCCTCGACCTCCTCCTGGAAGGGACCACCGTGCCCACCACCGTCCTGTCCGGCAACCCCCGGCCCGGTTCGCGCACCCTCGCGCTGGCCCGGCTCGCCGCCACCCAGCTCGACCCCGACACCGACCTCGCCGAGATCGACCTGGCCGGGCTGGGCGGCGACGTCCTCGACCCCGCCGCGCCGGCGGTCGCCGACGCGCTGCGGACGCTCACCGGCAGCGAGCTCGCGGTGCTCGCGACGCCGTCCTACAAGGGCTCCTTCACCGGGCTGCTCAAGGTCTTCCTCGACCACCTGCCGGCCGGCGGGCTGGCCGGCGTCACCGTGCTGCCGGTGGTGGTCGCCGCCTCCGGGGCCCACCTGGTGCAGACCCAGCAGCACCTCGACGACGTGCTGCGCGAGCTCGGGGCCGACGTGCTGCCCGGGCTGTCGGTGGGGGAGCGCCAGCTGGCCGCCCCCGGCGAGGCGGTCGCGGCATGGCACGCCTCCTTCGTCTCGGCGGAGCTCCGGCGGTGAGCGCGCCCGTGCCCGGGCTGGCCTCCGCCCGGCCCGACCAGGCCGCCCTCGACCCGGCCACCTTCACCGAGCTGTTCCGCGGCCACCCGGCCGGGGTGGCGGTGGTCACCCTGCACGACGGCGGACGTCCCGCCGGGTTCACCGCGACCTCGGTGATCTCGGTCTCGGCCGACCCGGCGGTGGTGGCGTTCTCGGTGAGCAGCACCTCCTCCTGCTGGCCGGCGCTGACCCGCGCCGACCGGGTCGCGATCAACCTGCTGGCCGAGGAGCAGCGTGACCTGGCCGCCACCTTCGCCACCCCCGGCGTGGACCGGTTCGCCGACGCCGACTGGCACCGGCTGCCGACCGGGGAACCGGTGCTGGTGGGGACGGCCGGCTGGATCAGCGGTCGGATCACCGCCCGGGTCGAGGCCGGCTCCAGCCACCTGGTGGTGGTCGCGGCGAGCTCGGCCTCCGTCGCCCCGAGGGAGCCGCTGGTCTACCGCAACCGCGGCTACCACCGGCTCATCGAGTACGAGATCTGACCCTGCCCCACCCCGGCGCCCCCGGCGCCGGCCGACCCCCGGAGGACGACGAGATGTCCCTGCTCTGGTACATCCCCAACCAGACCGAACCCGGTCACCGCGGCGACACCGCGACCGACGACCACAACAGTCTCGACACCCTGACCGAGCACGCCCGCGCCCTGGAACGCCACGGCTGGGAGGGCGCCCTGCTCGGTGCCGGGTGGGGCCGGCCGGACACCGTCACGGTGGCCACCGCGCTGGCCGCCCGGACGACCACGTTCGAACCGCTGGTGGCCGTCCGGCCCGGCTACTGGCGACCGGCCCAGTTCGCCGCCACCGCCGCCACCCTGGACCACCTCAGCGGGGGCCGGCTGCGGATCAACATCGTCTCCGGGCGGGACTCCTTGGAGGCCTACGGCGACACCGAGCGCGACCCGGCCGAGCGCTATGCGCGCACCCGCGAGTTCCTGGAGCTGGTGCGACGGCTGTGGACCGAGGAGGACGTCACCTTCGCCGGTGAGCACTTCCAGGTGGCGGGGTCCACGGTCAGCCCGCGGGTGCGTCCGCGTCCGGGACGTCCGCACCCGCCGCTGTACTTCGGCGGTGCCTCGGAGGCGGCGGAGCGGGTGGCGGCGACCGAGGCCGACGTCCAGCTGTTCTGGGGCGAGACCCGCGACGCGCTGGCGGAGCGGATCGCGCGGCTGCGCCGGCTGTCCGACGAGCTGGGACGCAGGCACCCGCCGCTGGAGTTCGGGCTGCGGATCACCACCGTCGTCCGCGACACCAGCGAGCAGGCCTGGGCCGACGCCGAGGCCCGGGTGGCCGCGATGGCGGCGCGGCAGCGGTCGCCCCAGCACGAGGGCTGGCGGTCCGCGGTCGGGCAGCGCCGGCTGGTCGAGCTGGCGCAGCGGGGCGAGGTGCTGGACGAGCGGCTCTACACCGCGCCGGGCCTGCACGGCGGCGGTGGCGCGGGCAGCACCTGGCTGGTCGGGTCGGCCGAGGAGGTGGCGGAGTCGCTGGGCCGCTACGCCGACCTCGGCATCGGCCACTTCATCCTCTCCGACACCCCCTACCTGCCCGAGATCGAGCGCCAGGGCCGCGACCTGCTGCCGCTGCTGCGCGCCCGGCTCGCCGCCGGCGCTCCCGCGGAGCCGGTCAACGGGTGAAGGTGGGGCGGCCCTGCCAGAAGGTGGCGACCACCGGGTCGGGCAGCTCCAGGCCGGAGTAGGGGTTGTTGCGGGACAGCGACAGCGTGTCGGCGGCGTCCACCCGGGTGCGCCGGGACGGGTCGACCAGCACCAGGTTCGCCGGCTCGCCGACGGCCAGCGGACGTCCCTGCTCGGCCAGCCCGGCGATCCGGGCCGGGGTGGTCGACATCCGCACCGCGACGTCCTCCCAGCCCATCAGCCCGGTCTCGACCATGGTCGCGGCCACCACGCCGAGCGCGGTCTCCAGCCCGACCATGCCGAAGGCGGCGTCGGCGAAGGCGTGCTCCTTGTCGTGGCGGGCGTGCGGGGCGTGGTCGGTGCCGACGGCGTCGATGGTGCCGTCGGCCAGCGCCTGGCGCAGCGCGGTGACGTGCTCGTCGGGACGCAGCGGCGGGTTGACCTTGAACGTCGGGTCGTAGCCGGTGACCGCCTCGGTGGTGAGCAGCAGGTGGTGCGGGGTGACCTCGGCGGTGACGGCGATGCCGAGGCCCTTGGCCCAGTGCAGCACCTCCACCGTCTCGGCGGTGGAGACGTGGCAGACGTGCAGCCGGGAGCCGGTCAGCCGGGCCAGCTGGACGTCGCGGGCGACGATGGTCGACTCGGCCACCGCGGGCCAGCCGCCCAGCCCGAGCCGTCCGGAGATCTCGCCCTCGTGGCAGCAGGCGTCCGGGCCGGCCAGCCGCGGGTCCTGGGCGTGCTGGGCGATGACGCCGTCGAAGGCCCGCACGTACTCCAGCGCCCGGCGCATCAGCCGGGAGTCGTGCACGCAGTGGCCGTCGTCGGAGAACACCCGGACGCCGGCGGCCGAGCGGGCCATCAGCCCGAGCTCGGCCAGCTCCTCCCCGGCGAGGCCCTTGGTGACCGCCCCGACCGGGACCACCTGGGCGCAGCCGTCGCGGCGTCCCAGGGCGGCGACGTGCTCGGCCGCCTCGGCGGTGTCGGTGACGGGGGAGGTGTTGGCCATCGCCAGCACGGCGGTGTAGCCGCCGCGGGCCGCGGCCAGGGTGCCGGTGCGCACCGTCTCGGCGTCCTCGCGTCCCGGCTCACGCAGGTGGGTGTGCAGGTCGACCAGACCGGGCAGGGCGAGCAGGCCGTCGGCGTCGACCCGGCGGACGTCGGCGGGTGCGGAGGTCGGGTCGGCGAAGCGGCCACCCTCCAGCAGCAGGTCGCGGGGCTGGCCGTCGGGCAGCCGGGCCCCGGTGATGAGCACGGGCGGGTGGGTCACCGCGTTCCTCCTTCGTCGTCGCCGCCGAGCAGGTGGTACAGGACGCTCATCCGCACCGCCACCCCGGAGGCCACCTGGTCGAGCACGAGCGAGGCCGCGCTGTCGGCGGCGTCGGCGGAGATCTCCAGGCCGCGGTTCATCGGGCCGGGGTGGCAGATCGCCGCGCCGGGCTTGAGCCGGGCGAGCCGGTCGCGGGTCAGCCCGTAGCCGACGGTGTACTCCCGGGCGGTGGGGAAGTAGCCGCCCGACATCCGCTCGCGCTGCACCCGCAGCATCATCACCACGTCGGCGCTGCCGAGCACCTCGTCGAGGTCGGTGCTGACCTCGGCGGGCCAGCTCTGCACCCCCGACGGCAGCAGCGTCGGCGGGGCGACCAGCACCACCCGCGCGCCGAGCGTGCGCAGCAGCAGCACGTTGCTGCGCACCACCCGGGAGTGGGTGAGGTCGCCGACCACGGCGACGGTCTTGTCCCGCCAGTCGAAGTCCGGATCGCTCGCGCGGAAGTGGCGGCGCATCGAGAACGCGTCGAGCAGGGCCTGGGTGGGGTGCTCGTGGGTGCCGTCGCCGGCGTTGAGGACGTGCGCGTCCACCCACTGCGCCGCCTGCTGCGGGGCGCCGGAGGCCATGTGCCGGATCACCAGGGCGTCCACGCCCATGGCGGCGACGGTGAGCACGGTGTCGCGCAGGGACTCACCCTTCGACACCGAGGAGCCCTTGGCCGAGACGTTGATGACGTCGGCCGACAGCCACTTGCCGGCCAGCTCGAAGGAGGAGCGGGTGCGGGTGGAGTCCTCGAAGAAGAGGTTGACCACGGTCCGTCCGCGCAGCGCCGGGAGCTTCTTCACCGGGCGGCTCTGGACCTGCGACATCTCCTCGGCGAGGTCGAGGATGCCGGTGACCTCGTCCAGGGAGAGGTCGGCCGCCGAGAGCAGGTGCTTCACCGCGTCCCCTCCGTCCCGACGCCCGTGTCCGCAGGGGTGTCCCGCAGGATCGCGACGGCGTCGACGTCGTCGGTCTCGGCCAGCCGCACCTGGACCCGCTCGTGGCTGGCGGTGGGCAGGTTCTTGCCGACGTGGTCGGCCCGGACCGGCACCTGGCGGTGACCGCGGTCGACCAGCACCGCCAGCCGGATCGCCGCCGGGCGGCCGAGGTCGTGCAGGGCGTCCAGGGCGGCGACCACGGTGCGCCCGGAGTAGAGCACGTCGTCGACCAGCACCACCACCGCGCCGTCGACGTCCCCGGGCAGCACGGTGCGCCCGACCGGCCGGGTGGGCTGGCTGCGCAGGTCGTCGCGGTACATCGTCACGTCGAGCTGACCGGTCGGGACCGGGTGGCCCTCGACCTCACCCATCAGCCGGGCCAGCCGGGCGGCCAGCGGGACGCCGCGGGTCGGGATGCCGAGCACCATCAGGTCGCGGGCGCCGTGGTTGGCCTCGAGCACCTGGTGGGCGATCCGGGCCAGCGAGCGGTTGATCTCCTCCGCGTTCATCACCACCCGGCCGGCGGGCGCGGCGGTGCCCGCTGGCCGTGGTGTGGGAGGACGGTGGGACGGGTCCGGGCCGGTGCCTGGCTCGGAGGGTCGTGGCACGAGGTCCCCTTCGGTGCTGGTTCGGGCCAGGCCTCCCGGAGCGGTGCCGGTGTCGGGCGTCTGGTGGCGCGCCGGTTCCCGGCAGGCACTACGGTAGGGCCTGTGAGCGGACTGACCAGCATGCTAGTGCCCCTGCGCACCCTCCCGGGGTGGCCCTCGGTGGAGGAGCCGACGGTGCTGATGGCTCTGTTCGTCATGGTGGGGCTGCCGCTGGTGGCCCTGCTGATCATCTTCGTGCTCGGCATGGTGCCGCGGCTGATCGCCCGCGGCCGCGGCGAGACCGCCCCCGAGATCGACCACCCGCTGAGCATCTGGGGCGTCTCGACCCCGGAGGAGTACCACCAGCTCTCCGCCGGCGTGGACGACCGCCGCGCGATCGAGCGCTGACCGTCCGGACTCCGGCTGCACCCCAAGGCCCTGAGCCTGTCGAAGGGCGGGCTGCGTCGCGCTTCGACAAGCTCAGCGCGCTGTGGGACCGGCTGCGTGCGGTGGCGCTTCGGCTCAGCCGACCTCGCGCGCCCAGGACGGCCATGTGCCCGGGGACGCCGGCGGGTCGATCCCCCGGAGCCTGACGACCTGGACGCCGCCGCCCGCGTCGGGCAGCTCCACCCACAGGCTGTGCCGACGTCCGTCGCCGTGCGCGGCGACCCAGGACAGCACCTCGTCGAGGTCGGCCTCGCTGAGCTGCCACTCCTCGCTGGAGGAGGAGCTGGTCCAGAACACCACCCGGTACCGCGGCGCGGCGACCTCGGAGGTCTGGTCGCGGGGGTCGACCGGGCGGGCCCTCACCGGAACCCCCTCAGCCGGCGGTGGGGGAGGCGGCGTGCCGCGTCCACGGGTCGGTCCGCACCGCGGAGACGGTGACGTCGAGGTCGGGGAGGGCGTCGCGGAGCACCCGTTGCAGCACCGGCAGCCAGGTCGCCTCGGCGGCGGCGTGCGGGACGTCGAGGAGCACCGGGGCGGCGTCGCGCTGCAGCAGCTCGCTGACGGGGTGGTGACGCAGGTCGGAGGTGAGGTAGGCGTCCACCCCGGCGCCGAGGGCGTCGTCGAGGTAGGAGTCCCCGGCTCCGCCGACCACCGCGGCCGTCCGCACCAGCCGGTCGGGATCACCGGCCAGCCGGACTCCGGTCGCCGTCGCGGGCAGTGCCGCGGCCACCCGCTCCAGCCAGACCCCGGCCGGCAGCGGCTCGGCCAGCCGTCCGACCCGGCCGGCGCCGACCGCCGCGTCGGGCGCC
>NZ_QPKK01000164.1 GCF_003344635.1 Desertihabitans aurantiacus
CGGCGGCCGCGGTGCGCGGGTCGGGGTCGACCAGGGCCAGACCGCTGGCCAGGGCCGTCTCGACCACGGCGCGGCCGTCCTCGAAGAGCGCCCAGCCGGCGGTCACGGTGCCCTCGAGCGGTCCGCGGACCTCGGCGCGTCGCAGCTCGGCACCGGCGGAGACGGCCGCCTCCAGGGTGCCCTCGCCGCCGTCGGCGATGGGCAGCACGACCACCTCGGCGTCCGGGCGGGCCCGGCGCAGCCCGGCGGCGATGGCCTCCCCGGCCTGCCGACCCGTCAGCGTCCCCTTGAACTTGTCCGGCGCCACCAGTACCCGCATGCTCCCGCTCCCGTCGACCACCCCGTCGGGAGCCGATTGTGGCGCACCCGCCGGACCGGGCGGGCCGGAGGCGGCGGGGTGGACGGCGCATGCACCAGCAGAGGACGGGTCAGTGCGTCGCGACCTCAGCGCGGACCTCGGCGAGGATCCCGTCGAGCTGGTCCTTCGCGGCGTGGAGCTCCTCGATCTTCGCCGACAGCCGGGCGTGCTGGCGCTGGATCTCCTCCACCATGCCGACCGTGACCATCCGGGTGTCCTCGCACGGCAGGACCACCGCGACGGATCGGCTGGACAGTCCCGCTGCGAAGAGCCTGCGGATCAGGGTGGACGCGGGCCTCCGTGGCGTCGCCGTACACGCGTTGGCCGCCCGAGGTGCGCTCTGCGGTGATCAACCCCTGCTCCTCGTAGTACCTCAGTGACCGGACGCTCGCACCCGTCTCCCTGGCCAGGTCCCCGATGCGCATCTGCCTCCATCCCGGTTTGCCCCTGACACCGATGTGAGGTTCTAGCGTAGTCCGCGCGAGACGAAGCACCCCTTGTTCGACGAAGGAGAGACATGCAGATCGAGGACCGCGCCGTGCTCATCACCGGTGCCAACCGGGGTATCGGGCGGGCGTTCGTCACCGAAGCGCTGGCACGCGGGGCGAGGAAGGTCTACGCGGGGGTCCGCGCTCCCGAGGCGGTCGACGCCGAGCTGGCGGAGAACCCGCGGGTCGAGCTCCTGCGTATGGACATCACCGAACACGGGTCCGTCCGGGACGCAGCGGAGACCGCCCGGGACACGGCCCTGGTCATCAACAACGCGGGTGTCGCCGTCTTCGGCAGCGTCCTCGAGGGATCCATGGTGGACGCCCGCCGGGTGTTCGAGACCAACGTCTTCGGCACCTGGGCCGTGGCGCGGAGCTTCGCCTCCTCCCTGAAGGAGCACCGCGGTGCCCTGGTGAACGTCGTCTCGGCGATCTCCTGGTTCTCCCCTCCCCAGAACGGGGCCTACGCGGCGTCCAAGGCTGCGCAGTGGAGCCTCACCAACAGCATGCGGCTCGAGCTGGCTCCCCACGGCGTGCTGGTGCAGGGCGTCCACTTCGGGGCGGTGGACACCGATTTCGCCAAGGACTACACCGGACCCAAGATCACGGCGGACGAGGTCGCCACCATGTCCCTCGAGGGGGTGGAGGCGGGGCGGACCGAGGTCCTCGTCGACGAACCCAGCCGACTGGCCAAGGCCGCGCTCACCGACGTGCCGGACGTCGCGCCGTCGAACGGCTAGTCCGCCCGCTGGTGCGGCCCGACGCCTGCCGTTAGCCTGCCGGCAGCGTCGCGTGCCGGTGGCAGGCAGTGCCAGGCATGGAGGCGCCGGACGAGAAGGAGCACGACGATGACGACGTCGTCCTCCCGCCCTCCCGTGATCGAGGGCGAGCAGAGCAGGCTGGTGGCTTGGAGCCGGGAGCTGCGTGCGGTGCACGAGCGGCTGCGCGAGGCGCTGCGGGTGACCCGGGAGGCGGTCGAGGCCGGCGACCCGGTCGAGCCCGCGACGCGGGACCTGCTGCTGTACTGCCACGGCTTCTGCAGCGCGCTGGACGGCCACCACCGCGGCGAGGACCACCAGCTGTTCCCCGCCATCGCCGCTGCGCACCCGGAGCTGGCCGGCACCCTGCGGTACCTGCAGCAGGACCACTCGATGATCGCGCACCTGCTCACCGGGCTGCAGGAGGCGGTGCGCCGCTCGGCCACCCCCGCCGAGCTCGACCGGCACCTGGAGGGGATCGCGGCGATCATGGAGAGCCACTTCCGCTACGAGGAGCGCCAGCTGCTCCGCGTGCTCGACGGGCTCGCGCTGGACGCCGAGCCCGCCGACGTCCTCGGCCCGCTCTGAGCGGGGTCGGCGGGGAGCCGCACCGTCACGCACAGCCCACCGCCGGGACGCGGGCGCAGGGTCAGGGTGCCGTCGTGGGCGGTGACGATGGTCTGCACGATCGCCAGCCCCAGGCCCACCCCGGCGGAGTCGCCGGCGGTGCGCCCCTCGCCGCGCTGGAACGGCTCGGTGAGGGTGCCGACCAGCGGTGCGGGGAGCTCGGCGCCGGTGTTCTCCACCGTCAGCTCGACCCCGCCGTCGACGGCGCCGGTGCGCACCGCGACCCGCCCACCCTCGGGGAGGTTGTGGACGATCGCGTTGTGCACGAGGTTCGTCGTCATCTGCAGCAGCAGCGCGGGCGAGCCGACCACCGGAGCCCGGTCACCGACCACCTCCAGCGTGGTGCCGCGGCGCTCGGCCAGCGGCAGCAGCGTCTCGACCGCCTCCTCCGCCGCCAGCGACAGGTCGACCGGTTCGCGGGCCGAGGACGACTGCTCGGCGCGGCTGAGCAGCAGCAGCGCCTCGGTCAGGTCGATCGCACGGGTGTTGACGTCGGCGAGCAGCTGCACCAGCTCGCCGGTGACGCGGTCGGGGTCGCGGCGGGCCACGTCGAGCAGGGTCTGGGTGATCGTCAGCGGGGTGCGCAGCTCGTGCGAGGCGTTGGCGGCGAAGCGGCGCTGCTCGGCGACGTGGGACTCGAGCCGGGCCAGCATCCCGTCGAAGGCGTCGGCCAGCTCGCGGAACTCGTCGCGGCGGCCCGGCAGCTCGATCCGGTGGGAGAGCGAGCCGCTGCCGGCCCGGCGGGTGGCCGCGGCGATCTGCTGCACCGGGGCCAGCATCCTGCCGGCCAGGAACCACCCGCCGACCAGCCCGAGCACCAGCAGCAGGGCCAGCATCAGGGCGGCCTTCGGCGCGAACGCCTCCCACAGGTCCGACTGACCCGGGATGAAGAGGGTGCCGCCCGGCCTCCCCGGGCCGGCCCCGGGAACCCGCTCGACCGGCAGCACGACGGCGTCCTCGGGCACGTAGCGCAGCAGGAAGACCCACACCACCGCGATCAACCCGACCCCGGCCACCAGGACGAGGGCGGCATAGCTGAGGGTGAGGCGCAGGCGGACGCTGGTGCCCGGTGGCCTAGCCACGCCCGTCCCCGTCGACCACACCCATCCGGTACCCGACCCCGGGCACGGTCGCGATCAGCCACGGCTCGCCGAGGCGGCGGCGCAGCGCGGAGACGGTGATCCGGACGGCGTTGGTGAAGGGGTCGGCGTTCTCGTCCCAGGCGCGTTCCAGCAGCTCCTCGGCGCTGACCACCCCGCCCTCGGCGGCCATCAGGACGTCCAGCACCGCGAACTGCTTGCGGGTCAGACCGACGTAGCGGCCGTCGCGGTACACCTCCCGGCGGAACGGGTCGAGGCGCAGCCCGAGCATCTCCCGCACCGGCGGACGGTGGTGGGCCCGCCGACGGTCCAGCGCCCGCAGCCGCAGCACCAGTTCCCGCAGCTCGAACGGCTTGGTGAGGTAGTCGTCGGCGCCGAGCTCGAAGCCGGACGCCTTGTCGTCCAGCCGGTCGGCGGCGGTGAGCATGAGGATCGGCAGACCGCTGCCCGAGGCGACGATCCGCCCGGCGATCTCGTCACCCGACGGGCCGGGGACATCACGGTCGAGGACGGCGATGTCGTAGCGGTTGACCGCGAGCAGCTCCAGCGCGGTGTGGCCGTCGCCGGCGACGTCGGCCGCGATCGCCTCCAGCCGCAGGCCGTCGCGGACCGCTCGGGCCAGCACCGGTTCGTCCTCGACGAGGAGCACACGCATGGCCCGATGCTAGGAGGCCCGGCATATCGCCCGTGTAGCGGAAACGGCATACGCCCCCACCACGGCCGCCCGGCTTGGCTGCCGGTATGCCAACCGCTGCCGCACCCCGGACCACCACGCACCGTGCCCCTGCACCGCGGGCCCGGGCGACCGTCCGCCCCGCCTCGGTCGCCCTGCTGCTGGCCAGCCTCGGCCTGGCCGCCGCACTGCTCCACCAGTCGGTCTCGGGCTGGGCACCGACGAGCGGTGAGGTCGTCCCGGCCTCCGAGGTCGACGGTGTCGTCACCGCGGCCGACGGTCTGCTCCGCGACGGGGCCACGGTCGCCGACGACGAGCTGCCCGGGATCGCCTCCCTCGACGAGGACCTGCTCGAGGCCCTGCGGGCGGCGTCGGAGGAGGCCGCCGGGGACGGGCTCGTGCTGGTCGTCAACAGCGGCTGGCGCTCGGCGGAGTACCAGGAGCAGCTGCTGGCCGAGGCGGTGGCGACCTACGGCTCACGAGCGGAGGCGGAACGGTGGGTGGCCACCGCGGAGACGTCCCCGCACGTGTCCGGGGATGCCGTCGACATCGGACCGACCGACGCCGCGTACTGGCTGGGACGTCACGGCGCTGACCACGGTCTGTGCCAGGTCTACGGCAACGAGCCGTGGCACTTCGAGCTGCGCCCGGAAGCCGTCGACGAGGGTTGCCCGCCGTCGTTCGCCGACCCCACCGAGGACCCGCGGATGCAGGGCTGAGCGGGGCCGGCGCTCAGCGCGCGTGCGGGTCGGCGGCGTTGAGGGCGGCCACCACCTGCGAGTACTCGCCGCGCACCTCGGCGAAGCGGAGGAAGCCCACCCGCTCGACGAGGATCTCGCTCGCCTCGGGCTGGGTCTGCAGGAGGTGCACCACCTCGTCGGCGAACTCGTCGAGCGGCATCGCGAACTCCGACTCCTCCTGCCCCGGCAGCAACGCGGTGCGCACCGACGGCGGGACGATCTCGATGACCTGCACGCCGGCGGGCTCGAGCTGCAGCCGGATCGACTCGCTGAGCTGGTGGATGGCGGCCTTGCTGGCGTTGTAGGTCGGGGTCACCCGCAGCGGCACGTGGGCCAGCCCGGAGGAGACGGTGATGATGGCAGCGCCGGGACGGGTCTGCAGGTGCTCGGTGAGCGCGGCGACCAGCCGGATCGGGCCGAGCAGGTTGGTGGTGACGACCTCCTCGGCGTCGGCGAGGAAGTCGGGGCTGGTCCAGTCCTCGACCCGCATGATGCCCGCCATGGCGACCAGCACGTCGAGGTCGGGGTGGCGGCGCAGCACCTCGGCGGTGGCCTCGGTGATCGAGGCCGCGTCGGCGGTGTCGATGCGCACGGTGTCGAAGCCGTGCTCGGCGGCGAGCTGGTCGAGCAGCTCGGTGCGGCGACCGCCGATGATGACGGTGCTCCCGCCGGCCTGCAGGCGCAGCGCGAGGGCGAGCCCGATGCCCGAGGTGGCGCCGGGGATGAAGACGGTGTGTCCGGTGATGTCCATGCCACCCACCGTGCTCGGCGGGGGCGTGGGGCGGGAGAGCACCGCGGATCGGGGGACCCGCGGTCCCTGGCTGGGCGGACGCCCGCGGGTGAGGATGGGGGCGTGGACCGTGCTGGGCTGGCCGACTTCCTCCGACGCCGTCGCGCGGCGCTGCGTCCCGTCGACGTCGGGCTGCCGCCGGGAGCCCGGCGGCGCACCCCCGGGCTGCGGCGGGAGGAGGTGGCGGCGCTGACCGGGATGTCGGGTGACTACTACATCCGGCTGGAGCAGCGCCGGGGCCCGCAGCCGTCGGAGCAGATGCTGGCCGCGCTCGCCCGCGCGCTGCGGCTGACCGCCGACGAGCGCGACCACCTGTTCCGGCTCGCCGGGCACAACGTCCCCCGGCGCGACCCCGAGGACACCCACGTCGCACCGGCGCTGCTGCGGGTGCTGGACCGGCTGTCCGACACCCCGGCGCTGGTCCTGTCCTCCCTCGGGGAGACGCTGGTCGCCAACGAGCTGGCGAAGACCGTCTTCGGCGACCCGGACACCCGGACCGGTCTGGCCCGCGCCGACGTCTACCGCTGGTTCACCGACCCGACCGTCCGCTCGGTCTACCCGGCGGAGGACCACGAGCGGCAGGGCCGCAGCCTGGTCGCCACGCTGCGGGTGGCGCACGGTGCGGCCGGACGCGGGTCGCGGGCCGACGCGCTGGTGCGGGCGCTGCTGGCGGAGTCGACCGAGTTCACCGCGCTGTGGGAGCGGCACGAGGCGGCCCGGCGCTTCGAGGACTCCAAGGTGCTGCTGCACCCCGAGGTCGGCGCGATCGAGGTCGACTGCCAGGTGCTCTTCACCGCCGACCAGGGCCAGGCCCTGCTGGTGCTCACCCCGCGGCCGGGGAGCGAGGCCGAGGACAAGATCCGGCTGCTGGCGGTGCTGGGCCACGAGCAGTTCAGCGACCCCGGCCGCGACCTCGCGCGGTAGGCGTCCGGGCCCCGACCCGCCGATCGTCGACCCGCGCACCGGACCCGACGGCACCGGCCTCGTTGGGGCGGGAGCAGTGGCACCGCTACGGTCGGGAGCCGGAGTCCAGCACGTCGGCGAGGGCGGCGAGCCCGTCGAGGTGCAGGTCGAAGTGGTCGGTGTCCAGGGGTGCGTCGGCGACGGGACGGTCGATGAAGGCCGTCCGCATGCCGGCCGCCTGGGCCGCGCGGAGGTCCCAGGCGTGTGCGGCGACCATGAGCACGCGCTCCGGCGGGGATCCCACCACGTCGAGCGCGTACCGGTAGACCGCGCGCGACGGCTTGTAGGCGCGCACCGCCTCTCCGGACAGGACCTGGTGCCAGCGCAGGCCGGCGTGGTGGCTCAGGCGCAGCAGCGCGCCGGAGCTGGCGTTGGAGAGCCCGACCACCGGCACCCGAGCCGACAACGCCTCCAACGCGCCGGCGCTGTCGGGCCAGGGCGGCAGGCGGTGGCTCGCGGTCGCGAGCCGGGCCACCCGCTGCTGGTCTGCGCCGCCTGCGCCGTCGACGACGTGCTGCGCGGCTTCCGCGTCGACCACGTCGCTGACGGCGTAGGAGCGTTCCCCACGCTCCATCTTGCGCTGCTCGGCCGCGACGTACTCCTGCCACCGGGTCACGAGCGCCTGCTCCTGGGCTCCCGTGAGGCCCGGGATCGCCGTGCGCAGCTCCGAGCGCAGCCCTGCGGGCTCGTCCACGAGCGTGCCGAGCACGTCGAGCACCACGGCATCGATCCCCTCCACCACGATCCTCCGCTCCTCCCTCTGGTCCTCGGCGCCGGCGACCCCGTCGAGCGTGAGGCGCATCGTCTCCCCGAAGAGGTGCCGGAGCACGCCGCCGATCATCCTCGCAGGAGGGTCGACGTGCGAGCGGGTCGCGGCGATCGCCGTCTCCGTACCGCTACGGGCCGCAGCGCCTCGCGATCGGGCGGTTGACCGCCATCGCCCCGGGCGCGACGTTCCTCGTGCCCGGGGGCAACCACCCGGTGGTGGGTCCGTCGATCTCCCGTTCACGATGTTCCGCGCACCTGGACGGACAGGACGCTGGACTCGCGATCGAGCATGACGGCGAGCGGCGGGCGGACACGAAAAAGCCCCGTCATCAGACGGGGCCGTTCGATCTTCGGAGAAGTGGAGCTAAGGGGATTCGAACCCCTGACCTCTTCCATGCCATGGAAGCGCGCTACCAACTGCGCCATAGCCCCTCGTGGAGGTGCCCCCTCGCGAGGACCAGGAGAGAGTAGCGCGGGCCGTCGCCGCCGCACAAATCCGGCGGCCGTGACCGTTCCACCAGAGGTCGGCAGACGTTCACCCCGCTGTTGCGGACGGCGGGCCGCATGCCGGTGACGATGGGGACGACCCGCCCTCTCTCACCCCCGGAGGACCCATGTCCCGTCGTGCCCCGATCGTCCTCACCGCCCTCGTCGCCGCGGCCCTCGCCACCCAGGCCGCACCCGGCCCGGCCGTCGCCGACCGGTCCACCGACCGGGCCACCCGGATCAACGAGCTCCAGGTGGTCGCCACCCACAACAGCTACCACCGCGAGCTCTCCGGCGCGGAGCAGGAGGCCCAGCTCGAGGTCGACCCCGGCGCCGACCCCAACCTCTTCTACTCCCACGCCTCGCTCACCGACCAGCTGGCCGAGCAGGAGGTGCGCTCGCTCGAGCTGGACGTCCTGCCCGATCCCGACGGCGGTCTCTACGCCCACCCGCTGGTGCGCCGCAACGCGGGCCTGCCGCCGCTGGAGGACCCGGCCTGGCAGCAGCCGGGCACCAAGGTGTTCCACATCGTCGACGCCGACTACGGCACCACCTGCCCCACCCTGGTCGGCTGCCTGCAGGAGGTGGCCGACTGGTCCGCGGCGAACCCGCGGCACGTGCCGATGGTCATCATGCTGGAGTTCAAGGCGAGCGAGGACCGCTTCGAGGCGCTCGGCGGGGTGCAGAGCCCCGCCTGGGACGAGTCCACCTTCGCCACCCTCGAGGAGGAGATCCGCTCGGTCTTCGACGACGACCGGCTGATCACCCCCGACGACGTCCGCCGGCCCGGGCTCACCCTGGAGGAGTCGGTGCTGCAGCACGGCTGGCCGACCCTGGCGTCCTCGCGCGGGAAGGTGCTGTTCGCGATGGACAACACCAACGCCGTCCGCGACGCCTACCTGACGGACCACCCCAGCCTCGAGGGCCGGGTGCTGTTCACCGACTCCGCCCCCGGGACGCCGTCGGCGGCGTTCATGAAGCGCAACGAGCCCCGCGGCCACGTCGAGGAGATCGCCGGGCTGGTCCGGCAGGGCTACCTGGTGCGGACCCGTTCCGACGTGCCGATGGGCACCGTGCTGTCCGGGGACACGCAGATGCGGGAGGACGCCCTGCGCAGCGGCGCCCAGGTGGTCTCCACCGACTTCCCGGTCGCCGGGATGGCGGCGCGCTGGGACAGCGACTTCTTCGTCTCGCTGCCTGGTGACCTGGTGGCGCGGTGCACCCCCGTCCTCGAGCCGCGGACCTGCCGGGACGACCGGCTGGAGTGAGGCGCCGGCGCGCGGGGCTCGCCCTTCGACAGGCTCAGGGCGCTGGGGTGGGGTCGTGCCCGGGCGCTGGGGTGGGGTCGTGCCCGGGCGCTGGGGTGGGGGCGC
>NZ_QPKK01000165.1 GCF_003344635.1 Desertihabitans aurantiacus
ACCGCCGCGCCCGGGCCGGGGCGGTCGACTCCGCGGTGGATGTGCTGCGCCGCGCCGCCGCGGCCGGCGCCGAGGTGGTGGTGGACTGGGTGACCGCGGCCGGGGAGAGCACGACCAGCCGGGCCACCCCGCTGACGGTGACCTCCGGCGCGGTCCGGCTGCGGGCGTCCGGGCAGGTGGTCAGCGTCCCGCTGGCCCGGGTGGTGGCGGCCCGGCCGGGCGGCTCGGCCGGGCGTTGACTCCGCGGAGCAGAATGGACGTCATGCCTGCTGAGCCCACCCGCCCTCGGAGCCGCGCGTGAACGGCCCCCTCGTCGTCCAGTCCGACCGCACCCTGCTGCTCGAGGTCGACCACGAGCAGGCCGACGAGTGCCGGATCGCCATCGCCCCCTTCGCCGAGCTCGAGCGCGCGCCCGAGCACATCCACACCTACCGGCTCACCCCGCTGGGTCTGTGGAACGCCCGCGCCGCCGGCCACGACGCCGAGCAGGTGGTGGACGTGCTGCTGAAGTACAGCCGCTACCCGGTGCCCAGCGCGCTGCTGGTCGACGTCGCCGACACCATGGACCGCTACGGCCGGCTGCGGATCGAGAAGCACCCGACCCACGAGCTGGTGCTGGTCTCCTCCGACGCGGCGGTGCTCACGGAGGTCTGCCGCAGCGCGAAGGTCAAGGGCCTGCTCGGGCCCAAGATCGACGCCGAGACCGTCGCGGTGCACCCCTCGGAGCGCGGCCACCTCAAGCAGGTGCTGCTCACCCTGGGCTGGCCCGCGGAGGACCTGGCCGGCTACGTCGACGGCGAGAAGCACCCGATCGAGCTGGCCACCGACGGCTGGCAGCTGCGGCCCTACCAGTCCCAGGCCGCCGAGGGGTTCTGGGCCGGCGGCTCGGGCGTGGTGGTGCTGCCCTGCGGGGCGGGCAAGACGATCGTCGGCGCGGCCTCGATGGCCAAGGCGTCGGCGACCACGCTGATCCTCGTCACCAACACGGTCTCGGCCCGGCAGTGGCGCGACGAGCTGATCCGGCGCACGACGCTGAGCGCGGACGAGATCGGTGAGTACTCCGGCTCGCGCAAGGAGATCCGCCCGGTCACCATCGCCACCTACCAGGTGATCACCACCAAGCGGAACGGCGTGCACCCGCACCTGGAGCTGTTCGAGGCCCGCGACTGGGGTCTGGTGATCTACGACGAGGTGCACCTGCTGCCGGCCCCGGTGTTCCGGATGACCGCCGACCTGCAGGCGCGGCGCCGGCTCGGGCTGACCGCCACCCTGGTGCGTGAGGACGGCCACGAGGGCGACGTGTTCTCCCTGATCGGGCCCAAGCGGTTCGACGCCCCGTGGAAGGACATCGAGGCGCAGGGCTGGATCGCACCGGCCGACTGCGTGGAGGTGCGGGTCACCCTCACCGAGGAGGAGCGGATGACCTACGCGATGGCCGAGCCGGACGTCCGCTACCGGCTGGCCGCCTCGGCGGAGTCGAAGATGAGCGTGGTGGAGGACCTGGCCCGCCGCCACGAGGGCGTCCCGCGGCTGGTGATCGGGCAGTACGTGGACCAGCTGGACGAGCTGGCCGAGCGGCTCGGGGCCCCGGTCATCAAGGGCGACACCACCACCCGGCAGCGCGAGAAGCTCTACCAGGCCTTCCGGGAGGGCGAGATCGACCTGCTGGTGGTCAGCAAGGTGGCCAACTTCTCCGTCGACCTGCCCTCGGCGCAGGTGGCGATCCAGGTCTCGGGGGCCTTCGGCTCACGCCAGGAGGAGGCCCAGCGGCTGGGCCGGTTGCTGCGCCCGCAGGAGGGCAAGTCCGCCCGGTTCTACGCGGTGGTCTCCCGCGACACCGTGGACGCCGAGTTCGCCCAGCACCGGCAGCGGTTCCTGGCCGAGCAGGGCTACGCCTACCGGATCATCGACGCCGAGGACGTCCCGGCCGAGCCGACCGCCTGAGCGCACCGGCCGGCGGGGGATCACCCGCCGGCCGGGCTGCTCGTTCAGGCGGCCCGGACCAGACCGAGCCGGGTGCTGCTGACACCGGGGAAGACGGTGGTGGCGCTGAGCTTCTGCCGGCGCTCGACCACCTCGGCCAGGATGGTGCGGTAGTCGGTGGTGCCGGCGAGGTCGCCGTCGACCAGCGCGGAGGCCGACAGCCCGGGCCACCGCCCGTACACCTTGCCGCCGTTGACGCCGCCGCCGAGCACCATGGCGAGGTTGCCGTGGCCGTGGTCGAGGCCGCCGGAGGCGTTCTCGGTGAGCCGGCGGCCGAACTCCGACAGCGTCACCACGGTGACGCGGGACTGCTCGGCGCCGAGGTCGTCGTCGGGGTAGACGGCGCCGGGGCGTGGGGTGTGGCCGGCCTCCTTCCTCGCGGTGGTCGTCTGCACCGCGGCGAGCGCCGCCCGGGCGGGGGCGCGCACCGCCTCCGGTGCGGCGGCGTTGAGGGCTGTGAGGGCGGTCCGCCAGCGCTGCAGGTCCTTGGCGGTGCCGGCACCGGGGAGGGTGAGCTGGTCGACGCTGCGCAGGCCCAGCTCGTTGAACGGGCCCTGCAGCGACCGCGGGGCGTGCCCACCGCCACCCCGGTGAAGGTGGACGGCGCGGTGGTGGAGCCCAGCATGCGGTCCAGACAGCCGGTGCGCAGGCTGGAGCCCGGGGGCGCGTTCTCCATGTCCTCCATGGCCCTGAAGTGGCTGCGGCTGGGCGAGGTCTGCCCGACCGCGTGCACGAAGGCGAGCTGCTTGGCGTCCCAGAGGGCCTTGAGCGGCTTGAGCGAGGGGTGCAGGCCGAAGGTGCGGTCGAGCATGAGGGCCCGCGACTGCGGCAGCGCGATGGTCGGACGGGCCTTGGCGTAGGCGGCGTCGGCCACCGGGGCGACCGCCGACAGCCCGTCGAACCCGCCGCGCAGGCTGAGCACGACGAGCACGTCGCCGCGGTAGCCCGGGTCGGCCCACCTCCCAGTGCCGCCACGACAGCCGCGGGAACCGCTTGGCGAACGCGTCCATCTCGGGGTCGGGCACCGAGCTGGGCTTGATCTGGGCCTCCAGCCAGGCCTTGGTGCCGCTCTTCCTGACCTCGGCGTCGAGGGCGCGGGTGGGCCCGAAGGTGGCCCGGCGGAGCAGGTGCAGGACCGGGACGTCGACCGCGGGGGCGGCCTCGGCGGCGGTGGTGGTGGAGAGCGCGGAGGCGCCGCCGACGACGGCGGCCGCGGCCAGGCCGGTGAGCAGGTGGCGCCGCGCGGACCCGGCCGGTGCCGGGGCAGGGGGCATTGTCTCGGGAGCAGTCACGAGGACGACCTCTCGGTGCGGCGGGGCTGGCGCCCCGCGACCCCCGTCCACGAGTGGTGCCGGGGAGAGCGTCAGTTGCCGATTCGGCGAACTCCACCGGCGTCACCAGATCATGACAACGCGACGCGATAGCGTCGGGTCATGCGCACGACCCCGACCGCGCGGGCGGGGCGCCGGTGAGCACCCACGCCGAACGGGTGGCGGCGGCCGCCGACTTCGACGCCGCACGCGCCATCCGGTTGCTCTCGGACCTGATGACCCCGCGGATGGCCGTCTACTGGACCGACCTGTGCCTGTCGGCGCTGGTGGGGTGGTCGGCCTTCGCGGCGGTGGTGGTGCTGACGCCGGGGACGCCCTGGGCGGCGCTGCTGCTGGGAGTGGCGGTGGTGGCGATGTACCGGGCGACGCTGTTCATCCACGAGCTGGTGCACTTCCGCCAGCGCGAGCACCGCAGCCGCTTCGGGCTGGGCTGGAACCTGCTGGTGGGGTTCTGGCTGCTCATCCCCTACTTCATGTACGAGGGGCACTCCGAGCACCACAGCCGGCGGCTCTACGGCACCGCCGGGGACGCCGAGTACGTGGCCTTCGCGCGGATGTCACGCAGCGAGATGGTGAAGATGGCGCTCAGCGCGCTGGTGCTGCCGCTGTTCGGGCCGGTCCGCTTCGGGGTGCTGGCGCCGGTGTCGTGGCTGGTGCCGCGCACCCGGGAGTGGGTCTACGCCCGGGCGTCCACCATCAAGATCGACGTGGAGTACCGCGGGCACCCGCCGAAGCCGTCGCAGCGGACGCGCTGGCTGGTGCAGGAGGCGGTCTGCTTCGTGCTGGTCTGGGCGGTGCTCGCCCTGGTGCTGACCGGCGTCCTCTCCCCCGTGGTGCTGCTGTGGTGGCTGGCGCTGATGGTCGGCGTCGCCGGTCTGGACACCGCGCGGCTGCTGGGGGCGCACCGCTACCTCGGCAACGACTCCGAGGCCAACCTCGTGCTGCAGATGATCGACACCATCAACTACCCGCGTTCCCGGGTGGCCGGGCTGGTCTGGGGCCCGGTCGGGCTGCGGCTGCACGCGCTGCACCACCTGGTGCCCTCGCTGCCCTACCACGCCTACCGCGAGGCGCACCAGCGTCTGCTCACGCAGCTGCCGGCCGGGTCGGCCTACCACCTGACCGAGTCCCCGGGGCTCCTGCACTCCATCGGCGAGCTGTGGCGGGCGCCGCGACCGGCCGACCGGGCCGAGCCGGCCGCCACCCGGCACGCTGAGCCGCGCGGCTAGCCGATCTGGTCGCGGGCGACGTCGCGCGGGTCGGACCGCTCCGGTGCACCGGACGGCTGGTGGCCAGCGAGGTCGGGGCGGTAGCGGTCCAGGTGCAGCAGCGCCAGCACGACGGCGCCGGCGAAGGCGAGCGCGGCGACCAGCGCGACCGGCCGGTAGCCGACGGCCCCGGCGGCGAACAGGGCGACCGAGCCGGTGAGGAAGCCGACCACCTGGGCCGGGGTGTTGACCAGGGCGTAGTCGGTGGCGGCCGTGCCCGGGCGGGCGTAGTCCATGTGGACGGTGTAGAGGACCGCGGAGAGGGCGCAGAAGCCCAGGTAGTAGACGGTCACCACCCAGATGACCACCGCCCGGTCGGCGTCGGCGAAGGCGGTGACGACCAGGGTGAGGGCGGCCAGCACGAGGACGACGCCGCTCACCACGACGGTGCGGATCCGGCCGGCGTGGCGGACCAGCAGCCCGCCGAGCAGCCCGCCGACCATCCCGGCGAGGCCGGTCAGCACACCGGTGACGAAGGCCACCTGCGCGGGGGTCCAGCCCTGGTCGACCAGCGCGGGTGAGAGCAGCGCGGTGACCATCCCGGCGGCCCCGATGACCAGCGGCACCACCAGCAGGGCCCACCGCGCGGCGCCGGGCTGGCGCAGCACCGTGCCGAGCGCGGCGACCGCGGTGCGCAGGTCCGGCCGCACCCGGGCGGCCACCGCGGGCTCGCGGAGCAGGACGATGTTGGCGATCGGCAGGGCGGTGACCACGGCGAGGAAGAGCATGGCCGCCGACCAGCCCCACCAGTCGTAGACGACCACGGTCAGCCCGCCGCCGAGGAGGTTGCCGAGGTAGCCGCCGAGGACCTGCAGCCCGTTGGCCAGCCCGCGTTCGCGACCGCGCATGACCAGCAGGGCCAGGGCGTCGCTGGCGGTGTCCTGGGTGGCCGACAGCATGGCCAGCAGGATCCCGAGCACGACCACGGGAGCGAGGTTGGACAGGTCGTCGAAGGGCACCATCGCCAGGATCACCAGCACCATCAGCGGCTGCAGCACGAGCAGCCAGCCCCGGTAGTGCCCCACCACGGCCCAGCCCCAGCGGTCGACCAGCGGCGCCCACAGCACCTTCAGCGGCCAGACCAGACCGGCGAGCGCCAGCCAGCCGAGGACGTCCAGGCTGTAGCCGTTGTCGCGCAGCACCACCGAGAGGCCGGTGCCGAGGAAGCCGACCCCGACGAACTGGGTGACGTAGAGCCCGGTGACCAGGCTGTTGCGCTGCCAGGCGCCGAGCGTGCTCGGCTCGACGACCCCGCCTCCGGAGTCCTCCGGTCCGGTCGGTGCTGCTGGCTGGCTCATGGCTCCCCCTCAGATGCTGAGGTGAGGCTAGCCTGACTCGCGGTTCCGCGTCGCCCTCGCACGTCGGTGACCGGCGGAGGAGCCGCTCAGGACTGGACGGCGCGGATGTCGTCCCAGGTGTCGAGGTCGACCGCCTCCAGTCCCCGCGCCGGCTCGACGTGGAGCCGGAGCCCGCCGAGGACGGCGCGGGCTGCCGCGTCCCGGCCGTCGGAGCTCCCGAGCGCCCGCCGCAGCGCCTCGGTGCGGTAGGCCGCCGACAGCCACTGCCGACGTCCGTCGGTGTCGGCCAGCACGGCCCCGTCCAGCTGCGGGTCGGCCGCCAGTGCCGCCAGCAGCCGGGGCAGCGCACCGGCGACGAACGGGGCGTCGCAGCCGAGCACCACGGTGACCTGACCCGGCGTGCGGCCGTCGGCGAGGGCGGCCAGCCCGGCGACCAGCCCGGCGACCGGACCGCCGGAGGGCGGAGACTCCAGGGTGCGGCGCACCCCCTCGGGCAGCACCAGCGTCTCGGGCGCCACCACCACCGCGGCGTCGGCGCCGGTGACGGCACCGAGGACGTGGTCGACCAGCCGGCGTCCGCGCAGCTCGACCTCGGGCTTGCTCGCCCCGTCCAGACGGCGGGCGCGCCCGCCGGCGAGCACCAGCGCGTCGTAGCCGGTGGGCACCTCGACCGGCACGGTCGACTCCTCCTGGCGGCCCAGCTCCACGACCGCGCCGCCGGCCCGGCCGGCCTCGACCAGCGGGACCAGCTCGGCCGGCCAGATCCAGGCGGTGGTGGTGGCGAGCTCGGCCAGCGGCCACCAGCGGTGCTGCTGGATGGTGAGCTGCTCCTCCTCGGTGTGGCCGGCGATGTCGACCTGGAAACGGTCCAGCTCGAGCAGCCAGAACGACTCGGTCTGGATGACCACCTGGTCGCTGTAGCCGTGCACCACCTCCCGCCGGGCCACCGGGCCGACCAGGCGGTCGGCGGTGACGACCAGCCCGGTCTCCTCGGCCAGCTCGCGCACCGCCGCCTCCAGCTCGCTCTCCCCCGGGTCGATGCCGCCACCGGGAGTCATCCACCACGACACCCCGGGGACGCCGGGATCGGTGTCCTCGAACAGCAGCACCTCCTCACCGGCCGCGGACCGCCCGACCACGAGGACGCGCACCGCCCGCCGTCGCAGCTCGTCGCGTTCGGCCGGCGGCACCGGGACGAAGGTGCGGTAGCGCTCGCTCACCCGGCCAGGCTAGTGGCGCACCGCCTCCCGGCGACCGGCCTCTGCCCACCGGGATCAGACCCGCACGTGCGGGGCGATCTCGGCGTAGGACTTCGGACCGATCCCTGACACCTCCTGCAGCTCCTCGACCCGGCTGAACCGGCCGTGCTCCTCCCGCCAGGCGAGGATCTTCTGCGCCGTCACCGGCCCCACCCCGGGCAGCTCCTCCAGCTGCGCGGCCGTGGCGGAGTTGAGGTCGAGCAGCTGGCCCGTGCCGCCAGCGCCCGACCCGCCGGCGGCACCACCGCCACCTCCGTCCTCGCCCACGGCTCCGGGACCGCGGACCTCCGAGTCCTCGCCCTGCTCCGACACGTGCACCTGCTGGCCGTCCTGCAGCGGCTGGGCCAGGTTGAGCTCGCCCGGGTCGGCGTCGTCCTCCAGCCCCCCGGCGGCCTTGATCGCGTCGGTCACCCGCGACCCGGCGGGCAGTTCCACCACGCCCGGCTCGCGCACCGCCCCGAGCACGTGCACCACCAGCGTCGGCACCGGGGTCGGGCTGGGGCTCGGCGCGACCGGGGCCGGGCCACCCTGCTGGGCCTCGGGGGTGACCGGTGTCGCCGTGACCACCGGGACCGGGTCGGCGCGGGCGCGCAGCAGCAGGAACGCGCTGAAGGCGACCGCGAGCGCGAGCACGGTGGCCAGCACGGCGAGGTGTCGTCGGGTCAGCCGCGGGATCGTCACCCGGACCGCGCGGTCGTCCTCGGGCGCGGTCGTCCACCGGCCTTCCTCCGTCGCGACCCGTCCCGCGCTCGTCCCTGCTCGCCCGTCGTCGTCGACACCGGACCGCTCCACCCGCCCGGTCGGCCCGGACCGCCCGACCCGTCCGGACGGGTCGGGAGAGCCGGGTGTCTCCGCCGGGTCGGGAGGCAGGTCGAGCGGCTCGGTCGGCTCGTCCGACCCCGGCCAGGACCCGCGCGGGTCCGCTGACCGCGCCCAAGGGCCGGGCACATCTGCCGACTCGGACCAGCCGGTCACCGACGCCGGCCTCTCGGCGGCGGCGTCGGACGACCAGATCAGCGTCTCCACCCCACCACCCGGTCGACGAGCCCCCTCCGCCGCCCCGCCGCGGGCGCGGCCGCGACGCGGTGGACCCATCGCCTCGGCCAGCACCGGGATCGGCAGCCGGCGACGGGCCGAGAGCACGGTGGCACCCTCGACCGGCGGACGGTCCGACGACGATGTCGCGGCCCCGGACAGGATGGCGTCCAGCCGGGCCTGCACGTAGTCGCTGCGGGCGGACTCCCCTCGACCTGACATGCCGGCACCGTTGGCGGTGGAGGCCGGTGCGCACGCCCGACGGGCGCACCTGTGGACAACGCCCCGACCCGTGCCGGGCCTGGGGACGACGGGTCAGCCGACGAGCCGCAGACCGACCCGCAGCGCGACCGGTTCGGTCTGGCCGCCCACGTGGCGCACCTCCTGCTCCCCCGGGAGCACGGTCAGCTGGCTCGCGTGGTGGCGCAGCGCCTCGACCACGGTGGCGTGGTGGGTGGAGAGGTCCCACCACTCCGCGTCGTCCGCCTCCCGGTGCACCAGCACCTCCACCATCGCCAGCCCGGTCCGGCGCGCCGCCTCCCGGGTGGCGTGGTGGCAGCGGACGTGGTCGGGGTGGCCGTAGGTGCCGCCGACGTCGTAGCTGACCAGCACGGTGGGACGGACCACCTCGACGTAGGCGCACAGGTCGTCCACCACCTCCTCCAGCGCGGCGGAGGTGAAGGAGCGGTCGTCGGCCGACTCCGCCGGTCCCGCCACCCCCGGCGTGACCCAGCGCATCCCGGAGTCGCGGTAGTCGCGCGCCGACCCGCCCGGCACCCGGGCCGGCGGCTGGCCGAGGAAGGCCGAGCGCTGCACACCGAGCGCGGCGAGCGCCCCGGCGAGCTCGGCCTCCCGCGCGCGGGAGAGCTCGGGGCTGCCCTCCGCCGCGTCGACGGTGCCGGGC
>NZ_QPKK01000166.1 GCF_003344635.1 Desertihabitans aurantiacus
CTGACCATCGCCAACTACTCCGACATCCGGATCGGCGACATCATCGAGACCTACGAGATGCGCGAGAAGCCCCGCGACTGACCGAGGTCCCCGAGCGACGACGGCGCACCCCCACCCGGGGGTGCGCCGTCGGCGTCTCCGCCCGCCGCAACGACTAGGCTGAACCGTCCGCCACCGGGGCGGAACCGACCCGAGGAGGAACGATGCCCTCACCCCGAGTGCTCAAGCTCGCCGACCAGATCAAGGTCATCACCGCGCAGATGCTCGAGCGCAGGATCAAGGACCCGCGGCTCGGCTTCGTCACCGTCACCGACTGCCGGCTCACCGGTGACAGCCGCGACGCCACCGTCTTCTACACGGTCTACGGCTCCGAGGCCGAACGGGCCGGGACGGCCGCCGCGCTCGCCTCGGCCACCGGGCTGATCCGCTCCCAGATCGGCAAGCAGCTGGGGCTGCGCCACACCCCGTCGCTGGTCTTCGTCGAGGACGCCGTGCCGGAGGCGGCCCGCCACTTCGAGGACGTCCTGGCCGAGGCCCGCTCCGGCGACGCCGCGGTGGCGGCCCGGGCCGCCGGTGCCACCTACGCCGGCGAGCCCGACCCGTACAAGAAGCCGCGGGTCGCCGAGGACGAGGACGACGACGAGCTGGCCGCCGACGGCGAGCCGGCCGACGACGAGCTGGTCGACGACGAGCTGGTCGACGACGAGCTGGTCGACGACGAGGACGACGCCACCCGGTGAGCCCGCCCTCCTCCGGTGTGCTGGTCGTCGACAAGGCGCCCGGGCTGACCTCCCAGCAGGTGGTCGGCCGGGTGCGCCGGCTGGCCGGCACCCGCAAGGTCGGCCACGCCGGCACCCTCGACCCGATGGCCACCGGGGTGCTCGTGGTCGGCATCGGCCGAGCCACCCGGCTGCTCGGCCACCTGATGCGGGGCCGCAAGGGCTACTCCGCCACCATCCGGTTCGGCCAGACCACGGTCACCGATGACGCCGAGGGCGACCCGACCGGCGCGGCCGGTGCCGGCGACCTCACCCTGGAGCAGGTGCGCTCGGCGCTGCCCGACTTCACCGGCGAGATCTCCCAGGTGCCCACGGCGGTCTCGGCGGTCAAGGTGGACGGCCGCCGTGCCTACGCGCTGGTCCGGGCGGGGGAGGACGTCGAGCTGCGGGCCCGCGACGTCACCGTGCACTCCTTCGCGGCCGTCGCGGCCCGGACGGCGGTGGCCGCGGTCGACGGCGCGGAGGTCGCGGTGCTCGACGTCGACGTCGAGGTGGAGTGCAGCTCGGGCACCTACATCCGGGCGCTGGCCCGCGACCTCGGCGCGCGGTTCGGCACCGGCGGGCACCTCACCCGGCTGCGGCGCACCTTCGTCGGCCCGTTCGACCTGGCCCGCGCCACGGTCCTCGACCCGGCGCCCGAGCCGCTGCCGGTGCTCGGCCTGGACGAGGTCGCCCGGGAGTGCTTCCCCGCGGTCGACCTCGACGCCGCCGCGGCCACCGACGTCGGCTTCGGACGCCGGCTCGACCTCGAGCTGCCGGCCGAGCTGACCGCGCTGTTCGACCCCGACGGCCGGTTCCTCGCCCTCTACCGCCGGCGCGGCCGGGCCGCGGTGGCCGAGGCCGTCTTCGTCTGACCGTCGGGCGCGGTCGGGAGCCGCCACCCCGGCGGGACCGCCTCCCGTGGTCGGGAGGCACCGTCCCCGGTGGCTACAGTGAGACCCCGGACGCGTCGTGGACCGCAGCGGCGCCCGGGGACGGGAGACGGATGAGCAGGTCGGTCGTCGTGATCGGCAACTTCGACGGCGTGCACACCGGCCACCGGTGGCTGCTCGAGCAGGCCCGGCTCCGCGAACCCGGCGCCCGGCTGGTGGCCGTGACGTTCTGGCCGCACCCGGTCTCGGTGGTGCGGCCCGGCCGGGAGCCCAAGCTGCTGACCGACCCCTCGCAGCGGGAGCGGCTGCTCCGCGAGGCCGGCGCCGAGCAGGTCGTCGTGGTCTCCTTCAGCACCGAGGTCTCGCACTGGTCGCCCGCGGAGTTCGTCGACCGGGTGCTGCGTCCCCTCGACCCGGTGCGGGTGCTGGTGGGGGAGGGCTTCACCTTCGGCCACCGGGCCGCCGGCACCCCCGACACCCTCCGCGAGCTGCTCCGGGGTGTGGCCGAGGTGGACGCGGTAGCCCTGCACCGCGCCGACGAGGCGCCCGCCTCCTCCAGCCGGATCCGCGCCGCCCTGGCCGCCGGTGACCTCGCCACGGCCAACGCGCTGCTGGGACGTCCGTACTGCTTCAGCGGGACGGTGGTGGTCGGCGACCAGCGCGGCCGCCAGATGGGCTTCCCCACCGCCAACCTGCTGGTGCCCGAGTCGATGGCCGTGCCCGCCGACGGCATCTACGCCGGCTGGCTGACCGCCCGCAGCGGCCCCGACGCCGGACGCCACCCCGCCGCCATCTCGGTCGGCACCAACCCCACCTTCGACGGCGTCCAGCGCCGGGTGGAGGCCAACGTCATCGGCCGCACCGACCTGCAGCTGTACGGGGTCGAGGTCGACGTCGAGTTCACCGCCTGGGTGCGCGGGCAGGTCCGCTACACCGGGATGGACGACCTGGTGGTGCAGATCCGCGCCGACGTGGCGACCATCCGCGAGGTGCTCGGCATCTGAGCCCGGGACGGCCGGACGCCCGCACTCAGGGCATCCCGGCCAGCCGGGCCAGGGCCGCGGCCGCCGCCCCGGCCACCACCACCACGATGAACGGCGCCCGCAGCACCAGGGCGAGGGCCGCGGCCGCCAGCGCCACCAGGCGGGCGTCGGGGCGCAGCAGCTGGCCGTCGGCGACCGCGTTGAGGATGGTCAGCGAGGCCAGCAGCCCGACGGTCAGCGTCCCCGCCGCCTGCAGCAGCCAGGGCCGCTGCAACCGCTCGGCCGGCACCAGCCAGCCCAGCAGCTTGGTGGTGAACGCGATCACGCAGGCCAGCAGGATCCAGCCCCACAGCGTCATCGTCGACCTCCCCGGGCGTCCCGCGTGCGCAGCAGCAGGTGCAGCAGCACCGCGACGGCGGCCGCGGCCAGGATCGGGATCCCCGGCGGCAGCCACGGCACCGCGACCACGGTCACCACGGCGCAGACCACCGCCACCGCGACCGGGTCGCGCCCCTTCAGCCGGGGCCACAGCAGGCCGAGGAAGGCCGCCACCGCGGCCCCGTCCAGACCCCAGACCCGGGGGTCGCCGATCGCGCTGCCCAGCAGCGAGCCGACCAGGGTGAAGAGGTTCCACAGCACGAAGATCCCCAGACCGGCGGCCCAGAACCCGCGGCGCTGCTCCTCCCGGTCGCCCTGGGCGGTGGCGATCGCGGTCGACTCGTCGATGGTCACCTGGGCCGAGGCCAGCCGACGCGCCCAGCCGCGCGGGGCCAGCAGGGCGTTGAGCTGCACCGCGTAGAGCGCGTTGCGCACCCCCAGCAGGGACGCCGCCGCGGTGGCCGCCGCGCCGCCACCGCCGCCGGCGAGCACCCCGATGAAGGCGAACTGCGAGCCGCCGGTGAACATCAGGAGGCTGAGCGCCTGGGTCTGCAGCACCGACAGCCCGGCCGCGGTGGCCAGCGCCCCGAACGAGACGCCGTAGACGCCGGTGGCCGCCGCGAGCGTGAGACCCGCGCGGACGGCCGGGGAGGTGCGGAGTACGGGGGAGAGCGGCACCGCAGCAGGGTAGTGCGGACGACCGACGGTGGGCGCTGCCGCCTCAGAGCCCGTCGGTGTCGTGCCAGTGCTGCTGCCAGCGCCAGTCGATCGGGTCACCGGCGCGCTGGTAGCGGATGTCGGTGGACAGCCGCAGCCGGCGTCCGGGGTCCACGTTGTCCAGGGAGGCGTGGACGATGTAGGGCGAGTGCACGAGGACGTCCCCCGCGCGCAGCCCGGCCACCAGCCAGCGGGTGTCGTGCTGCTCGGCCAGCGACGGCAGGTCGGGGGTCATCGACGCCGCGGGACGGGCCCGCCCCTCGGCCTCCTCCCGGGCGTAGACGTGGTGCGACCCCTCCAGGTAGGTCAGCGGTCCCACCTCGAGCGGGGTGTCGCCCAGCGGCACCCACAGCGACAGCAGCCGGTCGGTGCCCTCGCGCAGGTAGACCAGGTCGTAGTGGGCCTGGGTGGCGGTGCCGATCCCGCGCTCGCCCGGGCGGAGGTGGCGGATGATCTTGCGCCGGTGCAGGAGCGTCTCGGCGTCGTACAGCCAGCCGAACCAGTCCCGGATCGCCGGCTGGCGGCAGAACTCGGCGTAGGCCGGCCCGGGCACCACCTCGGTGAACAGCGCGTGCCGCATCGCGGCCAGGTCGACCGTCCCGCCGCCGTCGACGCCCTCCACGGGAGCCCGGGCGGGGTCGAGCAGGCCGACCCCGGCCAGGGCGGTGAAGTAGTGCGCCCGGAAGGCCCGCACGTCGTCGGGGTCGAGGAAACCGGGCAGGAACAGGTAGCCGTGCTCGCGCAGCCGGGCCCACAGCGCGTCGCGGTCGCCGCGCTCGGCGTCCGGCACCGCGACGAGCTCGCCGAGGCGGTGCGGCCGCTCGTCCAGCACGTGGCCGTTGGAGGTCAGCACCCGTCCAGCCTGCCCCGACGCCCCCCGCGACGGAAGCCCTGCCCGGCCGACCAGGTCGTTGACACGTCTCAACGCCGGTGCGACGCTGTCGACCACGACCGGGTCCCGACCTGGTAGGGCCCCGCTCACGACGAAGTGAGAGGTACTGATGCACCCCCTCAGTCGACGACGCCTGCTCGGGCTCGGAGCAGCCGCCGGCGCCGCAGCCGCGGCCGGCGGCCTCAGCGCCTGCACCGGCAGGACGGCGCTGTCCACCGACCCCGACGAGCTCGTGCTGTGGCTGTGGAACCGCTCGGCCAGCCCGCAGCTGCTGGCCGAGGCGGCCGAGAACATCCCCGGCACGACCAAGCGTCTGCGCGCCGACTACATCGGCACCACCTTCGACACCAAGCTGCGCACCAGCCTGGCCGCGCAGTCCTACATCCCCGACCTGACCTACATCAACTCCAACAACGCGCTGTACTTCCCCAGCGAGGACCAGTTCCTCGACCTGGCCGAGCTGGGCGCCGACGCCCACGAGCAGGACTTCTACCCCTGGAAGTGGAGCCTGTGCCGCACCCCGACCGGCGTGCTGCGCTTCTACCCCCTCGACATCGGACCCACCGGGTTCTTCTACCGCCGCGACATCTTCGCCGACGCCGGGCTGCCGTCCGAACCCGAGGAGGTCTCCGCCGCCACCCGCACCTGGGACGAGTGGCTGGAGCTGGGCGCGAAGCTGCGCCGCGACGCCGACGTCGCCCTGGTGCAGACCACGACGGTGCTGTTCGACATCTTCCTCGACTCCTCGGCCGAGCGCTTCTTCGACGCCCAGGACCGACCGCTGTTCGACCGCCCGGGCAGCGCGGTCCGCCAGGCGTGGGACCTGGCGGTGCGGGCGCTCGAGATGGGTGTGGTCGCCAACGCCGCCAGCACCACCGACCAGAACGCCGGCTGGGTCAGCGGCCGGACGGCCGGCCACCTCGAGGGCGCCTGGTGGACGCAGGTGGTCAAGGAGACCGCGCCCGACACCGCCGGTGAGTGGCGGATCGCCACCCAGCCCGGCCCGCCCGGCAACAGCGGTGGCTCCTTCGTCGCCATCCCCCGCACCTGCAAGGACCCCGAGGCCGCGTTCGCCCTGATCGAGTGGATGCAGTCACCGGAGAACCAGGTGCGCACCTACAACGACGTCCAGCTGTTCCCCTCCACCCCGGCCTCCTTCGAGACCGGCCAGATGGACCCGCAGAGCGACTTCTTCGGCGGCCAGGACCCCCTGGAGTTCTTCTCCACCGCCGCCCAGACCGTCCCGACCACCTTCATCAGCACCCACGAGTCGAAGACCGGGGCCTTCGACACCGAGCTGGCCCTGGTCGCCAACGGAGCCAAGGAGCCCGAGGCCGGCTGGGAGGCCGCCGTCGCCGAGGTCAACCGGGTGCTCGAGAAGCGAGGAGTGATCTGATGGCGAGCACCAGCTCGGCCGCGACCCTGCCCGCCCGGGCCGGCACCGAGGACGTCCCCCGCCGGCGCGGCGTGCTCGCCCGGTACTGGCCGCAGTACGTGGCGATCGCCCCGTTCTACGTGCTCTTCCTCGTCTTCGGCCTCTTCCCGGTGGCCTACTCCTTCTACCTGTCCCTCACCGAGTGGGACGGCGCCAGCGAGATCACCTTCGTCGGCCTCGCCCAGTACCAGTACCTGCTCGGCGACGCCCGGTTCTGGAACGCGGTCGGCAACACGCTGATCATCTGGGTCGGCTCGACCGTCCCGATGCTGTTCTTCGCCCTGCTCATCGCCTTCCTGCTGCACCAGAACATCCGGTTCAAGGGGGCGTACCGGATCGCGTTCTTCCTGCCCAACGTCACCTCGATGGTGGCGATGGCCATCGTCTTCGGCTCGGTCTTCTCCGACAGCTTCGGCCTGGCCAACGGGCTGCTGCGCGGCCTCGGGCTGCCCGAGGTGGGTTGGCTCACCGAGGGCTGGAGCATCAAGCTGACCCTGATCCTCATGGTGATCTGGCGGTGGACCGGCTACAACGCGATCATCTACCTGGCCGGGCTGCAGGCCATCCCGACCGAGCTCTACGACGCCGCGAAGGTGGACGGGGCCAGCACCTGGCGCCAGTTCGTCTCGATCACCGTGCCGATGCTGCGCCCGGTGATCCTCTTCACCGTCATCACCTCCACCATCGGCGGGCTCAGCCTCTTCACCGAGCCGCAGGTGCTGCTGGCCAACGCCGGCGGCAACGAGAACTCCGGCGGCCCCGGTGAGGCCGGCATGACGATCGTGCTCTACCAGTACAACCAGGCCTTCACCCAGTTCGACTTCGGCTACGCCTCGGCCATCGCCTGGGCGCTGTTCGTGCTGGCCTCGGTCTTCGCCATCATCAACTGGCGCCTGGTCCGCGACCGCGAGGGCCTGGTCGACCGACGGCGCCGCCGGGGAGGGGAGGCCCGATGAGCACCACCGACCTCGGCACCGCCCGGCTGGGCGACCCGACCCAGCAGCGCGCCGACCGCGCGATCGTCCGCCGCAGCCGGGCCGGACGCGTGGTCATCCACGTCTGCCTGGTGCTGGCCGCGCTGCTCTCGATCTTCCCCTTCTACTGGCTGGTCGCGATGGCCACCCAGTCCACGGCCGAGATCTTCGGCTACCCGCCCAAGCTCACCTTCGGCGGGCAGCTGCTGGCCAACGTCCGCGACGTGGTGACGAGCATCGACCTGCTCGACGCCCTGCTCAACACGGTCTTCGTGGCCGGCGCCTCGGCCGTCCTGGTGATGCTGTTCGACTCCCTCGCCGCGTTCGCCTTCGCCAAGTACCGCTTCCCCGGCCGCGACAAGCTCTTCGTCGTGCTGCTGGTGACGTTCCTGCTGCCGGGCAGCCTCTCGCTGGTGCCGAGCTTCATCCTCGTCTCCCGGCTGGGCTGGGTGGGCGGCTTCGAGTCGCTCATCATCCCCGGCATGGCCAACGCGTTCGGCATCTTCCTGCTCCGCCAGATCGCCAGCTCCTCCATCGACGACTCCCTCATCGAGTCCGCCCGGATCGACGGCGCGGGGTTCTTCAAGACGTGGTGGTTCGTCGGGGTGCCGATGATGCGCGGCGGGCTGGCCTTCCTCGGCATCTTCACCTTCATCGCCCAGTGGAACGACTACGTCTGGCCGCTGATCGTGCTGGTGGACCCCGAGCGGCAGACCCTGCAGACCGCGCTGCAGTCGCTCAACACCATCTACAACACCGAGTACGGGATGGTGATGGCCGGGGCGCTGATCAGCGTCGTCCCGCTCATCGTCGTCTTCGCCCTCGGCGCGCGCCACCTCATCGCCAACATCGGGGCGGGGGCGCTCAAGGGCTGACCACGGCGGGCGCGGTGCCGTAGCGTCGGCCTCATGCGGGTCTTGATCGCGACCTACGGCACCGAGGGCGACATCCGCCCCTACGTCGCGCTGGCGCGGGGGCTGCAGCGGGCCGGCCACGAGGTCGCGGTGTGCACCGCCGACTCCTTCGCCGGCCTGGTCGAGGGCGCCGGTGTCCCGCTGCTGGGGTTCGGCGACGAGCTGTACCAGGCCACCCGGGAGGTGATGGCGAACGCGTCGGGGGTGCTGAGCACGCTCGCGCAGGCCCGGGTGTTCCCCCGGCTGATGCGCCAGAGCTTCGACCGGCAGTGGGCGGCGGCGCAGGAGTTCCGGCCTGACGTCGTCGTCTACCACCCCAAACCGCTCGCCCCGCCCTCCATCGCGGAGAAGCTCGACGTGCCGGCGGTGGCAGCGCTGCCGTTGCCGATGTACACCCCGACCACCGCCTTCGGCTCGGCGTTCCTCCCCGCCGCGCCGCGACCGCTCTGGCCGGCGGCCTACTGGCTCGGCCGGGTCTCCGCCGGCGCCTACGTGTCGGTCGTCAACGACTTCCGCCGCGGTCTCGGGCTGCGACCGCTGCCGCCGTGGCACGACGAGCTGGTCCAGCCCGACGGCAGCCCGCGGCACGTCCTCTACCCGTTCTCGCCCCAGCTGGTGCCGCGTCCGGCCGACTACCCCCCGACCGCGCACGTCACCGGCTACTGGTTCCTCGACGCGGCGACCGGCTACGTCCCCGACGAGCGGCTGGCCGCCTTCCTGGGCGAGGGGCGCCCGGACCTGTACCTGGGCTTCGGCTCGATGGCCTTCGGTCGGGTCCGCGAGCAGCGCACCGCGGTGGTCCGCGAGGCGCTGGCGCGGACCGGGCTGCGGGCCGTGGTGGGCACCGGCTGGGGCGGGCTGGACCCGGACGGCTGGCCCGCGCACGTGCTGGCGGTCGGCAGCGTCCCGCACGACTGGCTCTTCGAGCGGGTGCGTGCGGTGGTCCACCACGGCGGAGCCGGCACCACCGGCGCCGGGCTGCGCGCCGGACGTCCCGCCCTGGTCTGCCCGGTGCTGGCCGACCAGCCGTTCTGGGGCGAGCGGCTGCACCGGCGCGGGCTCGGGCCCGAGCCGCTCCCGGCCG
>NZ_QPKK01000167.1 GCF_003344635.1 Desertihabitans aurantiacus
CGGCGAGCAGGTGCCGACCCCGCAGGGCAGCCCGGCCGAGGCCATCCTGGTGGTGGCCGAGCTCACCGAGGCCGAGGCCGCGGCGGTCGAGGACCGTCCCGACGTCGAGGCCGTGGTGCCCGACGTCCGGCTGCGGATGGCACCCGCGGTCGCCTCGAGCAGCCGGGCCGCCGCCGTGCCGTGGGGGCTGGACCGGATCGACCAGCGCAGCCGCTCCCTCGACGGGGTCTACCGCACCCCCACCACCGGCGCCGGCACGGTGGTGGCCGTGGTCGACGGGGGGATCAGCTACGGCCACGCCGAGTTCGCCGGGCGGATCCTCACCGAGGACGACTGGGACTTCGTCGGCCGGGACGTCGACGACCCCGACGACGGGGACGCCTCCGCCGCCGAGTGCACCAGCGGCGCGGGCCGCGGCCACGGCACCCACGTCGCGGCCACCGCGGCCGGGGCGACCCTCGGTGTCGCTCCGGGCGCCTCGCTGCTGCCGCTGCGGGTCTTCGACTGCGAGGGCTACGCCACCTTCGCCGATCTCTACTCCGCCTTCCACCACGCGCTCGCGCTCTCGCGGGAGCTGGACCAGCGGATGGTCGTCAACTACTCCGGCGGCGTCTACACCGACGAGCTGGACGACGACGGGCTGGAGGCGGCCCGGCTGATCGAGGAGAAGGTGGCCGAGCTGGTCGCCGCCGGCGTCCCGGTGGTGACCGCGGCCGGCAACGCCGACGTCGACTCCTGCCTGTCCAGCCCCGGCCGGCTGCCCGAGGTCATCAACGTGGCGGCCTCCACCTCCGCCGACCGGCGGGCGGAGTTCTCCGACCGCGGCCGCTGCGCCGACCTGTTCGCCCCCGGGGTGGGCATCCGCTCGGCGTGGGTCGGGTCGAAGACGGCCACCACGGTGCTGGACGGGACGTCGATGGCCGCCCCGCACGTGACCGGGGTGGTGGCCCGTCTGCTGCAGCGCTCGCCGCGGGCGACCAGCGCGCAGGTGCGGCGGGTGCTGACCGACCAGGCCACCTGGGACGTCGTCGCCGACAGCGCCGGCACGCCGAACCGGCTGCTCTACGCCGACCTCCGACTGGCCCCGCCGTCGGCGCCGACCTCGGTGGCGCTGCGCACCGACCACGCCCGGCAGAGCGTCGTCCTGTCCTGGAAGGCCCCCACCCGCTACAACGGGCCGACCATCACCGGCTACCGGGTGACCCGCTCGGGCACCGACTCCCGCGGCACGGGCCCGGAGAGCGTGCTGGTGGCCCGCACCGAGCTGGCCAAGACCTTCCGCTACCTCGTCCCCGGGCGCAGCTACACCTTCACCGTGGCCGCGGTGAACGGGGCCGGCACCGGCCCGGCGGCGACCACGAAGGTGACCGTGCTGAAGCCCCCGGGGAAGCCGATCACCCCGGTGCTGCGGTCGGGCTCGACGACCGACTCCCCCGTCTCGGTCACCGTCGACTGGGACCGTCCCTCAGGCTCGTCCCTCACCTCCTACCGGGTCACCGTCCGCCGCACCTCGGACGGGGCGACGAAGACGGTGACCGTGCCCGCGAGCTCGAGCACCTGGGTCAAGGTCACCGGGCTGAGCCGCGGCAAGACCTACACCGCCACCGTCCGCGCCGTGAACGCCGCCGGGCAGGGCCCGCTCTCGAGCACCTCGCCGTCGGCCACCGCCCGCTGACCCGGGACGTCAGGACCGGCCGCGGGTGGCGCGGGGGGTGTGCGTGGGCAGGGTCGTCCGCGGGCCGCGACGCGGTGGCCGGGGTGCGGTGAGCTCGATCAGCAGCTGCACCCGGAAGCGGTGCCCGCGGTAGGGCTCGAGGGCCTCCAGCGCGGCGTCGTCGTCCCCCTTCACCCCGGTGAGGGCGTAGCTGAGGTGGCCGCCGACGTGGTAGTCGCCGATGCTCCAGGCGTCGGCGTCGCCGTGGGAGCGCTGCCGCACCTCCGCCGAGGTCCACGGCCCGATCCCGGGGAAGGAGCGCAGCGCCCGGTCCACGTCGGACGACCCGCGTCCGCCCAGCCGCTCCAGCGCGCTGCCGCGCACCGCGGAGCGCACCAGCGGGGCGCTGCGGCGCTGCTCCACCCCGGCGGCCAGGAACCGCCAGCTCGGGATCCGGGCCCAGGTGGCGGCGTCGGGCGGCAGTCGCAGGCCGTACGCGGTGGAGCCCGGGTCACGCGCCGGCCCGGGCGCGGGCTCGCCGAACTCACGGACCAGCAGCCGGAACGCCGACAGCGCCTCCTCGCTGGTCACCACCTGCTCCAGGCAGGCCGGCGCGAGGGCCTCGTGCACGCGGTCGCTGGCCCCGATCCGCAGCCCGTGCAGACGCCGGGCCGCGGCGAGCAGCACGGGGTGGCGGGGTTCGAACCCCGACGGGTCGTCCTCGGCACCGAGCAGCCGGGGCGCCTGCTCCAGCGTCCACTCCGCACCCGGTCCCCAGGCCTGCACCCGCACCCCCTCGGGCAGGGCCACCCAGACGCTGGTGGCCGGGCCCTCCGGCGTCCGGCTGGCCCGCCACCACTGCCCGTCCGACAGCCGCCGGTGGGTGGGGTCGGCCACGCCGTGGCGCAGCTTGCCCAGGTTGAGCCGGACCGCCAGCAGCGGGTCGCCGTGCAGCCGGACCAGCCGGACGGCGCCGTCGGCGGGCCGCGCGGCCCCGGTCACCGGTCGCTGGACTTGACCCACGGATGCGGTTCGCACTCGCCCACCGACTTCGTCTGCTGCATCATGATCGGCGCCCGCTCCCCGGCGGCCGGGCAGTCGACGTGGTCGTAGCCGAGCCGGTGCCCGACCTCGTGGTTGACCAGGTACTGCCGGTAGCCGGTGATGTCGTCGCCGTAGGGTTCGGCGCCGAACACCCAGCGCTTGGCGTTGAGCACCACGTTGTCGCCGTTGCGGCAGGACACCTCGCCGCGGGTCAGCAGCGGGGCGCAGAGCTCGTCGGTGGTGTCGGGGGTGGTGACGTAGATGGTGAAGTCGTAGCGGTCGCTGCGGCCGACCAGCTGGAAGCGGACCGAGCCGTCGCCGGTCCAGCTGCGCTCGTCGTCGAGGATGCCGGCGATCGTCTTCGCGGTGGCCTCGGCGTCCAGGTCGAGGTCGCGCTCGACCCGCACCCGGTAGCGCAGCACCTCACCGCGCTCCCCGCTCGGCTTGCGGGTGGTCTTGGCCACCGTGTACTCCTGCGATCCCGCCGTGGGGACCGTCGGCTCCGGGGAGGGCTCGGGCTCGGGTTCGGGCGGCGGGGTGGCGTCCGGGTCGGCGGTCGGGCCGACCAGCTCGGTCTCGGCCGGGGCCGGCGGCGGGACGGCCGGGGGGGCGGCGTCCAGCTCGGCGGCGGGGCTGATGCTGCGCACCCCCACGATGCCGATCGGCAGGGCCAGCACCAGTGCGGCCACCAGCACCCAGAGACGGTAGTTCGGTCGGGCGGGGACGGCGCGGCGGGGTCGAGAAGCTGCCCGGCGGGGGGAAGACCCTCCGGTAGGGTGCGAGACGTCGGCGGACGCCGTGTCCGTCGGATCGGTCACGATCATCAAGACTAGGCGAACTCGTGTCTCACACCCATCTCCACCACAGCGGGCCGTCGACCCCGGAGTCGGCCGAACGGCAACGCCGGGCCCTGCGCATCCTCGTGGTGGCCCTGGTGCCGCTGGCGGTCTGGACCCTGGTCGGGCTCGTCGTGATGTGGCCCACGAACGTCGAGGAGCACATCCGCTCCGACGCCTCCACCTACTCCGTCGAGGGCGTGACGACGCCGGAGGGCCGGATCGTCAACGTCTCGGAGGTCAACTGCGACGGCCTGGAGGGCTCCAGCCCGGGCACCGAGAGCGTCTGCGCCGACATCGGGGTGGAGATGCTGCAGGGCCCCGAGCGCGGTCAGACCGTGCACGTCACGCTCACCTCGGCGGTCTACGACTCCGGGGTCGAGGTGGGCCAGCGGGTCAGGCTGTTCCGGGTGCCGATCCCCGACGCCCCGGCCGGCTACCAGTTCTCCGACTTCTCCCGCCAGGTGCCGCTGGTCGTGTTCACCCTGGTCTTCGCCGCCGGCATCGTGGCCGTGGCGCGGCTGCGCGGGCTGATCGCGCTGGTCGGGCTGGCCTTCGCCGGCTTCGTGATGATCAGCTTCATGTTCCCCGCGCTCATCAGCGGCTCCAACCCGGTGATGGTGGGGCTGGTGGGCAGCTCGGCGATCATGTTCGTCGTCCTCTACGCCACCCACGGCTTCAGCACCCGGACGTCGACGGCGCTGATCGGCACCCTGGCGGGGCTGATCGTCTCCGCGGCGCTGTCCTACGGGGCGGTGGAGTGGGCCCACCTCACCGGGGTGGCGGCCGAGGACGACTTCCTGCTCTCCAACAGCGCCCCCGACCTGACGCTGTCCTCGGTGGTCATCATGGGCATCATCATCGCCAGCCTGGGCGCGCTCAACGACGTCACCATCACCCAGGCCTCCGCGGTGTGGGAGCTGGCCGAGACCGAGCGCGACGCCGGCAAGATCTTCCGCCGGGCGATGCGGATCGGGCGCGACCACATCGCCTCCACCGTCTACACCATCGCCTTCGCCACCGCCGGCGCCTCGCTGGGCGTGCTGCTGCTCATCACCATCTACGCCCGGCCGTTCTTCGACGTGGTGCAGCAGGAGCAGTTCGCCGCCGAGGTGCTGCGGACCATCGTCGGCTCGATCGGGCTGGTCGCCGCGCTGCCGCTGACCACCGCGATCGGCGCGGCCCTGGTCAGCCTGACCCGGCGCGACGGCGAGCCCGAGCTGCAGCCCGACCAGCGGCGTCCGCACAACGAGGGCGACGAGCTGCTCGACCTGCACTGAGCCCGCGGGCCCTCAGCGGCGGGAGACCACCCAGCCCTGCTCGGCGAGCGGGGCGAAGACCTCCTCGACGGTGCGGGTGCCGAACAGCGGTCCGGACGGGGCGTCGACCACGACCGTGATCGGGGCGTCGGGGGTCCCGTAGCCCCAGAACGGGGTGTCGGAGTCCTCGCCGTCGGACGCCGCCACGTGCAGGGTCGCGCCGGGGGCGAGCTCGACGTCGCGCAGCTGCTCCAGCGAGCGGAACGGGCGCTCAGCCGACCCGTTCCCGGCCACCGGTGCGGCGCAGTCGAGGTGCACCTCGGTGGGCCGGCCCGGGTCGGCGACCAGCTGCTCGTACAGCCCGAGCCGGGCCAGCGACCAGGCGGCCCGCGCCCGCTCGACCCGCACCCGGAACCGGCGGGCGTGCACGGGGGCGGACAGCCGGTGCACGCGGTGGACGCCGATCGTCCCGGCGGCCGCGACCTCGACCCAGCCGCCGTCGAGGTCGGCCTCCACGACGTGGCGCTCGACCACCTGCCCGTGCCCACCCACCCCCTCGGCCAGCACGACCCGGTCGACCCGGCGGACCCGTCCGAGGTCGATCTCGACCGCTCCCGGCTCGGCGGTGCGGCTCGCCCAGCTGCTGCGGGCGCTGCCGTCGGTGACCCGGTCGGTGGTGCCGCCGGGGACGGCCACCGGCAGGCCGAGGGCGTGGTCGAGGGTGAAGGCGCGGCGGCGCTGGGCGGCGAAGTCCTCCAGCGCCCGGACCGAGGCCGGGGCCAGCGCGCCGGTGGTCGTCGGCGGGGTGTTGAGCAGCATCACCGAGCCGCGCCCCACCGTCGCCTCGTGGTGCTCGAGCAGCTCCGGGCCGCTGAGCGGCACGTCGTCGGGGTGGGCGAACCAGCCCGGGGTGAGCTTCATGTCGGACTCGGTCGGCCACCAGTGCAGCGCGGTGGCGTCCTCCCCGGCCGCCCGGACCAGGTGGACGCGCGAGCCGACGTCCTCGAAGGCGGCCCGGCCGGCCAGCTCGAGCTTGCCGCCGTCGCCGGCGTCGACCACCGGCACCGGCGCCCACTCGTCCTGGCGGGCCAGCCCCGCCTCGTTGCCGACCCAGCGCACGTCGCGGCCGCCGACGGCGATCACCGCGCCGGGCTGCAGGCGTCCGATGAGGTCGTAGAAGGCCGGGTAGTCGTAGTGCTCCTCGTGCTCGGTGTGGCCCTGCGCGCCGTCGAACCACACCTCGTCGACGCGGCCGTAGCCGGTCAGCACCTCGTACAGCGTGTTGAGGAAGTAGGCGCCGTAGTCGGTGGCGGGGTAGCCGAAGACGGGCAGGTCGGCGTCGGCGCGGTCGTCGCCCTCGACCAGGGTCGGGATGGTCCGCTCGGAGCGGGGGCTGCCGTTGCCGAACACCCCCTCCCGCTCCTGGTGCGAGTCGGCCGGGGACAGGTAGAGCCCGACCCGCATCCCGTAGCGGCGGCAGGCCGCGGTGAACTCCGCGACCACGTCACCGGCGCCGTCGCGCCAGCCGGCGGCGGCGACGGTGTGGCGGGTGTAGCGGGAGGGGTAGAGCAGGAAGCCGTCGTGGTGCTTGACGACGAGCACCGCCAGCCGGTGCCCGGTGTCGCGCAGGGTGCGCACCCAGCCGTCGACGTCGAGCTCGCCGGTCGGGGCGAAGCGGGCCGGGTCCTCGGTGCCGTGGCCCCACTCCTGGTCGTAGAAGGTGTTCATCCCCACGTGCAGGAAGGCGGTGAGCCCGAGCTCCTGCCAGGCGAGCTGGGTCGGGCTGGGACGCAGCAGGGCGGCCTTGGCCAGCACCTCCCCCGCCTCGTCGTCCGGGTCGAGGGCCAGGTGCGGTCCGGGCGCCAGACCCGCCGGCGGGGCGGGCACCGGGTCGGTGACCCAGGACGGCTCGGGCTCCTCCGACGCGCCGCCGGTGGTCGGCTGGAGCCGGAACCGGTCGGGGTCGTCGAGCGGCACCCCACCGCGGAGCCGCACCCGGGTGACGAGCACGGCCGCGCCGTGGCCGCCGCGGTCGGGGTGGACGTCGCAGCCGATGCCGAAGGTGGTCTCCAGCCCGGGGTGCAGGGCCATCGGCGCGGCGGAGACGACCGGCGGCAGCGGCTCGCCGTCCAGCCGGACCTCCAGGACGGCGCGGTCGCCGGTGAAGACGTGGTGCAGCGACAGCCGGTGCGGCACGCCGACCTCGGGGGCGGCCACCGAGGCGAGGTGTGGGGTGCGGGCCTCGTCGTCGCCGTCGAAGCCGTAGCGCAGCCGTCCGTCGACCAGCTCCACCCGCAGGTGTCCGCCGGCGGAGAACCAGGTCGCCGGCGGCACCGCACCGGTGGCGGGGATGTCGTCGGCGCTCGGCACCAGCTCGAGCTCGGCCACGAAGGAGGTGGTGGCGCTGGCGCGGCCGAGGACGAGGTCGGCGGCCTCGAACCGCAGCCCCTGCCGCCTCCCGTCCAGCCGGACGCCGCCGGCGGCCTGCTGCTGCTCCCCGCCCTCGACCCGGCGCACCAGACCGCGCATCCGTTCCCCGCCGGTGGTGGTGTAGGCGTCGGTGCCGACCAGCGACCCGCCGAAGACGACGTCCAGGTCATCCGATGTCTGCTCGGCGCGGTCTGGCTGCGCGGGTTCGGTGGCGGGAGGGGTGACGGGCACGGGCGGATCTCCGTCCTAGGGGTGATGGATGGTCGCGAGTGGTTCGACGGGGACATCATGCCCGTTCGGGACCGGCCTCCGCTCACCACGGCGGACGCCCGACAGGTCAGGCGACTCGACACGCTGCCCGGCCGGCTCCTCGCGGGGACGGCTCCACCGGTCGGGCCGGCTCTACCCTCGGCAGGTGACGCCGCGTCGACTGATCACCACCTACCCCTGCGCCGTGCTGATGCTGGTGCAGCTGGCCAGCATCCTGGTCTACCCCTTCCTCGACAGCGGGGGCCCGGGCCGGGCGGCGTTCTCCGTCGTGGGGGTGGCGGCGGTGGCCCTCGCGGTCTACGCCGTCCGCTCGACGCCGGCCCTGACCTGGGTCTCGGTCACCCTCGGCGCCCCGCTGCTGGTGCTCACCTTCCTCGAGGCGGCCCTGCCGGTGCCCGGGGTGGTGCTCGCCTCGGGCGTCGTGCACGCCCTGTTCTACTTCTACACCGGCTACGCGATGATCCGGTACATGTTCGCCGACGACCACGCGACCGTCGACGAGGTGTGGGCCACCGGGGCGGCCTTCACGGTGCTGGCCTGGGGTTTCGCCTACGCCTACTCCGCGCTGCAGGTGGTCTGGCCCGGGTCGTTCACCGCGGGGGTGGACCCGGAGCAGCCGCGCACCTGGATGGAGCTGCTGTTCCTCAGCGTCACCACGCTGACCAGCACCGGGCTCTCCGACATCGTGCCGCTGCTGCCGCACGCCCGCTCGCTGGTGATGCTGGAGCAGATCGCCGGGATGCTCTACCTGGCCCTGGTGGTGGCCCGGATCGGGGCGCTGCTGGCCCGCCGCGGTGGCAGCCGCGTGCACGGGGAGTGAGCGGCGGCGCCGGGGGCTGCCGGACGGCTCGCGTCGGCCCTAGGGTGCGGTCATGGCCGAGGTGGTCCTGACCGCGGAGAACTCCGTGCACGCCGAGACGCTGGCGCAGTGGCGCGACTGGCTGGCCGAGCACCACACGCGCCGCGAGGGCGTCTGGCTGGTGCAGTGGCGCCGGCACACCGGACGTCCCCGCCTGGAGTACGAGGACGCGGTCTGCGAGGCGCTGGCCTGGGGCTGGATCGACAGCACCGCCGGCACCGTGGACGTCGACCGGACCCGGCTGTACTACGCCCCGCGCCGTCCGCGCAGCGGCTGGTCGGCGCCGAACAAGCGCCGGGTCGAGCGGCTGCTCGCGGAGGGGCGGATGCAGCCGCCCGGGCAGCGGGCGATCGACCTGGCCCGGGAGAACGGCGCCTGGACGCTCTACGACGACGCGGAGCGGCTCGTCGTCCCCGCCGACCTGGCGGCCGCGCTGGGGGCGCGACCGGGTGCCCGCGAGCACTGGGACGCCTTCCCGCCCTCGGCCCGCAAGGTGGCCCTGTCCTGGCTGGCCGAGGCGCGTCGGGAGGAGACCCGGGCCCGGCGCGTGCTCGGCGTCGCCGAGGCCGCCGCGCGGGGCGAGCGGGTGCGCTGAGCCGACGGCCGGTTCAGCCGGCCAGGGCGCCGGCGACCACCGTCGCGT
>NZ_QPKK01000168.1 GCF_003344635.1 Desertihabitans aurantiacus
CCAGACGTCGGCGACGGCCCCGCGCCGCTGCGCCTCACGGGTCGCCTCGGCGGCGACCCGCGCCGCCGTGGCGAACCGGTGCTGGGCGAGTGCCCGCTCCACCTCGTGGCGGGCGGCGGCGCCGGCCGCGACCTCGGCGGTCGGCGCGGGCATCACGCCGTCACGCAGCTCCTCGGGACTGACACCGAGGCGGCCGGCGAAGAAGTCGATGACATCGTCGGTGAGGGGACGTCGGCCCGTCTCCAGGTGGGAGACGTAGCTCGCGGAGAAGCGTCCGCCGCCGAGCTCGTGCTGGGAGAGCCGCCGGCCCTCGCGCAGCCGACGGAGCCGGGCGCCGCGCCCGTTGCCGACCTGGTCGGCCACCACTGCACCTGCCACGGCTGCTCCTCACCTACCGTGCCGCGTCCTTGCAATCTCCGACAGTGCCGACCAGTCTTTCCGCGAGGTCTTGACGACTGCGACTGCGAGTCAACAGCGCGCAGCGCCGTAGGTCAAGACGCGCGGCCAACCGGTCCGGTCGGGTCATCCGACGCCGCGGTCGCGCATCCGAGTCGCACCCGGGGAGCGTGCCGGGTGGTCTGGTGATCTCGGGCGGCAGCTCGCGCAGGCGGCTGACGGGGACCGGCACCATCCGCCTCGACCCGAAGGAACGCCTCTCATGACCATCTCCACCAAGAAGACCGCCGCCGTCTCCCTCGCCGCCGCCGCCCTGCTGATCGGCGCCGGTGCCTCCGGTTCCGCCGCCGAGCTCGCCGACCGCGGCATCTGGTACTCCAGCGGCACCTCGCAGGGCTCTGGTGTCGAGTCCGCCGACCGGGGCATCTGGTACTCCGCCCCCCGCACCGTCGAGTCGGCCGACCGCGGCATCTGGTACTGACCGGCCCGAGCGGGACGGGACCTCACGCGGCGACCCCGCGACCGGCAGGAGGCGGCGGACCGACGGGTCCGTCACCTCCTGCCGGGCGGTCGTCGGGTTCAGCCCTGCCCGCCCTCGCGCAACCGCTCGATGTGCTCCGACGCCTGCGCCTTGGTCAGGTCGGCCGGCAGCTCCTCACCGGCCCGCTTGGCCAGGGTGTCGAGGTAGCTGCGCTGGGCCTCGGTCATCGGGTCGTCGCCGCTGACCCAGTCCTGCGGGTCGCGCTCCAGCGACTCGTCCTGACCGGGGCTGGAGGCGCCGATGGTCTCCCCGCCGGTGGGGGTGCTCTGCTCGTCCTGCGGCTGTTCGCTCATGCCCCCACCGTAGGTCGGGCCTCCGACGACCTCGCCGACGACGGGCCGCGCAACGGCTCAGCGGCGTTCGCCGGCGTCGTCGGCCCGCTCCTGGCGGCTCTGGGCCGGCAGGTGCGCGACCTGCTCGGGGGAGGGCACGTCGAGGTCGGGACGCCGCTCGTCGGCCAGCGTGTGCGCCTGGCGCAGCAGCTCCATCAGCCCGTTCTCGTCGCGGATCCACTGGCGGCGCTTCGTCGGCAGCCGGCTGATCGACTCCTCCTCGCGCAGCAGGGCGCGGAAGACCCGCTCCCGCTCGTCGGCGTCGGTGGTGTAGTCGAGGTCGATGTAGGCCTTGGCGTGCCGGCGCGCGTTGGCGATGTCGGTCTGGACCCGTCCGCGCGGGCTGAGCAGCGAGGCCACCACCGTCACCAGGAGCACGCCGAGGATGACGGCGAGGGAGAGCCCGGTGGAGACCTCGAACACGTCGACCGGCTCGCCGCCGTTGATGAACGGCACGTTGTTCTCGTGCAGCGCGTGCAGCACCAGCTTGACGCCGATGAACGCCAGGATCACCGCCAGCCCGAACTTGAGGTAGATGAGGCGGTCGAGCAGGCCGTCGATGAGGAAGTACAGCTGACGCAGACCCAGCAGCGAGAAGGCGGTGGCGGTGAAGACCAGGAAGATCTCCTGGGTGAGGCCGAAGATCGCCGGGATGGAGTCGAGGGCGAAGAGGATGTCGGTGCCGCCGATCGCCACCATCACCAGCAGCATCGGGGTCAGCACGCGGCGCCCGTCGACGGTGGTGACGAGCTTGTCGCCGTCGTACTCCTCGCTGGTCTTGAGGAAGCGCCGGGCCAGCCGGACCACGACGTTGTCGGCCTCGTCGGTGTCGGAGCTCTCCGGCTTGAGCAGGTTGCCGGCGGTGATCAGCAGGATGAGGCCGAACAGGTAGAACACCCAGGCGAAGGTGTTGATCAGCGCGGCGCCGAGGAAGATGAAGCCGGTGCGGGCGATCAGGGAGAAGACGATGCCGAACAGCAGCACCTTCTGCTGGTCCTCCCGCGGCACCCTGAAGCTGCTGATGATCACGAGGAAGACGAACAGGTTGTCCACCGACAACGCCTTCTCGGTGACGTAGCCGGCGAAGTACTCCTGTCCGAAGCGGGACCCGCCGAAGAGGAGGACGGCGACGCCGAAGAGCAGTGCGATCCCGACGTAGAGGGCCGACCAGACCGCGGCCTCGCGCAGGGTCGGCACGTGCGCCTTGCGGACGTGGAAGATGAAGTCGAAGAGCAGCAGCCCCACGATGAAGACGATCGTGAGCACCCACACCAGCGGACTGACGTCCATCGTGTACCTCCCGGTCGAACCCGGGCTGGCGCGGGGCCAGCCACCCTCGGCGCGGGGACGCGGCATCGGCCGGGACACAAGGTGCCGTCCCCGGCGCCGAGTCTAGGAGGAGGCTCCGAACGCCCGGCGCCCGAGGCGGTGCGGCGGGGGAGGCGGGTCAGCCGGCGCGGTGCTCGACGTGCGGGACGGTGGGCCGGCGGGGGACGTTGATGCCGTAGGTACCGCGGTTGGTTCGCTCGAGCGAGGCGGCGATGGCGGCGGCCCGCTCCCGGGTCGTCTCGCCCTCGGCGCGGCGCTGCACCTCGGCCTCCACGGTGCCGAGCATCCGGCGCAGGACGTCGGCGGGCGCCGGTTCGGCGGTGGCGTCGGCGAGCCAGTCCGGCAGCGGTGCGTCGGCGTCGTGCTCGCTCACCCGCGTCTCCCGTCCGTCGCCGTCGCTGATGGTCCCCGGCCTCCCGGATCCGCGCCTGTGACGGCCGACGGGCTCCGGTGGTTCCCCCAGGGTACGTGCCGGCCGGTCCGCGGCCACCGCCGTCGGGCCCTCACCGCTCGATCAGCCCCCTCGAGCGGACCACGTCGAGGGTGCGGGTGGTGCCGCGGTCGAGCGGGACGTCGGGGTTGCCCTCGAGCAGCCAGTCGAAGAAGGCCGAGTGCCCGCGCCGGACCCGCGAGGCCGGGACGAAGACCGTCCGCCCGCCGACGTCGAGCCGGAAGTCCGGGCCCTGGCCGCTGAGCCGCTGCCGGACCCCGGTGACCTCCTCGGCCCGCACCCGCTGCACCGCCGACCAGCGCCGCACGGTGAGCACGCCGCCGTCCACCGCCATCCGGGCCCGGGTGCGCAGCCAGACCAGCAGCAGGTAGCCGGCGAGCAGCAGCAGCACCAGCGCGACCACGGCCGGCCAGCCGGGGGCGCCGCCGCGCGCCAGCAGACCCGACAGCACCACCGCCGCCACGCTGGCCACGACCACGTGCGGCTGCCAGCGCTGGTTGCTCTCCAGCTCGCCGGGCCAGCGCTCCTGGTCGCTCACGTCCGGCCCTCCTCGGAGGCGCGCAGGGGGGCCAGCAGCGGCGCCAGCCTGGCCCGGCCGCGGAAGCAGCGGCTCTTCACGGTGCCGGGAGCGCAGCCCAGGATGGTGGCGGCCTCCTCGACGGAGTAGCCCTCCATGTCGACCAGCACCAGGGCGGCTCGCTGGTCGGCGTTGAGCTGGCGCAGCGCCTGCAGCACCGCGACCCGGCGCAGCCCGGCCTCGGTCTCGGCCTCGGGGTCGTCGGTGGCGGTCAGCACCCGCTCGACGTGCTCGGGCAGCGGGTCGGTGCGGCGCACCTGGTTGCGGCGGATCCGGTCCAGGCAGGCGTTGACCACCACCCGGTGCAGCCAGGTGGTGACCGCGGCGTCGCCGCGGAAGGTGTCGGCGCGCCGGAAGGCCGAGACCAGGGCCTCCTGGAGGGCGTCCTCGGCGTCCTGGCGGTTGTGCATGGTGCGCAGCGCGAGCGTCCAGAGCCGGTCGGAGTGGCGGCGCACCAGCTCGGCGAAGGCGGTGTCGTCGCCGGCGACGTGGGCGGCGAGCAGCTCCCGGTCGGTGCGGGTGCCGTCGGTGCCCGACGGGGGGACGCCGCTCACCCGCTCACCCCGACCTCGTAGATGCTGCCGCGGTAGGAGTCGCCGGCGGGCGGGAGCGAGGTGAGGTAGACCAGCACGAAGCGGGTGCTGGTGGTCTCGGCCAGGGCCAGCTCGGTCTGCCCGGTGGCCGACCCGTCCTCGGCGACCACCTCCCAGCTCTCGTCGGAGTCCAGCGGCGCCTCGGCGGTGCTGCGGTCGGTCGGGGCCAGCACCTCCAGGGCGGTCGGCTCCTCGGGCAGCAGGACGCTGACGGCGGTGATGTCGCGGACCTCGCCGAGGTCGAGCACCAGCCCGACCCCGCGCTTGAGCCCACCGAGCTCGGGGTCGCCCCGGTAGTACACGCTCTGCCAGGCCGTCTCGGGGTCGCCGTCGACGGCCAGCGGCGCCTCCTCGTTGTTCTCCTCCCCGGGCGGGTCGCCCTCGGGGTCGAAGACGGTCACCCCCTGCACCTGGACCGGGCCGGGTGGCGGCGCGCTGGTCGGGTCCGGCGCGTCACCGGCGAACCGGGCCTGGCTCTGCACGAACACCGTCACCAGGGCACCGATGAGCGCCAGCACCAGCAGCAGCACGAGGACGGCCAGCCAGCGGCGCTGCCGCGGGGCACCGGTGTGCACCACCCGCACCGAGCCGGGACGCTCCGGGTCGTCGCTGGCCGCGCTGCTGGGGCTGGTGTGGGTGGCGTGGACGATCTCCGGCGGCGTCGGGCCGACGACGGCGTCCGGGTCGTCCGAACCCACCACCGGGACCGGCTGGCGCACCCGTCGCTCGAGGTCGTGGGAGGCGTCGGCGGTGCCGAGCACCCGGGTGAGCGCGGCGCTCACCTCGGCCGCGGTGGTGAGCCGGGGCTCGTGGCCCCGGGGGACGGGGGAGAGGATCTGGTCGCAGATCCGGTCCAGCGCGGGGGAGACGCCGTGCTGGACCTGGCGGGGGGTGAGCAACCGCTCCCCGTGCACCGGCGCGCGCTCCAGCCCGAACCGGTGCCCGCCGGGCCAGCGGCAGACCAGGGCGGCGTACAGCAGCCGTCCGAGGTCCTCGACGTCGCGCGCCTCCCCGTCCTCGGTCCGCACACCGGCCGGCTCGGCGCCGGGGTCGGCGTCGCTGATCGCGGCGTCGAGCAGGAAGCCGGTGATCTTGAGGTTGCCGGCGGGGGTGACGGTGACCGCGTCCGGCCCGAGGTGGCGGTGGTGCAGGCCGAACGCGTGCACGCCGGTCAGGGCGTCCGCGGCCTCGCGCACCAGCCAGGCCGCCTCCAGGGCCGAGAGCGGGCCCTGGGAGAGCAGCACCTCCAGGGTCTGGCCGGAGGCGTACTCGGTGACGATGTAGGAGCCGACTCCGGGGGCGTCGCCCGGCACGGCGTCGAGCACCCGCAGGAAGCGGGAGTCGGTGGCAGCGGCCGAGGCGCGGGCGGCCTCGAGCAGGGCCGGTGAGCGCGGGTCGTCCGGCGGCAGCACCTGCACCAGGACCGAGCGGGAGAGCACCTGGTCGAAGGCGCGCCAGGTGTGGGTGTCGGAGCGTCCGGCCACGATCTCCTGCAGCCGGTAGCGCCGGCCGAGCAGGTCGCCCGCGCGCTGGGTCGAGGCGGAGCCGTCCGGCGGGGTGTCGTCGGCGTCCGGCTCGAGGGCGTCGGGCTGGATCGGGTTCCGGCGGGTGGCGTCGGGGTCGGTGGAGTCGTCGGGCAGGGCGGCGCGGACCGTCGGCGGGAGCGTCGGGGCCGCCGGGGTGGGACGGTCCACCGCGTCGAGCGGGGCGGTGTCGGCGTCGGACGAGGCGGGCGCGGGACGGGCGTCGGCCGGGTCGCGACCCTCCTCCTCCGCGTCGGGCACCTCGTCCTCCGTCCGCCTCGCCGGCTCGTGCCCCCCATCCTCCCGGGTGCCGACCGCGTCGGGATCGCGGGTGCCGGCGTCGGCCTCCGCCGGTGCACCGCCCGACCCGCGGCGCAGCAGCGTGCCGACGATGTCGTCGACCTCGCGCAGGTGCAGCACCCGCGCCATCACCACGTACACCACGACCGCCAGCACGCCGGCCAGCGCCAGCGCCAGCGCGGAGACCAGCCGGCCGTCGCCGACCATCCCGAGGGCCCAGGTCACCAGCCAGGCGACCAGCGCGGCGGGGGCGATGGCGACCACCACCCGGACCAGGTGGCGGACCACCGCGCGCAGGTCGAGCCCGGGCAGCCGGGCCCGTAGCCGCAGCAGCGCCACCACCACGGCCAGCAGGTAGGCCAGCGAGTAGGACAGCGCGAGCGCCGCGGCCACCAGCCGGGGGCTGTCGACCAGCTGCACCAGCAGCACCGCCAGCCCGGCGTTGAGACCGGCCACCAGCGCCTGCAGCAGGAACGGGGTGCGGGTGTCCTCCAGGGAGTAGAAGGCGCGGGTGCACAGGTAGAACAGGGTGAACGGCACCAGCCCGAGGGCGAAGGCGGCCAGCGCCCAACCCACCAGCGGGTAGTCCGCCGCGCCCTCGCCGAAACCGAACGCCAGCCGCGCCACCGGCTGGGCCAGCACCACGAAGGCCACCGCCGCCGGGAGCAGCACGGTGCTCGCCAGCTTCATGGTCCGGGTGGTCTCGCGGGCGACCCCGCGCAGGTCGCCCTGGGCGGCCAGGTCGGAGGCCGAGGTCACCATCGCGGTGGCCAGCGAGACCGTGATCACCGAGTGCGGCAGGATCCAGACCAGGTAGGCGTTCTGGTAGACGAGCAGGCCGCCGCCGGTCTCGCTGGCGGTGGTGGCGGTGCTGGCCAGCCGGTTGACCACCACCAAGGCCAGCTGGGTCATCACCACGAAGCCGAGGGTCCACTTGGCCAGCGAGAACGTCCGGCCCAGCCCGACGCCGCGCAGGTCGAACCGCGGCCGGTAGACGAACCCGGCCCGGCGCAGGAAGGGCAGCAGGACGGCGGCCTGGACGGCGATGCCGAGGGTGGAGCCGATGCCGAGCAGCAGCTCCTGCCCGGTGGTGAAGGCCTGGGAGCGGTCGCCGCCGGTGCCGAAGACCAGCAGGTAGCCGACGAAGATCGCGATCGAGACGAGGTTGTTGACGATCGGCGCCCACATCATCGGGCCGAAGCGGCCGCGGGCGTTGAGCACCTGACCGGCCAGGAAGAAGGCGCCGTAGAAGAAGATCTGCGGCAGGCACAGGTAGGTCAGGGTGAGCATCGAGCGGTACTGCTCCGACAGGGCCGGGTCGCGCCAGCCCGCGTCGGTGTAGATGCGCAGCACCAGCGGCGCCAGCAGGATGACGACCACGGTGACCGCGGCGATGATCGCCAGGAAGGCGGTCATGATCCGGTTGGTGTAGGCCTCGCCCTCGTCCTCGTCGTGGCGGGTGGCCCGGACGATCTGCGGCACCAGCACCGAGTTGAGCGCCCCGCCCGCGAAGAGGATGTACAGGCTGTTGGGGACGGTGTTGGCGAAGGTGAAGATCTCGCCCTGGCGGGTGGCGTTGCCGAGCACGGTGGCGATCAGCACGGCCCGGACGAAGCCGAGCACGCGGGAGACCATCGTCCCCGAGGCCATCAGCGCGCTGGAGGAGATCAGCGACCGGCTCGCGACGTCGGTGCTCATCGGCGGGTCTCCTCCTCGGCGGGCTGCGGCACGTCCCCGCCGCGATCGGCGTCCCCCGGGTCCGTGGTGGCGGCGCGCTGCGAGGCGCGGACCTGCCGCACGCGCAGCACCGTGCCACCGACCAGCACGATGCCCGACGCGATGACGATCACCCAACCGGCGCGCCCGACCTGGGTGGCGCGGATCCGCACCTCCTCCACCTCGCCGAAGGCACGGCCGGAGGGAGTGGCGAGCTGGGCGCGGGCGGTCACCGCCCCGTTCACCCGGGCCCGCGGGGACGCCGTGGTGGTGACGGTCTGCCCCGGCGCCAGCTCGATGCCGGTGACCGCGGGCACGGTGAGGCGCTGGGCGTTCTCGCTGGTGAACAGCACCTGGACGCGGACGGCCCGGTCGAGCCGGTTGGTCACCGTCACCGGGAAGGAGCCGGAGCGCGCCGACATCTCGACGTCGTCGGGCACCGACAGCGCGACCGCGTCGCCGTCGAGCAGGGAGTCGAGGAAGGCCCGCCGGGGGGCGATCCAGCGCTGCCGGCCCGCCCGGTCGGCCGCGCCGGCCCGCCACCAGCTGCTGACGGCGGTGGAGGTGAGCCGGTCGGCGTCCTCGGTGACGGTGGGGTCGACCAGCAGCTCGGCGGCCGCGACGGTGGCGGAGCGGAGCCGGACGGCGTCGGCGAGCACGTCGGGGGCCAGCTGGTCGGCGGCACCGGCGACCGGTCCGGACAGCTGGTCGGTGAGCGGTTCGGCGGGGGTGGTCAGCCACTCCTGCAGCGGGACGCGGCGCTGCCAGTCCGCGCCGGCGTCGGCCTGCTCCTCGGCCCGGGCGCGGTCGGCGGTGTCGACCACCCGCACCACGGCGTCCTCGCCCTGCAGGGCGGCGACCAGGGTGCGGGAGCGCAGGTGCTGCACGACCTGCGGCGGGGTGTCGAGCGGTTCGGGGCCGATCGTCGGGGTGAACGCCGCGGCGTCGACGTCGCCGAGCGCGGCCCCGTCCTCGTGCTCGAGCACCGCAGAGCCGTCCGCACCGGAGACCAGCACCACCGCCGGGTCCATCCGCTCCACCAGCGCCAGGCCGTCGGCGTCCAGGCCGCCGCCGACCGGGATCACCAGCAGCGGCAGCTCCGCGACCCGGCCGAGCGGCTCGGTGGCGGCCAGGGCGTCGGGGCGCTGGGCGGCGACCACCGCGTCGGCGAGGGCGGGGTCGTCGTGCGCGGCGACCGCGAGCAGGTCGGGGGTG
>NZ_QPKK01000169.1 GCF_003344635.1 Desertihabitans aurantiacus
GGGGCCGGCGACCGCGGCGCGGTCGGCGGTGGCGAGGGTGGCGACGTCGGTCATCGGTCGGCTCCGTCCGTGGCGAGGGCGTCGGCGGCGACGGCGTCGAAGCGCCGGTCGAACAGCAGTCCGGCGTCGAAGGTCTCCTGCCCGGTGAACTCGGCGAGCAGGTCGACCGTCTCCTGGGTGCGGGCGACGGCGTCGGTCCAGTCGGCGGGGATGTCGAAGGTGCCGGCGGCGTCGACGAGGTACTCCCCGTCGGCGGGTGAGAGCCGCTGGTCGGCGACGTAGTACCCCTCGATCCACTCCTGCGGGTGGTCCTGGATCCACTGCTGGGCCCGGGCCCAGACCCGGACGTACTCGGCCACCGCCGCCGCCTTGGCCTGGTCCTGCAGGACGCTCGCGGGGGCGTAGAGGTGAGCGGCGTCGTCGCGCAGGCCGTGGGCGATGGCCGTGGCTCCGTCAGCCTCGTACTGCTCGAGGTAGCGCTTGACCGCGGTGCCGCCGACCGGGGCGACGTCGACCTGCCGGGAGGCGAGCGCGTTGGGGTAGACGTCACCGGTGCTGGGGATCTCGACCAGGGTGACGTCGCTGCGTCCCAGCCCGGCCTTCGCGAGCACCCGGATCACCAGCGCTCCCTGGGCCTGGGACGGGGAGTAGGCGATCCTCTTGCCCCGCAGGTCGGCCAGCGTGGACACCCCGGCACCCGGGGCCAGGGCCAGCTGGTAGATCGGGTGGGCCAGCGGGTCGGCGCGGTACTTCGAGGCCACGAACTTGGTGGCCAGGTCGGTCCAGTGGGCGTTGATACCCGGGATCTCGGCGACCGACCCGAGGTCGAGCGCCCCGGCCCGGAACGCCTCGCTGGTCTGCGGGCCGCCGGAGAGGTTGGCCCAGGTGAGCGGGAAGGACAGCGTCTCGGCCAGCCCGGACAGCTCGAGCGCCTTCTGGGTGGTCGGGTCGCCGACGGTCAGCGTGGTGCCGGGCGGCACCTCGTCGGGGAGCGGCCAGGTCGGGTCGGCGAGCGCGTCGGCCGAGGTCGTCAGCGGAGCGCTGGTGTCGACGGCGCAGGCGGTGAGGGAGGTGAGCGCGGTGGCGCCGGAGGCGACCGCGAACGATCTGATCAGGGCACGGCGGGACAGGGCAGGAGCGGGCATGGCAGAGCTTCCTCGGGAGGGCAGCGGGATGGTGCGGGGAGGTGGTCGAGGACGTCTCCGGGCGTGCGGGGACGTCAGACGCACGCCGTCAGGAGGCGTGGTGGACCAGGGGGGGTGCGGCTGGGGCGGACCGGGGAGGTCAGCGACAACAGGCGCTGGGCATCCGACACAGATCGATGTGCAGACGGACGCACAGCAGTCGGGGAGCCATGACAGAAGCCTCACACATTGCCTAGTGCAAAACTAGGCTTTGTCCACATGCTGGTCTCGCCGTCTCGGTGACGGTGCTGGCGTCGGCAGGCAGAATGGACGCCGATGACTGAGACCAGCTACTACGACGCCGTCGGCGGCCACGAGACGTTCGCCCAGCTCACCCGCGTGTTCTACGAGCAGGTCGCGCAGGACCCCGAGATGCGGGCGATGTACCCCGAGGAGGACCTGGGCCCGGCCGAGGAGCGGCTGCGGATGTTCCTCGAGCAGTACTGGGGCGGCCCGACCACCTACCACGAGCAGCGCGGGCACCCGCGGCTGCGGATGCGGCACGGCCCGTTCAAGGTGACCCCGACGATGCGCGACCACTGGGTGGCGCACATGCGGGTGGCGTTGGACTCGCTGCAGCTCTCCCCCGAGCTGGAGCAGCCGCTGTGGGAGTACCTGCAACGGGCGGCCTCGTTCATGGTCAACACCGAGGACCCGCGCCCGCCGACGCCCGCGCAGGTGCTGCCGCTGAGCGCGGTGGAGCGGCCGGGTCCGGACGTCCCCCTCGTCTGAGGCACCCGGCGGGCGGTGACGCGGAGGACGGCCTCTGCCAGACTCGCGTGACATGACAGTCGACGACCCGACGACCGGCCCGCTGCCCGACGACACCGACGCCGTCGGCGGCACCGACGCCCCCGGCGCCGGCGAGCAGACCGCGACCCGACCGGCTCCGGCCATCACCGACGACCCGCTGTGGTGGCGCAGCGCGGTGGTCTACCAGATCTACCCCCGCTCCTTCGCCGACAGCGGCGACGACGGGACCGGTGACGTCCGCGGGATGATCGAGCGGCTGCCGCACCTGGCCTCGCTCGGTGTGGACGCGGTGTGGATCTCGCCCTGGTACCCCTCGCCGCTGGCCGACGGCGGCTACGACGTCGCCGACTACACCGGCATCCACCCCGACTTCGGCACCCTGGCCGACGCCGACGAGTTCGTCGCGGCCGCGCACGCCCTCGGCATCCGGGTGCTCATCGACCTGGTCCCCAACCACTGCTCCGACCAGCACCCGTTGTTCCAGGCCGCCCTGGCCGCCGGCCCGGGCAGCCCCGAGCGCGACCTGTTCGTCTTCCGCGACGGCCGCGGACCCGACGGCTCGGAGCCGCCGACGAACTGGCCGGCCGTGTTCGGCGGCAGCGCCTGGGAGCGGGTCACCGAACCCGACGGCACCCCCGGCCAGTGGTACCTGCACTTGTTCGCCCCCGAGCAGCCGGACTGGAACTGGGAGCACCCCGAGGTGTTCCGGTTCTTCGAGTCGGTGCTGCGGTTCTGGTTCGACCGCGGGATCGACGGCTTCCGGATCGACGTGGCCGACTCGATGAAGGTCGACCAGGAGTTCCCCGACCTGCCCATCGACCCGGGCACCGGGCTGGCCACCCTGGAGAAGTTCCCGGGCGGACCCGTCTTCGACCGTCCCGACCTCGACGAGATCCACCGGCACTGGCGGGCGGTGGCCGACGAGTACGCCGCCGCCGGCAAGGGCACCAAGGTGTTCGTCTCCGAGGCCTACCTCACCCCGGCCGAGCGGCTGGTGCGCTACGTGCGTCCCGGTCAGCTGCAGACGACGTTCAACTTCGACGCCCTGCTGTGCGAGTGGACCGCGGAGTCGCAGCGCCACGTCATCGACCTCACGGTGGCCGCGCACGAGGCGGTGGGTGCTCCGCCCACCTGGGTGCTGTCCAACCACGATGTGACCCGGGTGGCGACCCGCTACGGCAAGCCCCGCACCGGGTGCCGCTTCACCGCCGAGGGCATGCACCCCGACGACCTGCGGCTCGGCCCGGCCGACCTGGTCGACCTGCCCACCGACATCGAGCTGGGACGCCGCCGCGCCCGCGCCGCGGCGCTGCTCGAGCTGGCGCTGCCGGGCGGGGCCTACGTCTACCAGGGCGACGAGCTCGGCCTGCCGGAGGTGGAGGACCTGCCCGAGGAGGTGCTGCAGGACCCGACCTGGCTGCGCTCGGGCCACACCGTCCGGGGGCGTGACGGCTGCCGGGTGCCGATCCCCTGGTCGGGTGGGCGTCCGCCGTACGGCTTCGGCACCGGGACGCCCTGGCTCCCCCAGCCCACCGACTGGGCGCCGCTGACCGTCGAGGCCCAGGACGGCGTCCCCGGCAGCCACCTGGAGCTCTACCGGGCCGCGCTGCAGATCCGCCACCAGCACCCGGCCCTGGGCGACGGCACCCTGCAGTGGCGCGACAGCGGCCCCGAGGTGCTGCACTTCTCCCGCGGGCAGGGTTTCGAGTGCCTGGTGAACTTCGGCCCCGAGCCGGTCGAGCTGCCCGCCGGCGCGGAGGTGCTGGTCGCCTCCGGCGACGTCACCGGCGGTGTCCTCACCCAGGACGTCGCCGTCTGGCTCTCCGTCTGACCGCTCCGCCGTCAGACGTGCTCGAGGGCGCTGCGGACGGCGTCCGGCAGCGGTACCGGACGGCCCCGCTCGTCGGCGCAGACGGCGACCGTGCGCACCTCGGCGAAGAGGGTGCCGTCCTGCGGGTCGCGCACCAGGGTGCGCAGCGTCATCGACGTCCGGCCGAGCGCGGCCACCGCCACCGAGGCCTCGTAGGGCTCCGACCGGTAGCCGAGCTGGGCGCGGTGGTCGACGTCCTGGCGCACCACCAGCCACTGCCCGACCCCGTCCGGCGTCCCGGCCAGCACCTGCTGCAGCAGCCGGATCCGGGCCTCCTGGGCGTAGTCGAAGAACCGGACGTTGTTGACGTGGCCGTAGGAGTCCAGGTCGGACCAGCGCACCCGCAGCGGCACCGCCAGTCCGGGCCGGTCGGTGCCCGCCAGCTCCGGCCACGGCTCGGCCGGCACCTCACGAGCGCGGAAGAACCCCCGCTGCTCCGGTGTCAGCCGCAGCACCCGGCCGCCGGCCAGGTCGTAGGGCGCGAGCAGGGTGCGGGCCCGCGCCACCGGGGCGTCGGGCGGGCCGAGCTCGTAGCCGAGGGTGAACCGGGCCCCGCCGACGGCGTGCAGGTCCATCCGGATCTCGAGCTCCTGGGTGCTCCAGGTCAGCGGGCGCAGCAGCTCCACCTGGGTGCGCACCACCAGCACCCCGTGCGAGGCGGGTGCGGTCCCGTCGGCCCGGCCGAGCATCCCGGCCACCTCCGAGCGGGTGAGGAAGTCGACCCGGGCCTCCTGCAGGTAGTCCACGAAGGCCCCGTTGTTGACGTGGGCCTGCGCGTCCATGTCGCCCCAGCGCAGGGGGCAGCGGTAGACGTGGAGCACCGCGGCGGTCAGTCCTCGTCGTCGTAGAGGCCGGCGAGCAGGTCGGCGTGCTTCTCCGCGATGGCGGCCCGTCGGATCTTCATGCTCGGGGTCACCTCGCCCTCGTCGATGCTCAGCTCGGCGGGCAGCACCGCGAAGCGCTTGACGGTCTCGTGCCGCTCCAGCGTGGCGTTGGCCTTGTCGACGTGGGACTGCAGCAGCTCACGCACCTGCGGGGAGTTGATCATCGCGGTGTAGTCGTCGGTGGGCACCCCATGGCTCTTCGCCCAGGCGGTGATCGAGTCCGGGTCGAGGGCGATCAGGGCGACGATGTACTTGCGCCCCTCGCCGCTGACCACGACCTGGCTGGCGTACGGGCTGGCGGCCACCAGGGCGCCCTCCACCTTCTGCGGCGCCACGTACTTGCCGCCGGAGGTCTTGATGAGGTCCTTCTTGCGGTCGGTGATCTTGAGGTAGCCGTCGGCGTCGAGCTCGCCGATGTCGCCGGTGTGGAGCCAGCCGTCGACGAAGCTGTCCGACTCCAGCTCGTCCATGCCCTGGTAGCCGCTGGCCACGCCCGGGCCCTTGATCAGCACCTCGCCGTCGTCGGCGATCTTGATGGTGGTGCCGGGCAGGGCCGGTCCCACGGTGCCGAGCCGGGGCGTCCGGGGGTCGTTGACGGCGCTGACCGCGCTGGTCTCGGTGAGCCCGTAGCCCTCGATGACCAGCAGGCCGGCGGAGTAGAACCAGCTCTGCACCTGGGCGTTGAGCTTGTTCGAGCCCGACACCATGAAGCGGATCCGCCCGCCCAGCCGGGCCTTGAGCTTGCTGAACACCAGGCGGTCGGCGATGGCGTACTGCAGCTTGAGCAGACCGGTCAGCGGCTCACCGCGCAGCCGGGGCGCGGCCGAGCGCTTGCCCACGCTGAACGCCCAGCGGGCGATCTGGGCGCGCGGGCCGCTGGCGGCGCCGGTCATCACCCGGGCCCGCACCTTCTCGAAGATCCGCGGCGCGCCGGCCATGAAGGTGGGCTTCACCTCGCCGAGACCGTCGACGATCCGGTCGATCCGTCCGTCCACCGCGGTGGCGAAGCCCACCTCGAGCTGGATGGCGATCAGCGCCTTGCCGAAGACGTGGCTCAGCGGCAGCCAGAGGAACTGCAGGTCGTCGGGGCGGAGCAGGTCGATCGCCACCACCCCGCGGCCGATGTAGGCCCAGGAGTCGTGGGTGATCCGCACGCCCTTGGGCTGCCCGGTGGTGCCGGAGGTGTAGATCAGGGTGGCCAGCTGCTCCGGACGCGTCCCGGCGACGGCCTCCTCGACGACGTCGGGCTGCTCGGCCAGCAGCTCGCGGCCGCGGCGGCGCAGCTCCTCCCAGCCCAGCACGCGCTCGGAGTCGCTGGTGCCCTCGATGAGCACGATGGTGGTGGACTCGTCCACGTGGTCGAGCACCTTGGCCAGCTGCTCGTCGTCCTCCACCACGAGGATCCGCGACTCGGAGTCGGACAGGATGTAGTCGACCACCGGCGCGGTGCTGGTCGGGTAGATGGTCGTGGTCGCACCGCCGGCGCACATCACCGCGAGGTCGGCCAGGATCCACTCGATCCGGGTGCTGCTGGCGATGGCGACCCGCTGCTCGCGCTGCAGACCCAGGCTGAGCAGCCCCGCCGCCAGCTCGAACACGATGTCACGGGTCTCCGCCCAGGTCAGCGAGACCCACCGGTCGTCGGCGTCGCGGTGGCGGAACGCCTCGCGGTTGCGGCCGAGGGCGACCTGCGCGGTGAACATCGCCCCGACCGAGGGCGACCGGTCGCTGACGTCCACGTCCTGAGAGCTCATCTACCATCCCCGTCTCGTGGACGGCGCCCTCACGCGCCGTCGCGGTGTCTCACCGCACCAGCCTAGTGCCGCGACGCCCGTTCGTCCCGGTGGCGCGAGCAGAGCAGCCGCGGGATCGCCGGGGTCAGAGCCGCTGGACGAGCAGTGCCATCCCCTGGCCGCCGCCCACGCACAGCGTCTCCAGCCCGATCTCGGCGTCCCGCTCGACCATCGCGTTGAGCAGGGTGGTGAGCATCCGGACGCCGGTCGCACCGAAGGGGTGCCCGAGCGCGATCGCCCCGCCGTGCACGTTGAGCCGGTCGGAGTCGAGGCCGAGCTCGCGGGCGCAGGCGAGCACCTGGGCGGCGAAGGCCTCGTTCAGCTCGACCAGGTCGACGTCGCCGATCGTCATCCCGGCCCGGTCGAGCACCCGCCGGGTGGCCTCGACCGGCCCCATCCCCATCACCTCCGGGCTGAGCGCGCTGGTGGCGGTGGCGACCACCCGCGCCAGCGGGGTCAGCCCGAGCTCGCGGGCCCGCTCGTCGCTGAGCACCACGACCGCCGCGGCGCCGTCGTTGAGCGGGCAGCAGTTCGCCGCGGTGACGGTGCCACCGGCCCGGAACACCGGCTCCAGCGCGGCCACCTTCTCCAGCGTCACCCCGGCCCGCGGCCCGTCGTCGGCGTCGACCACCCGGCCGTCGGGCAGGGTGACCGGCACGATCTCCCGGGCGAAGACGCCCGCGGCGACCGCGGCCTGCGCGCGGTGCTGGGAGGTGACGGCGTAGGCGTCCTGGTCGGCCCGGCTGACGTCCCAGGCGGTCGCCACGTTCTCCGCGGTCTGGCCCATCGCGACGTAGACGTCGGGCAGCTCGCCGTCCAGCCGCGGGTCGCTCCACCGCCGGTTCGTCGCCGCGGTCTCCGCCGACCGGCGACCGGCCGCCGCGAACGCCGGGTGGTGGGTGTCCTCGGGGTCCAGGCCGGCGCCGGCGAACCCGCGGTAGCGCGAGACGCACTCCACCCCGGCCGAGACGAAGGCGTGCCCCTCCCCCGACCGGATCGCGTGGAAGGCCATCCGGGTGGTCTGCACGCTGGAGGCGCAGAACCGGTTGACCGTGGCGGCCGGCACCCCGTCCAGGCCCAGCAGGACGGCCACCCGGCGGGCGAGGTTGCCGCCGTGCTCGTCCCGGGGGTCGGCGCAGCCGACGTAGAGGTCGTCCAGCGTCCGCGGGTCGAGCCCGGGCACCCGGGCCAGCACGTCGGCGACCACCCCGGCCACCAGGTCGTCGGGGCGCACCGAGGTCAGCGATCCCTTGGACGCCCGTCCGATCGGCGTCCGCCCCGCCGCCACGACCACCGCCTCCGCCATGTCCGCACCCTAGCCGTGGTGCCGGCGGGACGCCCGGCTCAGGCGAGCATCTCCTCCAGCTTGCCGTCCTCGGTGCCGTCGTCCTCGCGACGACGTCCGCGCGGCCGGCTGCCCCGCTCGCGCAGCCGCTCGACCAGCCGGTAGAGCACCGGCACGAGCACCAGGGTGAGCACGGTGGAGGAGATCAGGCCACCGATCACCACGATCGCCAGCGGCCTGGAGATGAACACCCCGCCGCCGGTCAGACCGAGGCTCATCGGCACCAGCGCCATGATCGTGGCGAGCGCGGTCATGATGATCGGGCGCAGCCGTAGCCGGGCGCCGTGCACCACCGCGTCGTCGATCGAGGCGCCCTGGGCGCGGTAGTGGTTGACCAGGTCGATCAGCACGATCGCGTTGGTCACCACGATCCCGATGAGCATCAGCAGCCCGATCATCGACGGGATGCCCAGCGCGGTGTCGGTGATCAGCGACAGCCCGATCGCCCCGGTGGCGGCGAAGGGCACCGACACCAGCAGGATCAACGGCTGCAGCAGCGAGCGGAAGGTCGCCACCATCACCACGTAGACGATGGCGATCGCCACCCCCATCGCCAGGAACAGCTGACCGAACGCCTCGTCCTGCTCCGCCGACACGCCACCGATCTCGGCGCGGACGCCGTCGGGCAGGTCGAGCCCGTCGATGGCCTGGGTGACGGCCAGGGTGGTGGCGCCGAGGTCGTCCCCGGAGTTGGTCGCGGTCACCGTGACGGTGCGGGCGCCGTCCACCCGGGTGATGGTGGCCGGGGCCCTGACCTCCTCCACGGTGGCGACCTCGCGCAGCTGGACCGGCTCGGCCCGCAGGTCGGTGATGCCCTCGGTGCGCTCCTGCAGCTCCTCGGCCTCCTGCTGCTGGGCCTGGGAGTCGGCGCGCTGGTCGGCGAGCTCGACGGTCTGCTCGTCCAGGGCGACGATCTGCTCCTCCAGCTGGTCGATGGACTCCTCCAGCTGCTCGACGGCCGCCGCCTGCTGCTCCGCCGCCGCGGCGGCCTGCGCGGCCGCGGCCTCCTCCGCGGCGCGCTGCTGCTGCTCGACCGCGCGCTGCTGGTCCTCCGCCGCCTGCTCGGCGGCCTCCTGCAGCGACTCCGCCACGTCCTCGGCCGC
>NZ_QPKK01000017.1 GCF_003344635.1 Desertihabitans aurantiacus
GGTTCGCCCTGCCCGGCCGGCTCGCCGTGCCCGGCCGGCTCGCTCTGCCCAGCGGGCTCGGACGCGGCTGGCTGCTGCGGGCCGAGCACCGGCGCGAGCGAGCTGCCCAGGCTGAGCGAGGCGGCGAGCACGACGGCGAGCAGCGCCCCGTAGGCCCCGAGCCGCACCGGCGCGCGCACGTCAGCCCCGCTGCGCCTGGTAGCCGGCCTCGTCGACGGCGGCGATCACCGCCGCGTCGTCCACCGAGCCGTCGGTGGTCACGGTCAGCCGACCGGTGGCCGCGCTCACCTCCACCTGCTGCACACCGGGCACCGCGCCCAGCTCGGTGCGGACCGCCGTCTCGCAGTGCCCGCAGCTCATCCCGCTCACCAGGTAGGTCTGGGTGGTCATGGGTCGTCATCCTCTCCGTCGGATACCGACACCGTATACCCCTATGGGGTATACATCAACGGGGAGGTGCGAGCAGCGGAGGCTGCGGACGGTCAGCCGCGGTGGCGGGCCAGCTGCTCCTCGAGGTTGAACACCTCGGTCAGCTCGAGGAACCCGGTGTCGGGCGCCCCCTCGAGGTCGACGAAGAACTCCGCCATCTCGGCCTGCCAGCGCGCGTTCACCTCGGTGGCGGCCATGGCGGCCTGGGCACGCTCCAGCGAGTCGGTCTCGAAGTAGCCGATCAGCAGCCCGTCCGCGCGCAGGAACAGCGAGTAGTTGTGCCACCCGGCGGCGTCCAGCGCCTCGGCCATCTCGGCCCAGATCGGGTCGTGGCGGCGCCGGTACTCCTCGATCCGGTCCGGCTTGACCTGCAGCTGGAAGCAGACGCGACGGACGTCCTTCGGCACGGGTGTCCTCCTCGGTCGGGCGGGGAGGGCCGGGCGGACCGGCCCTCCCGCGACCCTACCGGCGCCGGTCAGTCCGCGAGCGGGGTGAAGGCGTCGTCGGACACCTCCACCACCTGGCCGGCGCCCGGCCTGCCGAGGAACGCGGCGATCGCCCAGGCGGCCGACCAGAGCTTCCCCCGGTGGTGCAGCAGACCGCTGGGCATGGTCACCTCGGCCACCGAGCGGGTGCCGTCGGGGGCCAGTGCGACGATCCGGCCGATGTCGGCCGGGTCGGCCTCCGGCGGAGGCGGTCCGGCGGGCGCGCCCTCGAGCAGCTCGGAGACGTAGACGGTGCCGTCACGGTCGACCGCCACCCCGGTCGGCGCGGTGAACCCGGTGTGGCTGCGGACCACCCGGCCGCGGGAGTCGACCACCCAGACCCGTCCCTCCCCGGGCGCCTCGGCGGTCAGCGCCGACACGTGCAGCAGACCGTCGGGGCCGTAGGCGAGCCCGGTGGGCACCGAGTCGCAGCCGACGCCGCTGGCGTTGTTGTTCGGCAGCTCCGCGCACGGCCCGGTGGTCACGGTCGGCGGCACGAAGAACGTGCTCACGCGGCCGCGACCGTCCACGGCGAGCACCGCGTTCGCGCCGGCGTCGGCCACCAGCAGGAAGCCGTGCCGACGCCGGTCCTCCAGCAGGAAGTACGGGTTGGACAGCGCGTCGAGCGGAGCGCCCTCGGGGTCGAACTGGGTCTGCCCGTCGGGGTTCTCCTCCAGCTCGTGCTCGAGCAGGTCGGCGAACACCCGCGGCTCCCGGCCCGGGCGGGCGACCAGCACCGCCGAGGACCCCTCGGCGTCCTCGGCCTCGGGGCCGGCCTCGCCGGTCGCGACGTAGACGCGGCCGCGGTGCTCGACCACCCCCTGCGGGGTGGCCAGCCCGTCGACCACCACCCGGCTCCTCCCGTTGGCGGGGTTGACCAGGCTGATCTCGCCGCTGTCGGACTCCGCGACCAGGAGCCGCCCGCCCCAGGGCGAGATCTGGCGCGGCCCGTCCAGGCCCTCGGCCACCACGGTGACCGGGTCGCTGTGGCGGGGTCCGCGGTCGGCGCTGGCCGGGACCGGGGCCGAGGTCAGGGTGAGTGCGGCGACGGCGAGGCCGACGGCCCCGGCGCGCAGGGCACCGGGCCGGACGTGACGGCGGACCGTCGCAGGGTCAGGTACGAGAGCTGGCATGTGATCCCCCCGAGGACTGAGCCGGGTCTCCGTTGACCCGGGCTGCTGGCACCGCTCTACCGCCTGCACGGACCCCCCGACAAGGGGTCGGCGGCGTGGCGTCCGGTCCGCGCCGGCTTCCAGAGGCAGAACTGAGGATCTCTTGAGGCCGTCGAGGCGCAAGCCCGAGGCCCCCCTGACATCGGCGCAGCACAGTCGTCCTCGACGACGCCGACAGCCACACGGTCGGGGGAACGTGTGGAGGTCGGCGTCGTCGTCATCACGTCCGGCGTGGTGCCACACCCCGTCCGGCCGGTCGGGGTGGACCAGAGGAGTACGGATGACGGAGGGCGGTGACGACCCCGTGCACAACCTCGTACCGGTCGTCGTCCTCGACGTGTCCGCCCTCGACGACCTGGTGGAGCTGTTCGACGGCGACCCGCAGGTGGCCCGCGACTTCGTGGGCGGCTACCTCGGGCTGATCGGGCCCCGGCAGAGCCGGCTGCAGGACGCCGTCCGGGCCGAGGAGCCCGAGAACGCCGTGGTCGCCCTGCTCAGCCTGCAGAACGCGAGCGCGATGGTGGGTGCCCAGCAGGTCGCGCACCGCTGCGGCTGGTTGCTGGAGCAGGTCCGCGAGCTGCGCTGGACGGTCGTCCGCGCCGACCTGCCCCGGCTGACCCGCGACGTCGGGGACGCCGCCCGCGCCCTGGGCGAGTGGGACCCGTGACGCGGGCTCAGGCCCGGCGCGCAGCCAGCCGGTAGCCCACCCCGCGCACGGTCTCGATGAACCGGGGCTGACCGGCGGAGTCACCGAGCTTGCGCCGCAGGTTGGCCAGGTGCACCTCGACCGAGCGCCGGTCGGACTCGCTCACCCAGGAGCCCTCGACCTCGTGCCGCAGCTCCTGCACCAGCACCTCCTTGGAGGCGACCCGGCGGTCCCGGCGGACGATCGCCAGCAGCAGGTCGAACTCGCTGCGGGTCAGCTCCACCGGACGCCCGTCCACCTCGCAGAGCCGCATCTCCGGGTGCACCCGCATCCCGTTGCGACCCAGCCAGGCCGAACCCTCCACCTCGTCCGCGCCGGCCCCCGCGTCGGTGGTGACCGGTGCCACGGTCGGAGCCGGCGCCGGCGCCGGCGACGGCACCGCGGCCGGCGAGGACGGGGCACCCAGCTGGGCGAGCCACAGGTCGCGCCGCCGCAGCATCGCCTCCACCCGGGCCCGCACCTCCCGCGGCCGGAACGGCTTGCTGACGTAGTCGTCGGCCCCCGCCCCCAGACCCATCAGGATGTCGGTCTCCTCGTCCTTGCCCGACAGGATGATCACGTAGGTGTCGCTGAACGAACGGATCTGGCGCACCACCTCCAGCCCGTCGTAGTCGGGCAGGCTGACGTCGAGGGTGGTCAGCACCGGTGCCTGCTCGCGCACCAGCCGCACCCCCTCCCCGCCGGTGGCGGCGAGGTGGCAGTCGAAACCGGCCTGCTGCAGGATCGCCCGCAGCAGCTCGCTGATGTCCGCGTCGTCCTCGACGATCACGGCCGTGCGTCGGCGCACGTCCTCGGCGCTCGTCATCGAGGCCTCCTCTCCTCACCGCTCACGGCGAGACGACGCAGTAGTAGGTCTGGCGGTCCAGCTTCTCGTGGGTCACCGAGGAGCGGGCGGCCATGGTGCGTCTGATCATGGTGTCCATCCGCAGCACGTCGTCGTTGTATCCGCACACGTCGTAGCCGCACACCCCGTGCGCCCGGGTGAACTCCACCAGGCAGCTGCTCAGCAGGTCGCCGAACACCGCGCTGCCCTGGTAGTCGGGATGGACCAGGCTGAACCCGAGGTAGAAGATCGCGTCCCGCGCCGCGTGCTCGGGGAACCGGGCGGCGAAGAACTCCGGGCTGATCCACGGCACGGTGGACAGGTCGCGGGTCAGCGTGGTCATCCCGATCGGACGGCCGGAGCCGTCCCGGGCCACGTGCTTCTCCACCCGGTGGTCGACCAGCTCGTGGCCGAACTCCTCGCGGGTGAGCACCTGCCGGGCCGCCGCCAGCGGACGCAGCGGTGCGAAGGCCTGCTCGTAGAGGCGCCAGAACACCTCGACCTCGTGCTCGGGCACCACGAGCTCGACCCCGACCGTCCAGCGCCGGCCCTCAGACATGGGCCCAGTCCCAGCTGCGCGTGGCGTAGCTGGCGACCACCACCGCGCAGACCGGACGGTCCTCGTCCACGCACCGGCGCGAGGCGACCACCTGCCCCGCGGGCCGGAAGTCACCCCCGCGGCCCTCCGACAGGTCGGCCAGGCTCGACTCGAGGTGGTGGCGCAGGACGTGCTCGTCGTGCGAGCCGTGCTCGACGAACAGCCCGGAGCGGGAACCGTCGTGGTGCTCCGACCACGCCACCCCGGCCCAGGCCGAGGTGCCGGGGATGCTGGCGTAGGCGTCGGCGTAGACGCAGAAGAGGACGTCGCCGTGCCCGCCCTGCAGCTGGTGCTCGCGTCCCACCTCACGCACGTGGCTGCCCGGGGGCACCACCGAGCTCAGCCGGACCAGGTTGAAGTTGGCCACCCCCGCGTCGCGCAACGCGGCGTCGAAGGCCGACAGCCGCGTGCGGCCGCTCCCGGTGCCGCGGCTGACGCGGATCTCGAGGGCCTGCAGGCGGGGACGTTCGAGAGCGGAGGCGGGGTGCGATGCAGTCATTCAGCCGTTCTCTCCAGGCGCCGGGACGGTCACCGCGGACGCTACCGCAGCCCGGGTCCCCCCGACCGGCTCCGCGGGAGCGGACTCCGACCACCGCTCCAGCACCCGCGCGCGGACCAGCTCGGCGCACCGCTGCGGGTCGGCGTCGGGGTCGTCAGGCCGGAAGAGGACCAGCGGCACCGCGGACAGCCGGGACTCCCGACGCAGCCGGGCGGCCACCCGGCCGAGCGGGTCCGTGCCGCCGATGTCGACCGCGACCGCGGCCGGCGTGGTCCGGTCGAGCTCCTCCATGGCGCGGGCCGGGCTCTCCACCCGGCGCACCGGCAGGCCGAGCCCGGCCAGCGCGGCGACGACGAGCGGCGTCAGTGCGGCCTCGCCCTCGACCACCAGCACCGTGCGGCGGTCGGTGTGGCGCCGCACCACCGAGGAGAGCGTCCGCGCGAGGAGGGCCTCGTCGAACCCCCGGGGCAGCCAGGCGTCGGCCCGCCGCACCAGCACGGGGTCGGCGGCGGAGCGCTCGGCCAGCACGAGCACCGGGACGGCCTCGACACCGCCCCGGCGACGCAGCTGGTCGAGCAGCTCCACGGCGGTGCGGGTGCCGACCTCGGCGTCGACCAGCAGGGCGGCCGGGCGCTCGGTGCGCAGCAGCTCCAGCGCGGCCTCCCGGTCGGGCGCCGGATGCACCCGGTGGCCCCTCGGCCCGAGCGCGTCGGCGACGATCTGGACGAGGTACTCGTCGGTGGTCAGCAGCACGACCGGCTCCTGGCCGGCGGCCGGCTCGGTGACCTCGGCCAGCGGGACGGTGAAGTGGAAGCTGGTGCGTCGTCCCGGGTCGCTCTCGGCCCAGATCCGCCCGCCCAGGCGCTCGATGATGGTCTTGGAGATGGCCAGCCCCAGGCCGGTCCCGCCCTTGTCGCGGGCATCGGAGGAGTCGACCTGCTGGAAGCGGTCGAAGACCTGCTCGAGCCGGTCGGCCGGGATGCCGCGGCCGCGGTCGGTCACCCGGAACTCGACGAGGGAGCCCACCTCGACCGCGTCCACGTCGATCGCCTCCCCGGGCGGGGAGTACTTGATGGCGTTGCTCAGCAGGTTGAGCAGGGTCTGCATGAGCCGGTCGCGGTCGCCCCGCACCACGCTCGAGGCGTCCCCGATCCGGATGGTCAGCCCGGCCTCGGCGGCCAGCACGCCGACCTGGTCGGCGGCGTCACGCAGCAGGCCGGCGACCTCGACGTCGGACAGCTCCATCGGCACGGTGCCCGAGCCGAGCCGCTCCAGGTCGAGGATGTCGTTGATCAGCCGGGTCAGCCGCTCGCTGCTGTCCAGCGCGGTCCCCGCCATCCGCTGGGCGCGCGGGTGCAGCGCCCCGAGGGCTCCGGAGGCCAGCAGGCCCAGCGTGCCGCGGATCGAGGTGAGCGGGGTGCGCAGCTCGTGGCTGACCACCGAGACGAACTCGTCCTTCATCCGGTCGATGGCCTGCCGCTCGGTCATGTCGCGGAAGACCACCACCGCGCCGTCGATGGTGCCCGAGTCGCGCAGCGGGCTGGCGGTCACCTCCACCGGGATCCGCTGCCCGTCGGAGCGGATGTAGACGTCCTGCTCGGCGGTGGTGACCAGGCCGTCGCGGATCGCCTCGGTGATGTAGCACTGCTCGACCGGGAAGGGTGAGCCGTCGTCCTGCCAGGCGTGGAAGGTGTCGTGGGCGCGGCTGCCGACCAGCTGCTCGGCCGGGTAGCCCAGCAACCGGGTGGCGGCCGGGTTCACCGAGACGACGACGCCGTCGCGGTCGACGCCGTAGATGCCGTCGTCGACCGAGCTGAGCATCAGGCTGGTGCGCTGGGTGGCTTGGCGCAGCGCGGTGGTGCGCTCGTCGACCCGGCGGGCCAGCCGCTCGTGCAGCCGGTCGTTGTCGACGACCAGCAGGATCTGGCGGGCCACCACCGCGACCAGGGTGAGCATCCAGATCACCCGGGCGGCGAGGTCGAGCCTGCCCTGCGCGCCGGCGATGTTGGCCAGCACGGCGCCGACGATGAACAGGCTGAACATGAGGATGGTGCCGGCCAGCGGGCTGCTGACGCGGACCGCCTTGGGATCGCGCTCGGCCTCGCGTTCGGGCACCAGGGCGGTGGCGGCCAGCACCAGGTAGCCGGTGATCCAGCCCAGGTCACCGACCGTGCCGAACTGGTGGCCACCCTCGGCGAGGTCGGTGACGAAGTGCAGGTCGGAGACGGCGTACAGCCCGAAACCCAGTCCCAGCAGCGCCAGCCGGGGGCGGTCGGCCGGGCTGCTGCGCAGGATGAGCAGCACGGCCACCGTGGCCACCACGGTGTCCAGCAGCGGCAGCAGCAGCAGGGCGGGGTCGACCTCGATGTACTCCGCGCCGCCGGTCCGCGAGCGCACCACGACGCTGACGGTGAAGAGGAGGGCACCTCCCACCACCACCCCGTCGAGGATCATCCGGGCCAGCTGCACGCTGGTGTGGCGGGCGGAGGGGAAGGTGGACATGCCCACCACGCCGAAGACCATGGCGACCACCAGCAGCACGTTGACCAGCAGGGTGACCGGGGCCGCCGGGACGGGGCCAGCGACCAGCGCGGCGAGGTTGCCGACGGCGGCGGTCGGCCCGGCGGCCGAGAGCAGCACCCAGGCGCGGCGACGGCGGCGGTTACGGGTCCAGGTCGCCCGCATCGCCCCGGTGAACCCGGCCAGCAGCCCGCCGACGACGAGCGCGACCTGGGAGCCCACGGAGCGGACGTTCGGCGGCAGGTCGCTCAGCAGCACCCCCGCCATCACCAGCACCAGCACGGCGGCGGTGCCGAGGATGACACCGGTCCGGAGCCGCCAGCTCCAGGGTGCCATCGCGGACATGGCCAGACGCTACCACCGGGACTCCGCGCGGACCTGCCGTCGGAGCGGGCCGGACGCCGGGACGACGAGGCGCGGCGGGCCCGTGCGCACTACCCTGAGACGGCCGGCGGCCCGCCGGTGCCCCGACGGAGGGAGCGCAGGTGGAGACCCGTCCCGGACCCGACGCGTCCCGGCCGTCCGAGCCGCGGGTGCTGGTGGTCGACGACGACGCGTCCATCCGCGAGGTCGCCCAGGCGGCGCTGGAGCTGGTCGGCGGCTGCACGGTGCTCACCGCCGGCTCCGGTGAGGAGTGCGCCCGGACCGCCGCCGCGGAGCGTCCCGACGTCATCCTGCTCGACGTGATGATGCCGGGCACCGACGGCCCGGCGACCCAGCGGCTGCTGTCCGATGACGAGCGCACCTCCGACATCCCGATCATCTACCTCACCGCGAAGTCCGACAGCGTGCTGCAGCAGAGCCCGCCGATCGTGCGCGGGATGATCCTCAAGCCGTTCGACCCGATCCGGCTGATGAGCGACGTCGAGGCCCTGCTGGGATGGCGCCCGTGAGCGGCCAGGACGCCTTCGCCGCCGAGCTGGCGCGGATCGCCGCGGCGGCCCGGCACTCCAACCTCTCCCGCGCCGAGCAGCTGCGCCACGCCCTCGACCGGGTGCAGGACGGCGGGCTGGAGCCGGAGCAGGTGGAGCGGGCGCGCCGGCTCGCCCACCAGCTGGCCGGCTCCTCCGGCACCCTCGGCCACCCGGCCGCGGTCTCGCCCGCCCGGCTGCTGGAGAGCTACTTCACCCCGGGCAGCGGTATCCCTGACGCCACTGCCGACGAGGCGCTGGCCGCCGTGCTCGCCGCCCTGCAGAGCCAGCCCGACACCGCCGTCTGAACCGACCCCGCGTGTCCGCGTCGACCCACCAGCCGCTCTTGCATAACCATTCGACGGTGCTACGGTACTCACCATCGCTCGACGACGGCACGGCGCCGTGCCCCGAGGAGACACCATGACGACCACCAGCGCCGCGACGACCGCCTCCGCCCCGCGGCCCCACGCCACCCTCGCCCCGCTCGGCGACGGGGCGGTGAGCTGGGCCGGCGGCTTCTGGGGCGAGGTGGCCCGGCGCTGCCGGGAGACCACCGTGCCCAGCATCTGGGGCTCCCTCAGCGACCCGGCGGTCAGCCCCGGCTGGCGGAACTTCCTCGTCGCGGCCGGCCGGGAGGAGGGCGTCCACGAGGGCCCGCCGTTCCTGGACGGCGACCTCTACAAGTGGCTGGAGGCGGCCGTCAGCCTGCTCGCCACCGGCCCGGACGCCGACCTGGAGCGGGTCGTCGAGGAGGTGGTCGAGGTGGTCGCGGAGATCCAGCGCGAGGACGGCTACCTGCACACCCCGACGCTGATCGCCGCCCGCAACGCCCAGGCCGTGGAGGCGCTGGCCGACCGGTTCCACTTCGAGACCTACAACCTGGGCCACCTGATCACCGCCGGTGTCGTCCACCACCGGGTGACCGGGCGCCGCACCCTGCTGCGGGTGGCCCGCCGGGCCGCCGGGTTCCTGGAGCACCTGGCCGCCGACGACCCCGACGGGCTGGCCCGCAGCGCCATCTGCCCGTCGCACTACATGGCCGTGGTCGAGCTGTACCGCGCCACCGGAGAGGACCGCTGGCTGCGGCTGGCCGAGTCCTTCGTGCGGGTGCGCGACGACTTCTCCGGCGGCGACGACAACCAGGACCGGGTGCCGATCCGCGAGCAGCAGGTGGTGGCCGGGCACGCCGTGCGGGCCAACTACCTCTACGCCGGCCTGGCCGACCTGGTCATCGAGACCGGCGACGAGCAGCTGCGGCGGGTGCTGGAGCGGCTCTGGCGCGACGTCGTCGACACCAAGCTCTACCTGACCGGCGGCTGCGGCGCGCTCTACGACGGCGCCTCCCCCGACGCCTTCCCCGAGCAGGGCGAGATCAGCCGGGTGCACCAGGCCTACGGCCGCCCCTACCAGCTGCCCAGCACCACCGCGCACAACGAGTCCTGCGCCAACATCGGGATGATGCTGTGGAGCCGGCGGATGCTGGAGCTCACCGGTGAGCCGCGCTACGCCGACGTGGTCGAGCAGGTGGTCTGCAACAGCCTGCTGGCCAGCATCGGGCTGGACGCCGAGAGCTACCTCTACACCAACCCGCTGCGCCAGGTGCGCGGGCTGCCCTTCCCGCTGCGCCGCCCCGGTGACACCGCGCTGCACCCGGTGCCCGCCCCGCCGCCCTCGGACGAGCGGCTGCGCCAGCGCTACCTCAGCGTCTTCTGCTGCCCGCCCAACATCGCCCGCACGCTGGCCCAGCTGCACGGCTACGTCGCCTCGGTCTCACCCGCCGGCGTCGCGGTGCACCTCTACGGCGACGCCGACATCCGCGCGGTGCTGCCCGACGGGGACGGGCTGGAGCTGCGGCTGCGCAGCCGGTTCCCGTGGGAGGAGGGCGCCGAGCTGGACGTCGAGGCCGTGCACGGCGCCGGGCTGCCGGTGCGGCTGCGGATCCCTGCGTGGTGCACCGGCGCCACGGTGAGCGTGGACGGGGTCGCGGTCGAGGACGTCCGGGCCGGCCGGGAGGTGGTGCTCGAGCGCGACTGGCGGCCCGGCACCCGGATCCGGGTCGGGCTGCCGATGCCGGTCCGGGTCCAGCGCAGCCACCGGCTGGCCGAGGAGATCCAGAACCAGGTGGCGGTGACCCGCGGCCCGCTCGTGTACTGCCTGGAGAGCACCGACCTGCCCCCGGGCGTCCGGCTGGAGCAGGTGGCGCTGCGTCGCGACGTCCGCCTCACCCCCGTCGCCGAGGAGGTCGCCGGGCACCCGGTGGTCACCCTGCACGGGGAGGGGGTGCTGCTACCGCTGCCCGGCGACGACGCGCTGTACACCGACGTCGAGCAGGACGCGCTGGGCCGCGTCCAGCTGCGGCTGGTGCCCTACTTCACCTGGGGCAACCGGGGACCCTCGGAGATGTCGGTCTGGCTCCCGGTGGTCTGGTGACGACCCTGGACGCGGCTCCCGCGCGGAGGGGCCTCGAGATGGTGCGCGCCACCTACCTGGTGGAGAGCTCGATGCCGCTGGAGCGGGTGGCCGAGGTGCTGGCCGGGGAGCAGTCCACGGGCACCTTCGTCCGGGTGGCCCGGGAGACCGCCGACCTGCGGGCCCGGTTCGCCGCCCGGGTGCACGCGGTCGAGGAGCTGCCCCGCACCGACGACCCGCCGCTGCCCGGGACCGTCGGCGACCCCGCCGAGCGGCGGCGCGGTCGCGTGGTGGTGGAGTTCCCGCTGGCCAACTTCGGCCCGTCGGTGCCGAACCTGCTCGCGGCGGTGGCCGGGAACCTGTTCGAGATCAAGGAGCTGGGCGCGGTCAAGCTGCTCGACCTCGACCTGCCGGACGCCTTCGCCGAGCGCTACCCGGGGCCGGCCTTCGGCGTCGCGGGCACCCGGCGGCTGCTGGGCCGGCCGCAGGGCGCGATGATCGGCACCATCGTCAAACCGAGCATCGGGCTGTCCCCCGACGAGCTGGCCGAGCTGGTCGGGGAGCTGGTGGCGGCTGGGGTCGACTTCATCAAGGACGACGAGCTGCAGGGCAACGGGCCGCACGCCCCGCTGGAGGCCCGGGTGCGGGCGGTGCTGCCGGTGCTGCACGAGCACGCCGACCGCACGGGCGTGATGCCGATGTACGCCTTCAACATCACCGACGACATCGGCCGGCTGGAGGCCAACCACGACCTGGTGGTCTCGGCCGGCGGCACCTGCGTGATGGCCTGCGTCAACCTGGTCGGGCTGGCGGGGGTGGAGTTCCTGCGCCGTCACGCCGAGGTGCCGATCCACGGCCACCGGGCCGGTTTCGGCGCGCTCAGCCGCTCGGCCCAGGTGGGCATCGCGTTCCGGGCCTGGCAGCAGCTGGCCCGGCTGTCGGGGGTGGACCACCTGCACACCAACGGCATCAGCAACAAGTTCTACGAGAGCGACGAGCAGGTGCTCGACTCCATCCGCGCCGTCCGGGAGCCGCTGTTCGGCGGCTTCTCGACCGTCCCGGTGCTGTCCTCGGGGCAGTGGGCCGGGCTGGCCCCGGCCACCTACCGCGCGATCGGCACCACCGACGTGCTGGTGCTGGCCGGTGGCGGCATCCACGGCCACCCCGACGGATCCGCCGCCGGGGTCGCCAGCATGCGCGAGGCGTGGGCCGCCGCCGAGCGCGGGGAACCGCTGGGAGGCCCCGGCTGCTCCCCGGCGCTGCGGCGCGCGATCGAGACCTTCGGACCGGTCCGTGCCTGACCCGCCCGTGCTCGGCTTCTACGCCGACGACTTCACCGGCGCCGTGGACGCCCTGCTCCAGCTCACCCGCGCCGGGGCCCGGGCCCGGCTCCTGCTGCGCAGCCCCGCCCCGGCCACGCTGGCCGCGGAGGCGGCCGGCTACGACGCGATCGGGGTGGCCGGCACCGCCCGCTCCCTGCTCCCCGACGAGCTCGAGCGCCAGGTGCGTCCGGTGCTCACCGGGCTGGCGGCGCTGGGACCGCGGGTGGTGCAGTACAAGGCCTGCTCCACCGCCGACTCCTCCCCGACGGTGGGCAGCCTGGGACGGGTGCTCGAGATCGGCCGGGAGGTGTTCGGGCAGGGCTGCGTGCCGATGCTGTTCGCCCAGCCCGACTTCGGCCGCTACACCTGCTTCGGCCACCACTTCGCCGCCGAGGGCGGGGTGGTGCACCGGCTCGACCGCCAGCCGACGATGGCGCACCACCCGACCACCCCGATGCGCGAGTCCGACCTGGCCGTCCACCTCGGCCACCAGACGCCGCTGCCGATCGGGTCGTGGCCGTTCCGCGGCTACGCCGACCCGGGCGGCCTGCTCACGGCGCTGAGCAGCTCCTCTCCCGCCGGGCTGGTGCTGGACGCGCTGACCGAGGAGCACCTGCGCGCCGCCGCAGCCGCGGTCGTGGCGCTGGACGGGTCGCGGCCGGTGTTCGCGATCGGCTCGGGCGGGCTGACCAGCGGACTGGCCCACGCACTCGGCCCCTTCTCCCGACCCGGCACTCCCGAGGCACGCCCCCGTCCCGGCGACGGCCCGGTGCTCGTCGTCTCCGGCAGCTGCTCGCCGCTGACCGCCCGCCAGGTCCGGCACGCCGAGGACGCCGGCTGGCTCCACCTCTCCCTCGCCCCGGGCGACCCCGCGGCCGCGGACGGCCTCCGCGCGCCGGTGCTGGATGCCCTGCGTGCCGGTCGCAGCGTCGTCGTCGACTCCGGCGCAGCGGGCGCGGACGTCCCCGTGGCGGTGGACGCGGTCGCCCCCGGGCTGGCCGGTCTGGTCCGCGCGGCGGTGGACGCGCAGCTGACCCGCCGGGTGGTGGTCTGCGGCGGCGACACCTCGAGCCGGGTGACCGGTCTGCTCGGCGCCACGGCGCTGGAGATCGTGGCGAACCCGGTGGGCAACGTCGTGCTCTGCCGGGTCGGTGCGGACGACCCCGCCCTGGACGGGCTGGAGCTGCTGCTCAAGGGCGGCCAGGTCGGCCCGGTCGATCTCTTCGAGCGCGTCCGCTCGCTCTGAGCCCTGCGTCTCCTGCTCGCCGCCACCGCCCGGTGCATAAATTCTCACCACTGACTGTTGACACGCAGGCGAGAACCCGCCTAGCGTTCGAGCCGGAGCGCAGCCACGTCAAGGAGGACGTCCATGCCAACAGTTCCGAGCAGTCGCGCCGTCGGGGTCACCGCGACCGCCCTGCTCACCGCCCTCTCGCTCACCGCGTGCGGCGGTCAGCCCGGTAGCGGCGACGGCGACGACGCGCCGACCTCGTTCACCGTGCTGAGCGCGAACGAGCACGCCTCGATGCGCACCGACCTGGACGCCCTGGCCGCCGGCCCCTGCGCCGCCCAGCACGAGGCGCTGCCGCTGGAGCACCAGACCGTCGCCCAGGCCGACGTCGTGCAGCAGATCACCCTGCTGGCCGGGCAGGGCGCGCTGCCGGTGCACTACATCGCCGGCACCTCCCAGGTGCGCCCCGACGGGGACCTCGGCACCGCCGGTCTGGTGCTGGACTACCAGGAGGCCCTCACCGAGGTGGGCGCCTGGGACGACGTGCTGCCGGCGGCGTCCTCGACCATCACCAACGTGTACGGGCACATGGTCTCGCTGCCGTACCAGTACAACCTCGAGGGCATCTGGTACAACAAGCAGCTCTTCGCCGAGCACGGCATCGCCGAGCCGCAGACCTTCGGCGAGCTGATGGCCGCGGCGGACACGTTGCAGGCCGCCGGCGTCATCCCCTTCACCGCCGGCGGGTCCGACGGCTGGCCGCTGACCCGCTGGATCGGCATGCACATCGTCCGCGAGGTGGGCCCGCAGGCCCTGACCGACATCCGCGACGGCCGGGCCCGGCTCACCGACCCGGCCTACGTGGCCGGCGCCCGGGCGCTGGCCGAGATGGCCGAGAAGGAGTACTTCGGCGAGGGCGTGGTCTCCCGCGGCGGCGACCAGTCGGCCAACCTCTTCCTCACCGGCGAGGCCGCGATGACCTACAACGGCAGCTGGATGCTCAACGACATCAACGACCCGGCGACCAACCAGATCGGGCCGGAGAACGTCGGCCTGATGCCCTTCCCGGCGGTCGAGGGCGGCGCCGGCAGCCGCGACCACTGGGCCGCCAACGCGGGCACCGCGTACGCGATGCTGCCCGACCGCTACAGCCCGGAGGTCGGCGACTGGCTGGCCTGCATCGCCGGGAACTGGGGCAGCCAGGCCCTCTCGTCGGGCTCGCTGTCGGGCTTCCGGGTCAACGAGGAGGTGGCCGACGTGCCCGCCCCCACCGCGATGGTGCAGGAGCAGATCGAGCAGATCGACCAGACCGTGCTCTGGTTCGAGGCCCTCTTCGACGCCGAGTCCAACTCGCTGGCGAGCACCAACGTGTCGCTGCTGGTGTCGGGGCAGATGTCACCAGAGGACTACATGGCCGACCTGCAGGAGAGCATCGACTCCAACGCCCGCTGAGGAGCGTCCATGAACTCCGTGCTCGGTGACCGGCGGACGATCATCATCCTGCTCGGTCCGGCCCTGCTGCTCTACACGCTGGTCAAGGTCGTCCCGGTGGCCTGGTCGCTGGGGCTGTCCTTCTTCGAGGGCAACAGCCTCCGCGGGTTCGAGTTCGTCGGGTTCGCCAACTTCGTCGAGTTCGCCGGCGACGACGCCGCGCTGCAGTCGGTGCTCGTCACCCTGCGCTACGCCCTGCTCGCCACCACCAGCCAGGTGGCCCTCGGCTACGCGCTCGCCCTGCTCTACGTGTTCGTGCTGCGGCGGGGCTCGGCGTTCCTGCGGACGGTGGTCTTCTTCCCGATGGTGCTGCCCGGGGTGGCGACCGCACTGCTGTTCCGCAACCTGGTCGCCGTCGGGCCGAACCAGGGGCCGGTGAACGACCTGCTCAACCTGCTCGGCCTGGACAGCGTGGAGTTCCTGGCCTCCGGCGACCTCACCCTCGCCACGGCGCTGGTGATGAACCTGTGGCAGTCGATGGGCTTCTACGCCGTGCTGCTCTACGCCGGGCTGCTCGACATCCCCGAGGAGACCATCGAGTCGGCCCGCCTGGACGGCGCCAACGGGCTGCGTCTGGTGCGCCACGTCGTGCTGCCGCTGTCGCTGCCGATCCTGCTGTCCTCGATCATCTTCAGCTTCAACTCCACGCTGAAGGTCTTCGACGGCCTGCTGGCGCTCAACAACGGCGGTCCGGGCACCGAGACCTCCCCGCTGACGCTGTACATGTACCGGACCGCCTTCGAGTACGCCGAGTACGGCTACGGCAGCACGATCGCGTTCGTGCTGACGCTGCTGTGCCTGGTCTTCACGCTGGCGATCTTCCGCTCCTCGCGACGCAAGGTGGAGGACTGAGATGGCCCAGGTGCTGCCCACCCAGCTCGAGCGGCCGGTCGATCCCTCCCGGGAGGTGCGCCCGGCGCGCCGGCGCCGGCAGCGACGGCTGCTGCGCCGGATCCCGGTGTGGCTGAGCGTCGGCCTGCTGCTGGTGGTGGTGCTCTACCCCCAGCTGTGGATGGTGCTGGGCTCGTTCAAGACCCAGGCGGAGTTCCTCGCCGACCCCACCTGGGCGCTGCCCGACCGGCTCTACCTCGACAACTACGTCACCGCGCTGACCCGGGGCAACCTGGCGGTCAACTACCGCAACAGCATCCTCGTCACGGTGCCCTCGCTGTTCCTCATGATCACCCTCGGCCTCGGCGCGGCCTACGCGCTGGAGATCATGGTCTGGAAGGGCCGCAACACCACCCTGCTGCTGTTCCTGGCCGGGATCATGGTGCCGGGCCAGATGATCCTGGTCCCGCTGTTCATCGCCTACTTCAGGATCGGCCTCACCAACACCCTGTGGCCGCTGATCATCACCTACACCGTGATGGGGCTGCCGCTGGTGGTCTTCCTGATGGCGGCCTACCTCCGCTCGATCCCGCGGGAGATCTTCGAGGCCGCCACGGTGGACGGCGCCGGCCCGCTGCGCTCCTTCTTCGTGATCGCCGTGCCGCTGATGAAGAACGCCATCCTCACCCTGTCGCTGGTCGAGTTCTTCAGCGTCTGGAACGACCTGCTGATCGCGCTGACCTTCACCACCGACCGCGACCTGGCGACCATCCAGGTCGGGCTGCTGAGCTTCAGCGACGAGTACGGGCAGACCGAGTACGGCCCCCTGTTCGCCGCGATCAGCATCAACATCGTGGCGCTGATGATCCTGTTCGTGTTCCTCAACAAGAAGATCATGGCCGGCCTGGCCGGCGGAGCGGTGAAGGGATGAACCCATGACGACGACCCGGGTGGCGATGCTGCACACCGGAGCGGTGGTGATCGCGCCGGTGCGCGAGCTCGTGCAGCGCGAGCTGCCGGACGTGACCGCGGTCAACTACCTCGACGACCGGATCGTGGCCGACCTGTCCGACCCCGATGCCCGGGACTCGGTCCCCGGCCGGGTGCTCGCGCTGGCCCGGGCCGCGGTCGACGGCGGCGCCGAGGCGATCCTGCTGACCTGCTCCTCGATCTCGGCGCTGGCCGCGCCGACCGCCGCGCAGGTCGGCGTCCCGGTGCTGCGGATCGACGAGGCGATGGCCGACGAGGCGGTGGCCCGCGGCGGCCGGGTGGCGGTGCTGGCCACCCTGGCCACCACCTCCGAGCCCACCTGCGCGCTGCTGCGCGAGCGGGCCGAACGGGCCGGCACCGACCCGCGGATCACCAGCCGGGTGGTCGAGGGCGCCTTCGCGGCGGTGGCCGGCGGCGACCGCGACACCCACGACCGGCTGGTCGCCGCCGCGATCACCGAGGCGGCCCGGGAGGCCGACGTGGTCGTGCTGGCGCAGGCCTCGATGGCCAGTGCCGCCGAGGCCGTGCAGGTGGACGTCCCGGTGCTGACCAGCCTCGAGCCCGGCGTCCGGCGGTTCGGCGAGCTGGTCGCCGGGCTGCGCTGACCCTCAGCCGGGGACGCCGACCCGGTCGACCACCCCGGTGATGTCGTCGACCGGCCAGCGCAGCGGTCCGGCGACCTCGGCCAGCCGCTCGTGGTCGAGCTGCACGCCCAGCCCGGGGCCCTCGGGGAGCAGCAGGTCGCCGTCGCGGTAGCGGACCGGGGTCGCGACGACGTCGGCGGTGTAGAGCAGCGGGCCGACCGGGTCGCTCGGCACGGTGACCGCCGGGGCGGAGACGCCGAGGTGGGCCGCGGCCGCGGTGCCGATCGACAGCTCCTGGGTGGTGCCGACCAGGCAGCGCAGGTCCGCCGCCTCGGCGATGGCGAGCAGGCGTCGGGCCGGGGTGATGCCGCCGATCGCGAACAGCCCGACGTTGAGGACGTCCACCGCCCGCGCCGCCACCAGCTCGAGCGCCCAGGACGCGCTGTAGACGTGCTCGCTGACCGGCACCGGCAGCCGCTCCCGGGCGTGGGCCAGCCCGGCCGCGTCGCCGCTGCGCGCCGGCGCCTCGACCAGCTCATAACCCACGTCGTGCGTCCGTGCCACGAAGGCGCACGCGTCGCGGGCCTCGAGCAGGTTGGAGAAGTCGAGGGACTTGATCGAGATCCGGTCGCCGAACCGGTCGCGGGCGCGCCGCAGGAAGGCCTCGTCGAGGTCGAGCCGGCGACCCACGTAGACCCGGAAACGGGAGAACCCGGCGGCCAGCCGCTCCGCGACGACCTCGAGGTTCGCCTCGACGTCGCGCTCGCGCTGCTGGCGGAAGACCGGGTAGGCGACCGGCAGGCTGTCGCGGACCCGGCCGCCGAGCAGGTCGGCCACGGCGCAGCCCTGCAGCTTGCCGAGCAGGTCCCAGACGGCGATGTCGACACCGCACTTGATGACGCTGCCCTTGTCGTAGAGGGTGCCCGCCTGCGGGAAGCTCTCCTCCAGCCGGCGCTGCACCTCGTTCAGCCGCCGCGGGTCGAGCCCCACCAGCAGCCCCGCCAGCGTCCGCTCCAGCTCGGCGACGTCGACGTGGAAGCGCGGCAGGTGCTGGAAGTCCGACATCTCCCCCACGCCGACCAGACCGTCCACGTCGGTGTCGAGCTCGACCACGACGTGCCCGCACTCCAACCCGCTGCGCCGCGGCGTGTTGACCGCCGTGAGCCGCACCCCGGCGATCCGTGTCATCGCCCGTCCTCCGTCCCCTCCGGGCCGACCGGCGTCAGCCCCCAGCCGAGCAGGACCTCGCGCACCGCGGCCCGCCCGGCCTCGCCCAGCTGCCGCAGCGGTGGCCGCACCCCGGGCCGGCACAGGCCCAGCTGGGCCAGCGCCTCCTTCACCACGCTGACGTTGTCGGCCGAGCGGTCGGCCGCTCGCAGCTCCTCGAACGGGCGGACCCGCTCCCAGACCGCCATCGCCGCCGGCACGTCCCCCGCCCGCAGCGCGGCCAGCAGCGCCAGGGAGGTGTCCGGGGCGACGTTGACCAGCCCGGAGGTGAACCCGGTCGCACCGCAGACCCAGGCGCTGGGGGCGTAGGGCTCGGCCAGCCCGGCGATCCAGACCAGCCGGTCGAGACCGACGTCCCGCGCCACCGCGGCGAAGCGCACCGGGTCGGCGACGGCGTACTTGATGCCGACGACGTTCGGGCAGGAGTCGCACAGCGCGGTGAGCTGGGCCGCGGTCACCGCCGGGTCGCGGACGTAGGGGACCACGCCGAGCCCGGGGACGGCGTCGGCGACCGCCCGGTGGTAGTCGACCCAGCCGCCGGCGGAGACGAAGGGGTGCACCGGCTGGTGCACCATCACCAGCTCGGCCCCCACCTCCCGGGCGTGCTCGGCGGCGGCGACCGCGGTGGCGACGTCGTGCCCGACGCCGACCAGCACGCTGGCCCGTCCGTCGACCGCCCGGACGGCCAGCTCGGCGCAGCGCCGGGCCTCCGCACCGGTCAGGGAGTAGAACTCGCTGGTGTTGCCGTTCGGGGTGACCGCCTCGACCCCGGCCGTCACCAGCCGGTCGAGCAGGTCGACGAACGTCTGCTCGGCCACCGCGCCGTCGGCGCCGAACGGGGTGACGGGGATGGCCACCACGCCGGCCAGGCGCGTGGTCAGCCGACTCCGGTCCACGGTGCTACCTCCTGTGTCCCGACGGCTCGGTGCCGCCTCGTCTGGTCTGCGTCGCGGGCTCCGCCGCCGCCTCGCTGGCCCCGTCCCCGGGCAGCACGCTGGACCCTCGGACCACCAGCTCGGGGCCGATGCTGATCCGGTGCGGCGGACGGCGTCCCCCCTCGGTGAGGCGGGCGGTCATCAGCTCGACCGCGAGCCGTCCGACGTGCTGCTTGGGCGGACGCACCGCTGTCACCGCGGGTTCGCCGAGCGAGGCCACCTCGTCGTCGTAGGCGACCACGGCGAGGTCGTCGGGCACCCGCGTCCCGGCGTCGGTGCAGTGCTGCACCAGCGACACCGCCGCCGGGTCGGGGTGGACGAGCAGCGCGGTGGTGCCCCGGCGCCGCGCCTCGTCGAGCACCGCGTCCATCCGGTGCGCGCGCCCGGGGTCGACGAACCCGTCGCTGACGCCGGTGAGCTGCTCGTCGGGGTCCAGCCCGTGCCGGCGCAGCTGCTCCTCCCAGCCCCGTCGCAGGTGCGGTGAGGTGGGGCTGCCGCCGGCCACCAGGAGACCGATCCGCCGGTGGCCCTCCGCGTGCAGGTGCTCCACCCCGAGCCGGGCCCCCAGGACGTGGTCCGAGCCCACCCACTCCAGGGACCCGAGCAGCATCGAGGCCGGGGCCCGGCGCTCGGCCAGCACCACCGGCAGCGGCAGCCGGTCCAGCCAGCCGAGCAGCTCCTCGGCGCCGGGGTCGTCCACGTCCGGTGCCAGCACCAGCCCGTCCAGACCGGGGGTGTCGAGCAGCATGCCGATCTGGTTGCGGTCGTCGCGCAGGTCGTAGGAGGAGCTGCGCAGCAGCAGCCGCACCGAGGACTCCGCCGCCGCGGCCCTGGCCCCGGCGAGGATCGAGGGCCAGTAGTAGTTCAGCGACGGCACCACCATCCCGACGGTGAACCGGCTGTCGGCGCCGCTGCGACGGGCCGGCCGGCCGGGGTGCGGTGCGAACGGCGACTGCGGGTCGGGCAGCGTGGCGCCACCGTGCACCCGCGTGACCAGCCCACGCTCGGCCAGCGTGTTGACGTCACGGCGGACCGTCAGCTCGGAGACCTCCAGCAGCCTCGCGACCTCGCTGACCACCACCGACCCCTGGGCGCGCACCAGCTGCAGCAGCCGCTCCTGCCGCTGCGCTGCGAGCATCGCTGACCTCCCCGGAGCACCTTGGCACCACTTCGTGTTCGAGTCTGTTCGGATGATTGCTGTTGGTCGCTCGATCAGCGTGGACTACCGGTGACCAGATCGCAAGGGGCGCAGGAGCAGCGGAGATGACCGGGACGATGGAGCGGCGGACGCTGCTGGCCACCGGGCTGGGCGGCGCAACACCTGGAACGAGTTCTTCTCCCCGCTGCGCTACCTCACCAGCGCCGAGCTCCACACCCTCCCGCTGGCGCTGCGGCAGTTCATGGACGGGGAGGGCAAGAGCTCCTTCGGGGAGATGTTCGCGATGTCGGTGGTGTCGCTGGCGCCCATCGTCGGCTTCGTCATCGCCGGCCAGAAGTACCTGCTGCGTGGCATCGCCACCACCGGGCTGAAGTGACCACCTCCTCCCAGAAAGTCGTCGCCTCCTCCATGCGCACCTGCTCCCTCAGCACCGACACCCCGCTCTCCCCCCGGCTCGAGCACGGCGTCCAGCTGCTCACCGCCGCCCTCGAGCGGGCCGGCCTGGCGGTCGTCCCGTCCCCGGCGGCGGCCGACCTGGAGGTCGTGGTCGGCGTCCGCGGACGTTCGGAGCCGGTGCGCCGGCTGGAGGAGGACGAGGTGCTGCTGTACAACACCGGGGCACCCGGTGAGGACGGCTACTACCTCTCGGTGCTGCCCGGCCGCGTCCTGGTGGTCACCGGCGGCAACGAGACCGGCGTGCTCTACGGCTGCCAGGAGCTGGCCCGGGTGCTGGACGCCGGGGACGGGCTCCCGCTCGACCTCGACCGCGGCGAGACACCCGACATGGTGCTGCGCGGACCGGCCATCGGGCTGCAGAAGACCACCGTCGAGCCGCCGCGGCAGGTGTATGAGTACCCGATCACCCCGTCCCGCTTCCCCTGGTTCTACGACCGCGCGCACTGGTCGGAGCTGCTGGACCGGCTCTTCGAGCAGCGGGCCAACGTGGTCTACCTGTGGAGCGGGCACCCCTTCTCCAGCCTCGTCCGGCTGCCCGAGTTCCCCGAGGCCCAGGAGGTCACCGACGACGAGCTCGCCGCCAACCGCGACACCCTGCACTGGCTGACCACCGAGGCCGACCGGCGCGGGATCTGGGTGGTGCTGAAGTTCTACAACATCCACATCCCGCTGCCCTTCGCCGAGCACCACGGCATCCCGCTGCGCCAGCCCCGCCCGACGCCGCTGACCAGCGCCTACACCCGGGCCGCGATCGGGGCGTTCGTGGCCCAGTACCCCAACGTGGGGCTCTACGTCTGCCTCGGCGAGGTGCTGCAGGGCGACCTGTACGGCACCGAGTGGTTCTGCGACACGATCCTCCCCGGCGTCGAGGACGGGATCGCCGCCGCCGGGCTGACCGAGCCGCCGCCGGTGATCCTGCGCGGGCACGCGATCGACCCCGAGCCGGTGGTGGCGGCCGCCCGGCAGCGCTACCCGCGGCTGTTCACCGAGGCCAAGTACAACGGGGAGTCGCTGACCACCTGGAACCCGCGCGGGGCGTGGCAGGCCCAGCACCGCCACCTGTCCGCACTGGACAGCATCCACATCGTCAACGTGCACATCCTCGCCAACCTCGAACCCTTCCGCTACGGCGCGGTCTCCTTCATCCAGCGCAGCGTGCAGGCGATGAAGCACCGGCTGGACGCCAACGGGCTGCACCTCTACCCGCTGTTCTACTGGGAGTGGCCCTACTCCCCCGACCGGGCCGAGCCGCGGCTGCGCCAGCTCGACCGGGACTGGATCTGGTACGAGGCCTGGCACCGCTACGCCTGGAAGGCCGACCGCGACCCCGACGCCGAGCGCCGCTACTGGACGTCCCGGCTGGCCGGGCACTTCGGCTCGGAGGAGGCCGGGGAGGCCGCGCTCGACGCCTACGAGGCGATCGGGCAGGTGGCGCCACGGCTGGTGCGCCGGATCGGGATCACCGAGGGCAACCGGCAGACCCTCAGCCTGGGCATGACGATGAGCCAGCTCACCAACGCCGCCCGCCACCGGCCCTGGCCAGACCTGTGGGAGTCGCACGCGCCGAACGGGGAGCGCCTCGACCGGTACGTCGAACGCGAGCTGGCCGGGCAGCCGCACCTGGGCGAGACGCCGACCGACCTGGTCGATACCGTCCGCCACTTCGCCGCCCGGGCCGGCGAGGCCGTCCGGCGGGGGCTCGGCCACGCCACCCGCGACGTCGCCGGCTACCAGCGGCTCCGCGACGACGTGACCGCGCTGCGCCTGCTCACCGAGTTCTACGCGCTGCGGGTCGAGGCCGCGATCGAGATCATGCTCTACCGCGGCGAGCCGGAGCCGTCGCTGGCGCGGCTGCACCGCGCCGCCGACCTGGTCGAGGCCAGCGTCGGGCACTACCGGGAGCTCACCGAGCTGACCACCCGCACCTACCGCTACGCCAACAGCATGCAGACCCCGCAGCGCAAGGTGCCCTTCCCCGACGGCAGCGCCTTCGGCCACTGGCGTCAGTCCCTGCCCCGCTACGAGGCCGAGGCGGCCCACCTGCGCGCCAACCTCGGCTACCTCGACCGCGGCGAGCTGCCGCCGGCGCTGACCACCGGCGGGGAGGAGGTCGGCCCCTTCCGGCCGGTCGAGTTCACCCTCGCCTCCGACGGCGGCGCCGAGGTCGTCGAGCTCACCCCCGGTGTGGCGGCCTTCACCGACGTGGACGCCCCCGTCCGCCGGCTGGCCCCCGAGCTGCACGGCCTGCGCGGGGTCCGGCTGCCCAAACGCGTCGCCGCGCACCAGCAGGTCACCGTCGAGCTCACCCTGCCCCGTCCGGCGCACGTGCTGGTCGGCTACTTCCGCGACCCCGACCCGGTCTGGGCGCAGGTGCCCGACCTGGAGACCGACACCCACGCCGACGAGCGCGGCGGTCTGGAGCCGGTGCTGCGGGAGGCGATCGCGGTGGAGTACCAGCCGAAGGTGGACGTCCACGCCTTCCGCCACCCCGCCGGCACCGCCACCGTCGAGCTCGGCCGGGGCGCCTACCTGGTGGCCGGGGTGGTGGAGGCCGACCAGCGCTTCACCGGCCGGACCGCCTCCCCCGACGACGACCGCACCGACACCCTGGACTGGCTCTACGAGGACCCGGAGGGACCGCGCTGATGACCCGCACCGACCCCGCCCCGCTGCTGCGGGACACCACCACCGACCTGCTCCCGCCCGCCCGGCCCCGGGCGCTGGTGGTGATGGGCGCCGAGCCGTACCGGCTCCAGTTCGACGACGCCCGCCGGGCGCGGCTGGCCGAGCTGGCCGACGTCGTCGACCCGGGCTGGGTGACCTCCTTCGACGACCCGCGGGTGGCCTCGCGGCTGGCAGAGGTGGACGTCCTGCTCACCGGCTGGAGCGCCCCCCGGGTGGACGCCGGGGTGCTGGCCCGGATGCCCCGGCTGCGGGCCGTGCTGCACTGCGCGGGGTCGCTCCGCCCGCACGTCAGCGACGCGCTGTGGGACCGCGGCGTCATGGTCTCCACCAGCGCCGACCTCAACGCCGTGCCGGTGGCCGAGTTCACCTACGCCGCGATCGTCATGGCCGGCAAGAAGGCGCCGTTCCTGGCCGCGGACGCCCGCCGGCACCGCGGGCACGCCCCCCGGGAGCCCCGCGGCCGGCTCGGCAACTCCGGGCTGACCATCGGGCTGGTCGGCTTCTCGCGGATCGGCCGCCTGGTCACCCGGCTGGTCAACCAGCTGCACGACGTCACCTGCCTGGTGGCCGACCCCTACGCCGACGCCGCCGAGGTGGCCGCCGCGGGCGGCGAGCTGGTCCCGCTGGCCGAGATGCTGCCCCGGCTCGACGTGCTCAGCCTGCACGCCCCCGCGCTCCCCTCCACCCGGCACATGATCGGGGCCGCCGAGCTGGCGGCGCTGCCCGACACCGCGACCCTCATCAACACCGCCCGCGGCTCGCTGGTCGACACCGCCGCGCTGGAGGCCGAGTGCGTCAGCGGGCGGCTGCACGCCATCCTCGACGTCACCGACCCCGAGCCGCTGCCACCCGGCTCACCCCTGTACGACCTGCCGAACGTGATGCTCACCCCGCACGTCGCCGGCTCGCTCGGCCACGAGACCCGGCGGATGAGCGACGCCGCCCTGGACGAGCTGGAGCGGCTGGTGCAGGGCCGGCCGCTGCAGCGCCGGGTGCACCGCGACGAGATGGCCCTCAGCGCATGAGCCGCCCGACGACGCCGTTCGACCGCGACCGCCTGGACTACTCGGCCTGGACGTTCTGGTCCGAGGCCGACGAGGACGCCCGACGCCGCCAGCTCGAGCTGCAGGCCGAGGCCGTCCGCGCCTGCGACCGGTACTCCTTCGGCACCCGCTGCTTCGTCTCCGAGCTGGCCTCGGTGCAGAACGAGGAGCTGCACCTGGGCGACCACAGCTACATCGCCGCCGGTGCCTACCTCACCGGGACGCTGCGCACCGGGCGGCACTGCACCATCAACGCCCGCGCGGTGGTCCGCGGGGACGTGGTGCTGGGCGACGCGGTGCGGATCGGCGCCCACACCTCCGTCCTGGCCTTCAACCACACCTACACCGATCCCGACCGCGAGGTGTTCCGCCAGCCCTCGACCAGCAGGGGGATCCGGATCGGCGACGACGTCTGGATCGGCTCCAACGTCACCGTCCTCGACGGCGTCTCGGTCGGCAGCCGGGCGGTGGTGGCCGCCGGTGCGGTGGTGACCAAGGACGTCCCGGCCGGTGCCGTCGTCGGCGGCAACCCGGCCCGGGTGCTGCGCTGGCGGGTGCCCGCGCTGGCACCACCGGCCCCCGCCCGGCCGGAGGTCGGCGACGACCTGGCCGGTGCGGTGGCGGCGTTCGCCGACCGGGCCCGCGAGCAGGCCGAGGACGTCCTGGCC
>NZ_QPKK01000170.1 GCF_003344635.1 Desertihabitans aurantiacus
GTGGCGGCCACCCCGGTCGGGTGCCCGGCCTCGGCCAGCAGCAGGTCGGTGCCGCGGGCCAGGTCGACCAGCGCCGCACAGGGGGCGGTGTCGCCGCTGAAGGTGAGGCTGGCCGCGCCGAGCTCGACCCGGACCGCGTAGGCCTCCACCGGGTGGCGCACGGGTGCGGTGCGGACGGTGAAGGGCCCGACCTGCTGCACCGGCTGCCAGGGACGGGACGGCCAGCGGGCGACGAAGGCGTCGACGTCGGCCGGGTCGACCTCGTAGGCCCGTCCCAGCCGCTGCGACGTCCCGGCCGGGCCGAACAGCTCGACCTCGAAGGGGGCGCGGGGTGAGTAGTGCGCGGCGACGTGGAAGGAGCCGAAGTCGAGGCAGTGGTCGGCGTGCAGGTGGCTGAACCCGATCGCGTCCACCTCCGCCGGCTCGACGACGCGGCACAGCGCCCCGAAGGCGCCGGGGCCGAGGTCGAGCACCAGGCTGAACAGCCGGCCCCCGTGCGGGGCCTGCACCAGGTAGCAGGACGCCGGCGCGTCCGGCCCGGACGCCGAGCCGGTGCACCCGACGACGGTCAGCGTCAGACCCTCAGCTGAACTGGCGGACATCGCCCACCCACTCCCCCACCAGTCGGCGACCGATCCCGGCGAACGCGACCGGCGACCCCGTGGTGATGAACTCGATGCGCGTCGTACGGAGGTCCCGACCAGGTCGGGGGGCACCGGCGGCGGACTCGCCACGCAGCAGCCCCTCGCGGGTGAGCGTGGCGTAGGTGGCGGTCGCGCACTCCTCGGCGCTGGAGACCAGCGACACCCCCGGCCCGAGCAGGTAGCTGATCACCCCGGTCAGCAGCGGGTAGTGCGTGCAGCCCAGCACCAGGGTGTCCACGTCGGCGGCGCGCACCGGGGCCAGGTACTCCTCGGCGGCGGCCATCAGCTCCGGCCCGCCGGTGACCCCGGCCTCGACGAACTCCACGAACCGCGGACAGGCCTGCACGGTGACCTCCACCGGAGCCACCCCGAGGGCGTCGGCGTAGGCGCCGGAGGAGGCGGTGGCCTCGGTGCAGATCACCCCGACCCGGCCGTTGCGGGTGGTCCGGGCGGCGCGCCGGGCGGCGGGCAGGATGACGTCGACCACCGGGACGTCGTAGCGCTGGCGGGCGTCGCGCAGCATCGCCGAGGAGGCGGAGTTGCAGGCGATCACCAGTGCCTTCACCCCCTGCGCGGCCAGGTGGTCCAGGCACTCCAGGGCGTACTCGCGGACGACGTCGATCGGCAGCGGGCCGTAGGGCGCGCGGGCGGTGTCGCCGAGGTAGAGCAGCCGCTCACCGGGCAGCTGGTCGCTCATCGCCCTGGCCACGGTCAGCCCGCCGAACCCGGAGTCGAAGACACCGATCGGGGCGTCGGGGTCGGGCCGGGAGCGCGGCACCCCGTTCACAGGCTCTGCACCAGCGTCTCCTGGGCGAAGGCCAGCCACTCGTAGACGCCGTAGAGGAAGGCCCGCGGGTCGTCCTCGGGCAGCGCGGCCAGCAGCTCCGCGCTCTCGGCGTCGGTGATCTGCAGCCGGGTGGCGAGGCTGAGCCGCAGGTTGGTCAGCGTCTTCAGCCAGGCGTCGGCGTGGTCCAGCGGCACCTTGAGGTCGCGGCCGTTGCGGCAGGACTCCAACCCCTCCAGCACCACCTGGGCCGCGGCCAGCTTGGCGGCGCGGGCGTCCCGCTCGGTGAAGCGACGGAAGTCGGAGGAGGCGCGCGGGTCGTGGGGGTAGGCGTCGGGGAACAGCCGCTGCAGCACCGGGTCCTCGGGCACCTCGGGCTGGTCGGGGTGCTCCTGCAGGTCACGCTCCCAGAACGCGAACGGGTCGTCGGTCGGCGCCTGCGCCGGGGCGGCCTCGTCGCGTCGGCCGTGCTCGTCCAGCAGCTCCACCAGCTGCAGCACCAGCGAGTGCAGCAGCTGCACCTCCTCGGGCTCGAAGGAGGTGACGAGCTTCTTGCCCTTGCGCTCGAACCGCTTCACTCCGACCGGTCCAGGGTCGCCCACAGGCCGAAGTCGTGCATCGCGTTGACGTCGCGCTCCATCGCCTCGCGGCTGCCGCTGGAGACCACCGCCTTGCCCTTGGTGTGGACCTCCATCATCAGCTTCTCCGCCTTCGCCCGCGGGTAGTGGAAGTACTGGGTGAAGACGTGGGCGACGTAGGACATCAGGTTGACCGGGTCGTCCCAGACGATCGTCACCCACGGGGTCTGGGTGAGGCTGTCGGCGTCGGGACGTTCGACGACTGCCGTGCCGCCTGTGGGTGCGGCGGGGGCGCCACCGGGTGCGGACATGCGGCCCATTCTGGCGCACCGACCCCGGCGGTCCAACCGTTCGCTCCGGTTGGGCACCGACGCCGCCCGGGATGGGCAGCGGCCTCGCGACCCGGCCGCCGTGGCAGGGTGAGCGCGTGCTGACCACCGCGCTGCTCACCGACATGTACGAGCTGACCATGGTGCGTGCCGCCCGGGCCGCCGGGACCGCCGAGCGCCGTTCGGTGTTCGAGCTGTTCGCCCGCCGGCTGCCCGAGGGCCGCCGCTACGGCGTGGTGGCCGGCGTGGGCCGGGCGCTGGAGGCGCTCGAGCGGTTCTGCTTCGACGACGAGACAGTCGACTTCCTGCTCCGGCGCGGGGTGGTCGACGAGGACACCGCGGAGTGGCTGCGCGGCTACCGCTTCACCGGCGACGTGTGGGGCTACCCCGAGGGCGAGGTCTACTTCCCCTACTCCCCGCTGCTGGTGGTGGAGGGCACCTTCGCCGAGGCGGTGGTGCTGGAGACGCTGCTGCTGAGCATCTACAACCACGACAGCGCGATCGCCTCGGCCGCCTCGCGGATGACGGCGGTGGCCGGGGACCGGCCGTGCATCGAGATGGGCTCGCGGCGCACCCACGAGCGGGCGGCCGTGGCCTCCGCCCGGGCGGCCTACGTCGGCGGCTTCGCCTCCACCTCCAACCTCGAGGCCGGACGCCGCTGGGGCATCCCCACCGTCGGCACCGCCGCGCACTCGTTCACCCTGCTGCACGACACCGAGCGGGACGCCTTCGCCGCCCAGCTGGCCGCCCTCGGCGAGGACACCACGCTGCTGGTCGACACCTACGACGAGGAGGCCGCGATCCGCACCGGGGTCGAGCTGACCGGCGGACGGCTCGGCGCGGTCCGGCTGGACTCCGGCGACCTGCCGGCCAAGGCCCGCCAGGTGCGTGAGCTGCTCGACTCCCTCGGCGCCACCGAGACCCGGATCGTCGTCACCTCCGACCTCGACGAGTGGACGATCGCCGCGCTGGCCGGGGCACCGGTCGACGGCTACGGCGTCGGGACGTCCCTGGTCACCGGCAGCGGCCACCCCACCAGCGGGTTCGTCTACAAGCTGGTGGCCCGCAGCGCCGGCGGACCGGACGCCCCGCTGGAGCCGGTGGCGAAGAAGAGCCAGGACAAGATCTCGGTCGGCGGGCGCAAGTACGCGCTGCGGCGGCTGGACGAGCACGGGGTCGCCGAGGCCGAGGTGGTCGGCGTCGGACGGCGCAGCGAGGGCGACGGCAACGACCGGCAGCTGCTGGTGCCGCTGGTCCGCGGCGGGGAGGTGGTCGGCGACGAACCGTTGGAGGCGGCCCGCGAGCGGCACCTGCGCAGCCGGGAGGAGCTGCCGGCAGACGCGCTGAAGATGTCGCGCGGGGAGCCGGCGGTCGAGACGCTCTGGGAGGGCCGCTCGTGAGCCAGCACGAGACGACGACCACCGACGGCCGGGCGCTGGTCGTGGTGGACGTGCAGAACGACTTCTGCGAGGGCGGCGCGCTGGGCGTCGACGGTGGCAACAGCGTCGCCGCCGCGGTGGCCGCGCTGCTGGCCGGCGACCACGGCTACGACCTGGTGGTGGCCACCCGCGACCACCACATCGACCCGGGCCCGCACTTCTCCGCGACCCCCGACTTCGTCGACAGCTGGCCACCGCACTGCGTGGTCGGCACCATCGGCGTCGAGCTGCACCCGGCGCTGGTCGCCTACCCCTTCGCGGCGGTCTTCGACAAGGGTGAGTACAGCGCCGCCTACTCCGGGTTCGAGGGCCGCAGCGCCGAGGGTGAGACGCTGACGGAGTGGCTGACCGCCCGCGGGGTCGCCGCGGTCGACGTCGTCGGGATCGCCACCGACTACTGCGTGCGGGCCACCGCCCTGGACGCCGCCGCCGCGGGGTTCGCCACCGGGGTCCGGCTGCCGCTCACCGCCGCCGTGCACCCCGACGGCGTGGCGAGGACGGCCGAGGAGCTCACCGACGCCGGGGTGGCGGTCCGCAGCAGCTGACCGCTCGGCACGTTGGCTGAGCAGCGCCCGGTCGCGGCGCTCGTGCCCGCCGAGCGTCCCAACGAGGCTGGGGAGCGCCCGTTCGCAGCGCGCGTGTGCCGAGCCGTCCCAGCCCTCCTGACGGCCACCCACTCGCGTCGCGCGTCCCCCACCGACCGTCCGCACCACCCGAGCACCGCCCACTCGCGTCGCGCGTCCCGTGTCGACCGGCCGCGGCACCTGAGCACCGCCCCTCGCGTCACGCGTCCCGCATCGACCGTCCGCACCACCCGAGCACCGCCCACTCGTGTCGGGCTTCCGTGTCGACCGTGCGCGCCACCTGAGCACCGCCCACTCGCGTCGCGCGTCCCGCGCCGAACGCCCGCACCACCTGAGCACCGCCCACTCGCGTCGCGCCTCCCGCGCCCACCGGCCACACCACCTGAGCACCGCCCACTCGCGTCGCGCGTCCCGCGCCGAACGCCCGCACCACCTGAGCACCGCCCACTCGTGACAGCCGTCAGCGCCCGACCGTCGAACTCGAGCGCCCAGTCGCGCCGCACGACCTGTGGATAACTCCGGGATCGGCCGGTCAGGTGCTCCAGGCTGGCCGTATGGCGAGTGAGCGCTTCGACATCCGGCAGCCGTTCCGGCGGCGGGCGGGCATCCGGGCCGGGTTCACCGACCACCAGCTGCGCGGTCCGGCGTTCCGGCGGCTGTTCGTCGACTGCTTCGTGGCGGCAGGAGTACCGCTCACACCCAGCCTGCTGGCCAGGGCTGCGCTGCTCGTCCGGCCGGGCGCAGGGTTCGCATCGCACCACACGGCCGCCCTCCTCCTCGACGCGGCGGTACCCGCGTGCCCCGAGGTCCACCTCGGCACCACCGGGACGGCGCAGTCCCGCCGCGGCGGCGTCGTGGAGCACCGCTACGCCCGCAAACCTCAGCTGGTGCGCCGCTACGGCGTGCTGGCCACGTCGGCCTCGGCGACCTTCCTCGACCTGGCTGCCTCGCTGAGCCTCGTCGAGCTGGTCGTCCTCGGCGACTCCCTGGTCAGGAAGGGCCACACCAGCCCGGACGCCCTGATCGAGGCCGCCACCTCCTACACCGGCCGCGGCGCACGGCGTGCCCGGGAGGCCGCCCAGTTGGTGCGGAGTGGCGTCGACTCACCGCGCGAGACCCAGACGCGGTTGTTGCTCGTCTTCGCCGGTCTGCCCGAGCCGGCCGTCGACGTCCGGATCCGCGACGAGGACGGCGAGGTCGTCCGGCGCCTCGACCTGGCCTACGAGCACGCCCTGCTGGCGATCGAGTACGACGGCCGCCAGCACATCGAGCGGCAGCAGTCCTGGCGCGAGGACATCGGTCGCGTGAGGAGCTGGAGAACACCGGCTGGCGCTTCGTCATCGTGGTCTCCGACGACCTCACGGTGGTTCCCGGCGCCACCCTCGCCCGGGTGGTGGCCGCCATGAGAGCGGCCGGGATGCGCGTGCCGCGGCTGCGCAACGACTGGATGCGCCACTTCCCCGGACGTCCCGTCGCCGCCTGACCACCGCCCGTTTGCGGCGCCGCTCAGCACCACAGCGCCGCATCGACCCGATGACCGCCCGCTGGGCGCACTGCTCAACGCCGCGCGCAAGCAGCGCCCACTCGACGCGCTCCTCAGCGCCGCAGTGTCTTGCGCCGGAGCACCGCCCACTCGCGGCGGCGGTCGGCGTTGCAGCGTCGCACCGGCGCGAGCATCGCCCACTCGGCTAACTCCTCATCTCCGGAGTGGTCCGTCGGCCCGAGCACCGCCCACTCGCGGCACTGCTCAGCACTCCGCCGCCCCCCGAAGACCGGGATCAGTCGGCCAGCTCCTCCGCGACGTCGGGCACCACCGCGGCACCGCGGTGGACGCACTGCCACAGGCAGCCCAGCACGGCGGCGAGGAAGACCGGCGTGCCGAACAGGTGGTCGCCGAGCTCGGTGAACGGGGTGACGTCGGCGGGCCCGCCGAGCTGGCGCCCGAGGGCGACGAAGGCCAGCGAGGTCACCGCCAGCAGCGCGTAGCCCCAGAACAGCAGCACCCGGGCCGGCTGCGGGAAGGCGGGGGTGTCGGCACGGGTCCAGGTGGCGTCGCTGAGCAGCCGCCAGACCAGGCCGAACAGGGTCAGCGCCAGCGCGGAGAAGCCGAGCAGCCAGCTGATCGGGTCGGCCAGCACCTGGCGCAGCGCGAAGCAGCCCGACAGCGCCGCCATCAGCACGCAGGCGGTGGCCCGCCGGCTGCTGAGCGAACGGGTGAGGGCGAACCCGGCGAGCAGCAGGACGGCCACCAGCGCCACCGCGGCGGCCAGGCGGTCGCCGCTCCAGGAGACCGGCAGCGCCGCGAACAACCCGGAGCTGTTGAGCATCACCGCGGCGAAGGCCACCAGCAGCGTGGGCCGCACCCGCTCCCCCGCACCCGACCACGCGACGGCCAGCACCAGGCACACCCCCGCCACCGCCAGCCGGGAGAACGTCAGGGTGGGCAGATCACCCAGCGGGGACCACCGGCCGACCCCCAGCTCCTCGGCCACCGGGCCCAGCGAGGCGGCCCAGCCGCCGAGCACCGTGACGACCGCCAGCGGGGTGAGCAGCCGTGGCCACTCCTCCACCAGGTCCTCCGGGCCCACCGGGTCACCGCGCCGGCGCAGGGCCTGCATGGCGAGCAGGGCCAGCAACCCGACCGCCAGCGGCAGCGCGGAGAAGGCCACCGACAGCGGCTCCTGCAGCACCAGCCAGACGGCCCACGCCGCCGCCGCGACGACCACCGCGGACGCCGGCAGCACCCACCAGCGGCGCGGGGTCTCGGTGCGCACCACCGAGACGCCCCAGGCGCCGGCCCGCACGGCGACCTCGGCCAGCGCCGCTCCGCCGATGACGACCGCCGGCAGCGCCACCTGGGCCACCAGGGTGAACACGAGGTTGACCTGCAGCGCGCGGACGTCGGGGCCGATGCTGCGGATGCTCTGCTGCTGGAGCACCAGCGGCACCAGCACTCCCAGCGCCACCAGCCCCCCGACCCAGAGCACCTCCGGCCAGGCGAACCGGCGCCGCCGGCGCACCAGCATCAGCACCGCCAGCCCGACCAGCGCGACCAGGGCCGGCAGCAGCGCGGACACCCCGAGCCCCGGGAAGGCCAGCACGCCGATCAGCAGGCTCGGCAGGGCGAACAGCAGGTAGGCGCCGGTGCGCAGCAGCCAGTGCGTGTGCAGCGCGGCGGTGACGAGCAGGGTGAGCGCGAGCACCAGGACCAGCAGCAGCGGCGCCAGGCTCAGCTCGGGCAGCACCACCAGCCCGTTCGCCTCGGTGACCAGCGCCCCGGCGTCGCGGATCGGACGGGCCAGCACCACCAGCGCACCGGCGACCAGGTAGCCCAGCGCGGCGAGGGCCACGATCGCCGTCAGCCCCGGCGGTCCGTTGCGGACGTGCACCCGGCCGTCGCGGACGGGTTCCACCACCACCAGCCACACCCAGCCGACCACGACGGCCGTCAGCCGGCGCCACCAGGGACGTCCCGGCGGGCTCACGGACCCACCCGGGTGGGGACGCCGGCCTCGGTCAGCACCCACAGGCCGTCCTCGACCGCGCTCAGCCGCGCGGAGCCGCCCGGACCGGCGAGGTCCACCGGGACCTCGGCGACCCGCCGCCCGTCCGGGGTGACCACGTCCAGGCCGGCGGGTCGGGCCAGCACCACGTGCCCGCCCGCCTCGAGCAGCGTCAGCGGGGCCCCGGGCTGGGACCAGCGTCCCTGGCCGGTTGCGGCGTCCAGGCCCTCCACCCCGTCGGCGGTGCCGAGCACCACCACCCCGGCGACGACCTCGACGGTGCGGACCGTGCTGACTCCGGCGACCCCCCAGCGGGTCGTGCCGTCGCCGGCGTCGATGCCGTGCCGGTCGCCCTCGAGGTCGGTCAGCACGACCAGGTCGGCGTCGCAGCCCACGGACTGGACCGGTTCCGGCGGCGTCCAGCTCCAGCGCCCGGCCCCGGTGGCGGCGTCGAAGGCGTGCAGTCCGGGGACGGCGTCGGCCGCCACCACGACGTCGCCGCAGACCAGTGGCGTCCCGGTGAGGTCGGAGGCGAGGGCGGCCCGCCAGCGCTCGGCTCCGGTGGCGACGTCGAGCGCGGTGATGGTGCCGGAGAGGTCGGCCACCACCAGCGTGGTGTCGTCGAGGGCCAGCGGCCCGGCCTGGCTGACGTCGTCGAGCCGGTGGGTCCACAGCCGGCGGCCGCGGTCGTCGTAGGCGACCAGCTCACGGCTGGTGGTGGCGGCCACGGTCACCTGCCCGAAGGTGCGGACCGCGGTCAGCACCCCGCCGGGGTGGGCGTACCAGAGCACCGGCGACCCCGGCGTGGCGGTGTCCACCGCGAGCAGGTCACCGGCGGCGTCCAGCGCGAGCACCAGCTGGTCGGGGTCGGAGCCGGCCACCGGCGCCTGCGCCGAGGTCACCACGGCGGCCGTCTCGTGCCGGAGCAGCGGGCGCTCCTCGGCCCGCCACCGGCCCGGCTCCCAGCGGGGTGCGGGGTTGGCCGTGACGAGACCGGCGGACGGCCCGGGCGGTGCGGCCGGCGTCCAGCGGCGGCCGTCCCGCTCCCGGGC
>NZ_QPKK01000171.1 GCF_003344635.1 Desertihabitans aurantiacus
GTGCGGGCTGGTCAGCGGCTCGGAGGGCGCGGACGTGCTGCTGCGGACCATCCGCGGCTACGCCACCCACCCCAACATCGGCGGGCTGGTGCTGCTCGGGCTGGGCTGCGAGATGCTCGAGCTCGACCTCATCTCCGCCGACCTGCCGCTGCCCGCCGACACCCTGGTCGAGCGGATGACCATCCAGGAGACCGGCGGCATCCGCGCCACCGTCGCCGCCGGCGTCCAGGCCGTGAAGGACATGCTGCCGCGGCTGGACGAGCGCCGCCGCGAGACCGTCGACGCCGGCGAGCTGGTGCTGGCGCTCAACTGCGGCGGCTCCGACGGCTACTCCGGCATCACCGCCAACCCCGCCCTCGGCGTCGCCTCCGACCTGATCGTGGGCTGCGGCGGACGTTCGGTGCTGGCCGAGACCCCGGAGGTCTACGGCGCGGAGCACCTGCTGACCCGGCGCGCGGTCTCGCCCGAGGTCGGCCAGAAGCTGCTCGACCGGATCGAGTGGTGGCGCGCCTACACCGCCGCCGGTGGCGGCACCATGGACAACAACCCCTCCCCGGGCAACAAGGCCGGCGGGCTGACCACCATCCTGGAGAAGTCGCTGGGTGCGGTGGCCAAGGGCGGACGGGCCGAGCTGGTCTCGGTGCTGGAGTACGCCGAGCCGATCGTCGAGCGCGGGTTCTCCTTCATGGACACCCCCGGCTACGACCCGGTCTCGGTCACCGGTCTGGTCGCCGGCGGGGCGAACCTGGTCTGCTTCACCACCGGCCGCGGCTCGGTGTTCGGCTGCAAGCCGGTGCCCAGCGTCAAGGTGTCGACGAACTCCACCCTGGCCCGCCGGATGCCCGACGACATCGACCTCGACGCCGGCACCATCATCGACGGCGGCCGCAGCGTGGAGGAGGTCGGCCACGACCTGTTCCGGCTGTTCCTCGCCGTCGCCTCGGGTCAGCAGACCGTCAGCGAGGAGCTGGGGGTCGGGCAGGAGGAGTTCGTCCCCTGGCAGTTGGGCGCGGTGACCTGAGCCGCGGCAGTCGCGGGCCAGGTCAGCTGAAGGAGAGCCCGGCGAGGTCCTCCATGGTCTCCCAGTAGCGACGGGCCAGGTCCGGGTCGCGGGCCGCCTCGGGCACGGGGGCGTAGGTCGGCGACCCGCGCAGACCCTGGACGTCGCGGGGACCGTAGTAGGCGCCCCCCGTCGCCATCGGCGAGGTGGCGGCGTACAGGGCGGGCAGCGCGCCGACGGCCGCGTCCTGCCACATGAAGGGCAGGTACTGGAAGCGGAAGCCCTCCGGGGTGTCGAGCCCGGGCCCGTCCAGGACGATGCTGGTGCGGCAGACGCCTGGGTGCGCCGCGATGCTGGTGATCCCCCAGCCCCCGGCGGTGCTGCGGCGCTGGCACTCGAAGGCCATCAGCAGGGCGCCGAGCTTGGTGTCGTCGTAGGCCCGTCCGTAGTCGTAGCTGCGGACCTTCTGCAGGTCGTCGAAGTCGATCTCGCCGACCCGCGAGCTCGACGTCCAGACGATCCGCGGCGCACTGCCCCGCTGCAGCAGCGGCCGCAGCCGGGCCGACAGCACGAACGGCCCGCGGGCGTTGGTGGCGAACACCCGCTCCAGGCCCTCGGGCGTCTCCTCGCGCTGCAGCCGTCCCTGCACCCCGGCGTTGTTGATGAGGAGGTCGAGGCGGTCACCGGCGTCCTCCATGCGGGCGACGAAGGCGGTGATCGAGGCGAGGTCGGTGAGGTCGAGCGTCTCGAACCGGACGCGGGCCCCGGGGGCGGCGGCGCGGATGCGGCGGACCGCTTCCTCGCCCCGTCCCTGGTGGCGGGAGGCGATCGTGACGTCGGCGCCGGCGCGGGCGAGTCCGAGGGCCTCGTGGTAGCCCAGTCCGCTGCGGTCGTCCTGCGGGTAGCCGTTGCCGCCGGTGACGACGGCCCGTCGCCCGGCCTGGGACGGCATGTCGGCCGCGGTCCAGGCTGGGACCGCCGACGGCGGTGCGGTGAACCGTCCTCCGGCGAAGCCCACCGAGCCCGCGGCCGCAGCCACCACCGCCCCGCGCAGCAGGGCGCGTCGCGTCACCCCGCGACCTTTCGGCGTCCCCGTCCCGGCCGGCGTCGACCGGTCGGTGTCGTCATGTGGCACCGTCGTCCCCTCTCGTCTTCCGTATACTATACCGTGGAGTATATCGGGTGGTGATCGGGTGGCCCCCGGTTCGGACGACCTGCCAGGGTGACGACATGAAGACGATCGACGGCCTGCCGCTGACCGAGGCGATCCTCAAGGCGGCGATCGCGACCTTCTCCGAGCGCGGCTACGACACCGCCTCGATGGACGAGGTGGCGGCCCGGGCGTCGACGACCAAGCGCACCGTCTACGCGCACTTCGGCAACAAGGAGGGCTTGTTCCGCAGCGCGCTCGGCAGGGCGGTCGAGCTGGTGCAGAGCGAGCTGCCGACGCCGGACGACCTGACCGACCCCGCCGGGGAGCTGACCGCGTTCGCGATCGGCTTCAGCGACATCAGCACCTGGCGCAACCCGGTCCGGCTGCAGCGGGTGGTGATCGGCGGGGCCGGCCAGTTCAGCGACCTCGGCGCGATGCTGCACCGTGAGGTGATCGAGCGGGCCGAGGGCGCGGTCGCGGACTACCTGCAGCGGCTGGACGCCTCCCGTGGCGGTGGTGGCGACGAGCAGCACCACCGGCGGCTGGCCGGGTACTTCCTCAACCTCACCACGGCCCGCCAGCGGTTCGCGACCCTGTTCGGTGCGCGCGAGCCGATCCCCGACCACCCGCACCGGGTGGCGCCGCCGGACACCGACCACGCCACCATCCGGGAGGCGGTCGGGCTGTTCCTCCGCGGCAGCGGCCTCGACGGCTGAGCGGCCCGGTGCAGGAGGTGACCCCGGCGAAGTGCGGGTGCGCCTGGACCCCGGGCTGCGGGACGCCTACAGCCGCGCCGGCGCCCGGCTCGCGCGCTCGCTGCTCCGCGAGGAGGTCCGCTCCCGTCGTCGTCCTGCCGCACGACCGCGAGTCACGCGGCCACGGCCGAGCCGGTGGTCGTCACGTGTAGAAGAGCTGCGCGGTCACCCGGCAGGACGACGACGGGACCAGCCGCACCCAGTGCGCGCTGAAACCGGGAGGGAACACCAGGCACTCGTAGCCGTCGACGGTGAGCGTCCGGTAGCGCCGCCACTGGCCGGTGCCCATGAAGTCGACCTCCACTGCGAACTCGACCGGTCCGGCGGCCTCGGTGGTGAGGTGCAGGCACTTCTGGTCGTAGCCGGTCATCAGGTACGGGTCCGACGGGACCCCGGCCTCGACGTCGTCCTCCCACCACGGGCCGCCCCAGCCCTGCGGCTTGCCGAACGACCACAGGTCGTCGGTCTTGCCGAACCACAACCCCGCCTGCGGCTGCCCGGCGTGGGGGTTGGAGTCACGGATGGGAGTGGTCTGGTCGCCGGCCATCACCAGCAGCCCGTTCCAGGAGCAGAAGTCGCCGACCACCCGCAGGTGGGAGGAGATCGGGCGGATGCCCCAGACGGACGAGGCGTAGGTCATCGCGGGCAGCTCGAAGTAGGTGCCACTCGCGTCCAGCAGCAGCCGCTCGGACTCGACCTCGCGGATCCGCGGCCACTCGGTGGTGAAGGCGTGGTCCTGCGTGTGGGTCGACTTCGGCAGGCGGTACACCTTCCACCCGGTCTCGGGCAGGTAGACGTGCAGCAGCGCCGACGCCCGGTCCTGGCCCACGGCGAACAGGGCGTCCCCGATCCCGTTGGCGCTGCCCAGGGTGTTGAACTGGGTCCGCGCCAGCGTGCGCCACTCCGTGCCGTCCCACTCGGCCAGCCGGCCCTCGCTCTCCCCCGTCGGGAAGTCCTTGTCGTAGTAGGAGTTGTTGCACACCACGACCCGGCCGTGGCGGCTGATCGCGTCCTTGAAGTGCGGGTAGCCGCGGACGTCGAGCACCTCCAGCAGGTCGAACAGCTGGGTCACCTCCAGGGTGTGCACGTCGACCTCGAAGAACTCCCCCTCCATGCCGAGGGTGTAGACCTTGTTCGCCGGGTCGGTGAGGTGCCGGCAGGTGGCCGTCAGCCGGTGGTCCACGAGGGCCTCGATGGTGCGGACGTCGCCCTCCACGTCGATCACGTGCGGGCCGATGAAGAGCTGGTTCGACTCGTGGTGGACGATCCGGTTGGCGTAGGTGCCGACGACGCTGGCCGGGTGCTTGGTCAGCTGCAGGTCGTCGTCGAGGGTGAACAGCCCGGTGCCGCCGCCGGTCGGGGCCTTGTGGGCGACGTAGGTGACGAACCAGAGCCGGTCGGCCCACGGCATCAGCGCCCCGATCCCGGTCTCGCTGCGGGGCACGTGGTCGGCCTTGACGGCGGTGCTCGGCACCACTCCGCTGATCGTGAGCGGGGCGGTCGGGCTGGGCGGGGTCATCGGGTTTCCTTCCGTGGTGGATCGGGCGTGAGCGGTCGTGGGACAGGTGGACGGCGGATCGCCCTTCGACAGGCTCAGGGCGTTTGGGGGCGGGTCAGGGCGTTGGGGCTGGGTCGGTGCCGGGGCTGGGTCGGATCGCCCTTCGACAGGCTCAGGGCGTTGGGGGCGGGTCAGGGCGGGTGCCGGGGGCGCTCCGGGCTCAGATCGCGGGGGACGGGGTGGCGTAGGCGCGGAGCGAGACGACGTGGGCTGCCCCCCTGCTCCCCGGCGCCACCACCCGGACGGCCGTGACGTCGGTCGGCGCGGTCAGCGGGTGGACGCGGTGGCGGCGGCGGTTGCCGGTCACCTCGGCCAGCACCGTCCAGGCACCCTCGACCTCGGTCTCGACCCGGTAGTCGGTCAGCAGGTCCGGCATCACCTCGGGCTCGGTTCGGTGGTGGTGCAGGTTGATCAGGTCGATGTCGACCGAGTCGTCCAGCACCAGCTCCACCGAGCCGATCGTCACCGGCTGGTCCCAGCGGGCCTCCAGCCACGGCTCCGGGTCGAGGCGACGGTCCTGCGAGACCCAGGTCTGCGGTCCGCCGTAGGGACGGGCGTAACCGCCGCGGGCCTTCTCCGGCGCGTAGGCGTCGACGTCGTCGGAGACCCGCAGGCACGGGCTCTGCCGGTGCAGCACCTGCTTCCAGTGCCGGAACTGCTCGGTCCAGCGCTCGTCGGCGGCCGGCTCTCGGTAGCTGAGCGCCAGGACGCCCGGCGGCGCGTGCTCGTCGACGTGCAGCCGGACGCCCGCGGCGGCCTCGACCACCACGAACCCGTTCTGTGGCCGGTCGGGACGCCAGTCGAGGTCGACCGACACCCACTGCTTCTCCCCGGCGCCCACCGGCACCGTGACCGAGCGCAGCTGCTCGTCGGGCAGGTACACCTGGGGCCGGCTGGTGCGGTGCAGCCGGACGGTGAGCTCGGTGTCGGCGTCGGCGTCGACCAGCAGCGAGAGCGTCCCCAGCGCGGGGTCGACCGGCAGCACCAGCCCGAGCGGGGCGTCCAGCGGGTGGGTGCCCGCCGGCTCGTCGGCGACCAGCTGGCGCAGCGTCGAGGAGGCGCTCATCGTGGCGTCGAGCACCCGGTCGGCCGGGTCGTCGTGCACCACGCCGAGCACGGACGCGTCGGCCCGCACCAGCGCCCGGTGCACCTCCTCCATCCGCCCCGCCACCAGTTCCCGCGGCGTCACCCCGGCACGGGTGGCCAGCGCCGCGCCGACCCCGGCGGCCTCGCCGAGGACGGCGCAGGTGGCCATCACCCGGGTGCTGCCGAAGGCGACGTGGCTGGCCGAGATGTTGCGCCCGGCCATCCACAGGTTGGACACGTTCTGGCTGTACAGGCAGCGCATCGGCACGTGGTAGGGCCCGTCGGCGTGCCAGTGCTTGGAGCCGGCCTCGCTGGCGTACATCCCGCCGGGCGGGTGCAGGTCGATCGACCAGCCACCGAAGGCCACCCGGTCGGCGAACTCGGTCATCCCGAGCACCTCGTGCTGGGTGAGGACGTGGTCGCCGAGGAAGCGGCGGTACTCCCGCTTGCCCGGCACCGCCCCGATCCACTCCAGGGTGAGGTTCTCCGCGTCGTAGCGGCCGGAGTTCTTGATGTGGTCCCAGATGCCGTAGACGGCGGCCTGCAGCTCGTCGCGGATGCGCTCGTTGTCGTCGACGACGTCCAGCTCGCCACCCCACTCGATCCACCAGTAGGCGCAGCCGTTCTTCTCCGTCGAGATGATCCGCCGCTCGGGGATGGAGGTGGTGGTGATGTCGAGGGCGAACGAGGGCGGCACGAACTTCACCGGGCGTCCGGCGTCCTTGGAGTAGAAGAGGAGAGTCGAGCCCAGCGTGTTGTCGTCGGGCACCTCCGGAGCCCAGGACTCCTGGTAGGCCGAGTACGGCTCGCGGCCGGTGACGTGGCGGGCGCCGGCGAGGTAGCCGACCAGCCCGTCGCCGGAGCAGTCGAGGAAGGTGGGCGCGGTGAAGGTGATCAGCCGCTCCGAGCCCATCATCCAGCCCGTGACCGACTCGATCCGGCGGTCGTCCTCGGGCCCGGACGCGCTGACCTCACGGACGTCGGTGTTGAGGAACAGGGTGATCCCCGGCTCGGCGCGGACGGCCTCGAGCACGGTGAGGTCCCAGTAGTAGGGGTTGCCCTCGGGGTTGGTGAACTGGTTCTCCACGAAGAGCTCGCCCATGATCCCGGTCTCGCGGGCGTTGAGCTGGGTGCCGTGCGCGGTGGCCCCGCAGACCCACACCCGGATCTCGCTGGAGGAGTTGCCGCCCAGCACCGGGCGGTTCTGCACCAGCGAGACCGAGGCCCCCTGCCGCGCGGCGGCGATGGCGGCGCAGACGCCGGCCAGACCACCTCCGACCACGACGATGTCGGAGGAGACGTTCTCGGTGCGCATGGGGCTCACTTCCTGGGGGGTGGGGGTCGGTCACGGGCGTCGGGGTGGGCGCCTCCGGTGAAGGCGCGCTCGAGGCTGTCGGCGCTGCGCTGGGCGACCAGCACGAACAGCAGGCTGGCGGCGAGGACGTCGCTGGTCCGGCCGCCGAAGTAGTCGGTCCAGGCGCTGCCGTTGGGGGTGCCGGTGAGCAGCACCTCGTCGGCCACCCGCTCCAGCGGGGTGCCTGCGACGCCAGTGATGAGGACGGTCCGGGCCCCGTGCTCGCGGGCGCGGCCCAGGAAGTCCTCCGCCACCGGGTCGTTGCCGCTGCGCGAGAGGGTGAGGGCGACGTCGCCGGGACCCAGCAGCGAGGCGACCACCTGGGCCTCCTGGCGTCCGCTGTGGAACCAGCAGGGGCGTCCGATCCGCAGCAGCCGCAGATGCAGCTCCTGCATGGCGATGGAGTCGCCCCACTCCCCGAACAGGTGGATCCGTCCGGCGGCCGCGATCGCGTCGGCCACCCGGGTGGCGGTCGGCAGGTCGATCGCGCCGAGCGCGACCCGCATCGCGTTGGCCTGGGTGCCGGCCAGCGTGGTGAGCACCTGGTCGGCCGGGTCGTCGGGGCTGATCATCCGGCCGATGTCGGACTCCCAGGCGGCCTGGGCGTCGCGGCCGTTCTCCTCCGCGATCGCTGCCCGCAGGGCCGGGTAGCCGTCGTAGCCCAGCAGCACCGCCAGCCGGGTGACGGTGGCCGGGGACGTCCCGGCCTGCTCGGCCAGCCGGGTGATCGGCGCCCGGCCGACCTCCTGCGGGTGGTCCAGCACCAGCTGGGCCACCCGGGCCATCGCCGCGTTCAGCCCGGGGAGGGCGTCACGGATCTGCTGCATCGGGCTCTGGGTGAGGGCTCTGTCCACGTCCCTCATCCTCGCCTGTGCCGTCGGTGCGCTCACTTGATGCCGGTGTGGGTAAGAGCCTGGACGAAGCGTCGCTGCAGCAGCAGGAACACCACCAGCACCGGGACGATCGTGACCACCGAGGCCGCCATCGCCAGGCCCGGGCTCAGCGCGCCCTGCTCGTTGGTGAAGCTGGTCAGGCTGAGCGGCAGGGTGTACATCTCCGGGCTGGAGATGAGCACCAGCGGGGTCTCGTAGTCGTTCCACGACCAGACGAAGGCGAGGATGCCGAGGGCGGCCATCACCGGGCTGGCCAGCGGCACGTAGATGCGGGTGAAGATCCGCCACTCCGAGGCGCCGTCCATCCGGGCCGCCTCGGCGAACTCCGAGGGCTGGGCCACGAAGAACTGCCGCATCAGGAAGGTGCCGAGCACGGTGAACATGCCGGGCAGGATCAGCGCCCACAGGGTGTCGTAGAGGCCGAGCTGCTGGAAGTAGATGAAGCGCGGGACCAGCAGCAGCTGGGCGGGGATGATGGCGGTGGCGAGGTAGAGCAGGAACACCTTGTCGCGGCCCTTGAAGGTGAACCGGGCGAAGGCGTAGCCGGCCATGGTGGCGGTGACCAGCTCGCCGGCCACCCGCAGCAGCGCCACGAACACCGAGTTCGCGAACGCCGGGAGGATCGAGTCCTCGCCGAAGAGCACGGTGGTGTAGTTGCTGAGCTCGGCCGGGCTCGGGATCCACTCCATCGGCACGGCGTAGGCGTCCAGCTCGTTCTTGAACGAGGTCGACAGCATCCAGGCGAACGGGGCCAGGAAGGCGATCGCCAGGATCCACAGCGGGACGCCGACGGCCCAGCGGCGGGTCCGGCGGCGACGTCGGCGCTGGCGGGCCCGGTCGGCGGCCTCGAGAGGTGCGGGGACGGCGGCCGGCGCGGCGGAGCGGCGCGGGGCGTCCAGGGTGGTCTCAGTCATGGAGGGTCCTTCCGCGCTGGGCGC
>NZ_QPKK01000172.1 GCF_003344635.1 Desertihabitans aurantiacus
CTGCACCGGTGGGCGGTGGCTCTGCTGCACCACCCGGCGCTCGTGCCACGCTCACCCCGCCCGGTGGTGCTGGCCCGCCGCCGGCTCGCGGCCGGCCGACCGGTCCACCCGACCGCGGTCCGGCGGGCCTTCGAGCGGCTGGCCGGGCGGGCGCCACGACGCTGGGTCGACGAGCCGATCGCGGTCGGCTCGGGCTCCGACGTGGAGACGGTGGTCCGGCACCGGGTGCCCGGGGTGGCCGTCCGCACCGTGCTGGACGGCCCGGGCCGAACCCGTCCGCTCAGCCTGGTCCGCAAGACCCTGGCCGGGCCGGTGCCGCGCGAGCTGCTGGCCTACCGCAGTGGCCTGCTGGAGGGCGGTGAGGGCTACCGCCCGTCCCGGCTGCTGCACGCCGAGGCCGACGGCGCCGACCGCTGGCACCTGTTCCTGGAGGACCTGGGGGAGGTCCGCCCGCTGCAGGACCCGGCCGAGCTGCTGCTCGCCGCCCGCGCGCTGGGCGAGCTCAACGGCCGCCGCCTGGTGCCGGTCGGGGCCGCGGCCGACCTGGACGCCGAGCACCCCTGGCTGGCCGAGGTCGGCCGTTGGACGCTGCCCTCCTTCGCCGAGCTCCGCCGCCGCGCCGGGGTGCTGAGCGGACGGGTGCCCGAGGACGTCCGGCACCGCTGCACCGAGCTGCTGGCCGCGCTGGCCGGGGCCGAGGACGAGCTGACCCGGCAGGTCGCCCGGCTGCCGCTGACCACCAGCCACGGCGACGCCACCCGCTCCAACCTCGCGGTGCGCGACGGCCGGCTGGTGCTGTTCGACCTCACCGCGGTGCAGCTGACCCCGGTCGGACGCGACCTGGCCGACCTGGTCGGGCTGCCCAACCCGGCGCTGGGCCGCGAGCCCGGGCTCGCCGGGGACTGCCACCGCGCCTACCGCGACGCCCTCGCCGCCGCCGGGGTGCGGCTGGGGGAGGACGAGCTCGGTCTGGCCGTGCGCAGCCGGTTCGTCCGCAAGGCGTTCTGGTGGCTGCTGATGACGATCCCGCGGCGGCTGCCTGCGGGTGCCGGGTCGGAGGTGCCCGAGCGTCGGCGCCAGAACATCCTCGCCGACCTGCACCGGGTGGCCGCGGAGGCCGAGCTGCTGCTCGACGCACTCACCGCGTCCGGTGCGGCCTCCGGCGCCAGGTTGGCCGGCGGGGGAGAATGAGCGGGTGCCGACCTACCGTGACGAGGCGATCGTGCTGCGCACCCACAAGCTGGGTGAGGCCGACCGGATCATCACGATGCTGTCGCGCGAGCGCGGGAAGATCCGCGCGGTGGCCCGCTCGGTGCGCCGGACCACCTCCAAGTTCGGCTCCCGGCTGGAGCCGTTCGGCCACGTCGACCTGCAGCTGGCCACCGGGCGCACCCTCGACGTCGTCACCCAGGTGGAGTGCCGGCACGCCTGGGGCGACCCGCTCTCCCGCGACTACCGGCGCTGGACCGCCGGGCAGGTGATGCTGGAGACCGCCGACCGGCTGGTGGTGGAGGAGCGCGAGCCGTCGCGGCGGCAGTTCCTGCTGCTGGCCGGGGCGCTGCGGGTGCTCAGCCAGGGCACCACCGACGGTGAGCGTCCGGCGACCATGGTGCTGGACTCCTACCTGCTGCGGGCGCTGGCCGCCGCCGGCTACGCGCCGAGCTTCTCCGACTGCGCCCGCTGCGGGGTCGCAGGCCCGCACCAGTCGTTCTCCCCGGCGGCCGGCGGAGTGGTCTGCGTGCGCTGCCGGCCTCCCGGCACGGCCGTCCCGGCCCCGGCCACCCTGGCGCTGATGGGGGCCCTGTTGACCGGGGACTGGCCGGCCACCCGGGACGCCGAACCGGCGCGGCAGCGGGAGGCCAGCGGTCTGGTGGCGGCGTTCGTGGCCTGGCACCTGGAGCGCGGGCTGCGGTCGCTGGCCCACCTGGAGCGGGAGTGAGCCAGCCGCCGGCCGGGCCGCCGCTGCTGACCCGTCCGCCCGGGCAGCAGGTCGCCCCGCCGACGTCTGGCCGCGGCGGGTGGGGTGCGCTGGTGCCGGCGCTCGCGCTGCCGGTGGTGATGGTGGTCGTGCTGGTCGCGGTGCTCGGCATCGGGCGTCCCAGCCGGGACGAGTCGCTGGCCGGGGCCGGCGACCCGTACCACCCGTCCTACGGCGCCAGCGGCTACGACGCCCAGCACTACCTCATCGACATCACCGTGGACGGCACCACCGTCGGCGGGGTCACCGAGATGACCGCCCGGGCCACCCACGAGCTCGCCGAGATCCACGTCGACCTGGCGCTACCGGTCAGCGCGGCCTGGGTCGACGGCGAGGAGGCCGACGTCGAGACCTGGCCCGAGCACGACGTCGAGATCACCCCGGACCGGCCGGTCGCCGAGGGGCGGACGTTCGTCGTCCGGATCGCCTACGCCGGCGACCCGCTGGAGGTCGCCCCGGTCCGCGGCGTCCGCACCCCCTGGTACCGCCAGGGCGATGAGCAGGGCGCGGCCGGGCAGCCGGAGAGCTCGGCCTGGTGGTTCCCGGCCAACGACCACCCCAGCGACCCGGCCCTGATGGAGTCGAGGATCCGGGTGCGCGCCGGCACCCAGGCCGTCAGCACCGGCGCCCTGGTCAGCCGCGACATCGGCACCGAGGCCGACTGGGACACCTGGCACTGGCGGGCCAGCCAGCCGATGGCCACCTACCTCAACTTCGTGGTGGTGGGCCGCTACCGCCTCGAGGCCGGCCAGGTCGCCGGACGCCCCTACGTGTACGCCGTCAGCGAGGCCCTGCCGCCGGACCAGCAGCAGCGGCTGCTCGCCGAGCTGGCCGAGACGCCGCAGTGGGTGGCGGCGCTGGAGGAGCACCTCGGCCCGTACCCGTTCACCGAGATGGGCGGCGTGGTGCCGTCCTTCCCGTTCTGGTTCGGCGGGCTGGAGACCCAGACCCGGCCGGTCTACCACGTGGGCAGCCTCGACGACCCCGGCTTCGCCGACACCCTGCTGGTGCACGAGCTGGCGCACATGTGGTTCGGCGACCACGTCACCCTGGAGCGCTGGGACGACATCTTCGTCAACGAGGCCTGGGCCTCCTACCTGGAGTGGGTGGTGGCCGAGGACGAGGGCGGCCGCACCGCCCAGCAGGAGCTGCAGCGCCACTACGACGCGCTCGCCGGAAGGGCCGACTTCTGGCGGGTGCGGATGGACGACCCGGGCGCCGAGCAGCTCTTCGCCACCGTCTACGAGCGCGGGCCGATGGCGCTGCAGGCGCTGCGCAACGTGATGGGTGAGGCGGAGTTCACCACCTTGATGCGGGAGTGGGCCCAGCGCGGCGGCACCGCCAGCCTGGAGGACTTCGTCGCCGAGGCCCGCGCCCGCACCGAGGCCGACCTCGACCCCTGGTACGACGCCTGGATCAGCGGCACCACCGCGCCGCCGCGGACCGCCGAGGTCGGCCTGGGCTGAGCCGGGCTCAGCAGTCGCCGCAGGTGCCGTAGATCTCCAGGTCGTGGCGGACGTCGCGGAAGCCGTTGGCCGCGGCCACCCGCGCGGCCCAGGCCTCCACCTCCGGCGCGGCGACCTCCACGGTGCGCCCGCAGGAGCGGCAGACCAGGTGGTGGTGGTGCCCGGTGGAGCACTGCCGGTACAGCTGCTCGCCCTCGGCCGTGCGCAGGGTGTCGACGGTGCCGGCGTCGGCCATCGACTGCAGCGCGCGGTAGACCGTGGCCAAGCCGACGGGGGAGGGACCCTCGCGGAGCAGCGCGTGGATCTGCTGGGCGCTGCGGAAGTCGTCCAGCTGGGCCAGGACGTCGGCGACGGCCGCCTGCTGGCGGGTGCGTCGCTGCGGTGCGCTGGTTGCCATCACCTCCACCTCCTGTCGTGCTCGGCCCCCGACCCTACCCGGGACCGGAGGCGGCTCACCTCGCGGTCAGTGCTCGTCCCAGTGGTCCCCGTGGCGGGCGTGGCGGTGCCCGTCGTGCACCCAGTCGGTGTGGTCGCCGTGGCGGACCGGCTCGTGGTCGCAGTCGGGGCCGCCGTGACGGTGCAGGTGCTGCTCGGCGGCGGCGTGCGGCAGCGGCAGCAGCGGCGGGTCGGCGACCGCGTGGCCGCGCTGGCGGCGTCGCTGCAGGACCGCGCTCAGCGGCCAGGAGGCGATGAACACCGCGATCGCCAGCAGCACGATCAGCGCCCCCGGGGCCACGTCGGCGTAGAAGCTGCCGACCGCACCGGAGACCGCGACCAGCCCGCCGATACCCATCGCGGCGAGCAGCCCGGCGGTGAACCCGCGGACCAGCCCCTGGGCCGCCGCCACCGGCACCACCATCAGCGCGCTGACCAGCAGCAGCCCGACGGTGCGCATCGACACCGTGACGGCGACCGCGGCCAGCACGACGACGAGCAGGTTGAGCAGCCGCACCGGCAGCCCGAGCACGCGGGCGTGGTCCTCGTCGGCGCAGACCGCGAACAGCTGCGGGCTGAGTCCCACCGCCGGGACGAGCACCACCACGGTGAGCACGCAGACCACCACCACGTCGGTGGTCGTGAGCGAGGTCAGCGAACCGAACAGGTACTGCGACAGCGCGCCGGCGCCGGCCCCGGTGATCCCCGCCATCAGGACGCCCGCCGCCAGCCCCCCGTAGAAGAGGATCGCCAGCCCCACGTCGCCGGAGGCCCGCCCGTGCTGACGCAGCACCTCCACCAGCACCGCACCCAGGACGGCGACCACCACCGCCACCGGCAGCGGCTGGCTGCCGGTGACCAGGGCCAGCCCCACCCCGGCGATGGCGATGTGGCCCAGGCCGTCGCCGAGCAGGCTGAGCCGGCGCTGCACCACGTAGGTGCCGATGGCCGGCGCCATCACCCCGGTGAGCAGAGCCACCAGCAGCGCCCGGCGCATGAAGTCGTAGCCGAGGAGCTCCAGCATCAGTCCTCCTCCTCCGCCGCGGGGTCGCGGAACACCCGCTGGTGGTGACCGGGGGAGCCCAGCAGCTCGTGGTGCTCGTGCCCGCCCGGCAGCCCGACCTCGGGTACCGCGCCGTCGTGCACCAGCCGGCCGTCCTGCAGCACCACGGCGCGGGTGAGCAGCGGCAGCAGCGGCCCTGTCTCGTGCAGCACGACCAGCGCGGTGAGCCCGTCGGCGACCAGACCGGCCAGCACGTCGGCGACCGCCTGCTGGCTCTCGGCATCCACCCCGGCCAGCGGCTCGTCCATCACCAGCAGCTCGGGGTCGCCGGCCAGCGCGCGGGCGATCAGCACCCGCTGCTGCTGACCGCCCGACAGGTGCACCATCTGCTCGGCGCGCCGGCCGGCCATGCCGACCCGCTCCAGGCTCTCCCGCACCCGCTGCCGGTCGCGCCGGGAGGCGGGCAGCAGCGCACGGCGGTGCGCCAGGCGTCCCGACATCACCACCTCACCGACGGTGGCGTTGCGCAGGTTGAGCGTCGAGCGCTGCGGGACGTAGCCGATCCGGGCCCAGTCGGTGCCGCGGGCGCTGGTGCTGCCGAACAGCCGCACCGATCCGGTGGCGGCCGGCAGCAGCCGCAGCATCGCCCGGACCAGCGTGGTCTTGCCCGACCCGTTGGCGCCCATCACGGCCACCACCTCACCGGCCCGCACCTGCGCGCGCACGCCGCGCAGCACCGGCCGTCCGCCGAGCAGCACGGTGAGGTCGTCGACCTCGACCAGCGCGTCGGCGGGGACGCCTGGGGTCGGGGGGTGCTGCCGGTCCGCGACCACCGGCACCCCCTCAGCTGCAGCCATTCGCCGTCCGCAGGGCCTCGAGGTTGGCCCGCTGCACCGCAATGTAGTCGCTCCCGCGGGACTGCTCGGTCAGCCCTTCGAGCGGGTCGAGGACGTCGGTGGTCAGGCCGAGGTCGCCGGCGATGGCCTCTGCCACGGCGGGGGAGACCAGGGTCTCGGTGAAGATCGTGGTGATGCCGTGCTCCTCGGCCTCGGCGTGGATCGCCGCGATCCGGGCCGGGGAGGGCTCGGCGTCCGGGCTGATCCCGCTGATCCCGATCTGCTCCAGGTCGTAGCGGGTGGCCAGGTAGCCGAAGGCGGCGTGGGAGGTGATGAACTCGCGCCGCTCGCAGGTCTCCAGCCCGGTGGCGAAGTCCTGGTCGAGGGTGTCGAGCTCCTGCTCCAGGGCCTCGGCGTTCGAACGCACCGTGGCGGCCTGCTCGGGGGCGGCGGTCGCCAGCGCGTCGGCGACCCCGGTGGCGACGGCCGCCAGGTTCTCCGGGTCGAGCCAGGTGTGCGGGTCGAGCCCCTGCTCCGACCCGTGGTCGTGGCCCTCGTGGTCCTCCTCGGCGTGCGCCGGCTCCGTGTGCTCCTCCTCGCCGTGCGCGTGGCCCGGCACCTCCTGCAGGGTGACGAGGTCGGCGACGTCGACCACGACCTCCGGCGCGTTCTGGGCCACGGCCTCGTCCACCGCGGGCTGGAAGCCGCTCTGGTAGACCACGACGTCGGCCTCGGCGATCTCGATCAGCTGGCGCGGGCTGAGCTCGAGGTCGTGCGGCTCCGCGCCCGGTGCGACGAGGTTGGAGACCTGCGCCGACGTCCCTGCGACGCGCTCGGACACGAACTGGAACGGGTACAGCGCCGTCACCACCCGCAGCTGACCAGGCTCGGGTGCGGACGGCTCCGATCCGGTGCCGCACCCGGCGACCAGGAGGAGGGCCGTGGCGGACAGCGTGCCGCAGAGCGCGCGCAGGGACGTCGACATGAGAATGATTCTCGAATTTGTGACAGGGAGAAGTCAAACCGGCGGCGTCGACGGAGCCGTAGGGTGTGGCCGGTCGAGGAGCGAGGAGGGGCGCGTGATCGTGCTGACGCGGTTCCGGGTGCCCGCGGAGGGTGCCGCTGAGTTCGTGGCGCAGGCGGAGGCGGCGGTCGCGGTGCTGTCCGCCCGACCCGGGTTCCTCGGTGTCGACCTCGGCCGGAACCTCGACGACCCGGACCTGTGGACCATCACCACCCGGTGGGCCGACGTCGGCTCCTACCGGCGGGCGCTCCACGGGCTGGAGGCGAAGATGGTCGTGGTGCCGCTGCTCAGCCGGGCCGTGGACGAGCCGACCGCCTACGACGACCCCGACCGGGTCGGCGTCAACCGGCCCCGCGGGCAGGCCGACGGCTGAATGCTCAGCGTCCCGCCGGCCCGCGCCGGTCGTCCCGCGGGATCCGGTGCCGCAGCATCAGCGAGGGCCACACCCCCCACAGGCTGAGGAAGAGCACCAGCCCACCGACCAGGGCCATCAGCGCCGGCCCGCGGCCGAGCACCACGTCGAAGATCAGGAAGAGCACGCCGACGATGGTGAACGCCAGCGCGACCAGACCGGCGGTGGCCACCCCGTGGGCCCGCGTCACCAGCCAGGGCCGCAGACCGCCGCGGAAGAGCACCCGGTGGAACGCGACGGGGGCGACCAGCAGCGCCGTGGCCACCACCGACGTGCCGAGCACCACCAGGTAGATCTGGTGCTGCACCGGGCTGAGCTCGTCGAACCGGGTGCCGAAGGGCAGCGTGAGCAGGAACCCGGTGAGGATCTGCACCCCGGTCTGGGCCACCCGCAGCTCCTGCAGCAGCTCGTTCCAGTTCCGGTCCAGCCGCTGGTCGGCGGTCTCGTCGGCGTGCCGGCGGGCGGCCTGCCTCACGACGACCCGTCCTCGCCCAGACCCATCACGGTGCGGTAGAAGTCGAGCTCGGCGCGGTGCCAGGCCGCGACGTGCTCGGGACGGCGGAACCCGTGGCCCTCGCCGGGGAAGAGCAGGTAGTCGTGCAGCAGGCCCTTGGCCCGGGCCGCCTCCACCACCACCTCCGACTGCTCCGGGGGTACCACCTTGTCCTCGGTGCCCTGCAGCACCAGCAGCGGCACCGACAGCCGGTCGACGTGGCTGAGCGGGGAGCGCTCGCGGTAGACGTCGGCGGCCTCGGGCAGCGGACCCACCAGCCGGTCCAGGTAGCGCGACTCGAACTTGTGGGTGAAGGCGGCCAGCGCGGCCAGGTCGGCCACCCCGAAGAAGGAGGTGCCGCAGGCGAACGGGTGCTCCGGTGCGGTCAGCACGGCCAGGGTGGTGAACCCGCCGGCGCTGCCGCCGCGCACCGCCATCCGGTCGGGGTCGACCAGCCCGCGGCGGGCCAGCTCGGTGGCGACCGCGATGACGTCGGCCACCTCGCTCTCGCCCCAGCGTCCCCGCAGCGCGTCGCGGTAGGCGCGCCCGAACCCGGCCGAGCCGCGGTAGTTGACGTCGGCCACCGCGAACCCGCGGGTGGTCCAGTAGGCGATGGCGGCGGTGCGCACCGGAAGGGTGTGCCCGGTGGGTCCACCGTGCAGGAACACCACCAGCGGCGGCGCCTGGCCCTCCGGGCCGGCGGCGTCGGCGTTGGCCGGCAGGTGCAGGAAGGCGTGGGTGCGCTGCTCGCCCTCGCCCACGGTGATCGCCTGCACCAGCCCGAGGTCGCCGGGCCGGTCGGTCGGCGGTGCCACCGCGGCCACCGTGGTGACGCCGCCGTCGAGGGTGCGCAGCCGGACGGCCCGGCCGCCGTCGGCGTCGGTCTCGACGGTGGCGACCCCGCCGGCGTGGGCGGTCAGCTCGGCCACCTGGCCGGTCGGGACGGGCCAGGACCGGGCGGACGCCGGCCG
>NZ_QPKK01000173.1 GCF_003344635.1 Desertihabitans aurantiacus
CGCGGGGGTGCTGCTGGCCGAGGTCGACGTGCGGCGCGCCCGCGACAAGCGCCGTGGGCACCACAACGACCTGTTCGCCGACCGGCGGACCGACCTCTACCCCGACCTGTCGGACGGGTCCGGGTCGTCGCGGTGAACACCCTGCCGCTGCTGCGGCTGCCCGGGATGCTGCTCGACGAGCGGCTGTGGACGCGGGTCGGCGCCGGCTCGGACGTCGTCGACCTGCCGCTGGCGGGGGCGTCGCTGGAGGAGGCGGTCGAGGCGGTGCTGGCGGTCGCGCCGCCGCGGTTCGACCTGGCCGGGCTGTCGCTGGGCGCCGTGGTGGCGATGGCGCTGGTGGCCCGCGCCCCCGGCAGGGTGCGCCGGCTGGTGCTGCTCAGCTGCAACGGCCGGGCGCCCACCCCCGCCCAGCACGCCGGCTGGGACGCCCTGGAGGAGCAGACGCTGGCCGGCGGGTTCGAGCGGATCACCCCGGAGGTGCTCTGGCCCACGCTGGTGGCACCGGGACGCCGCGACGACGCCGAGCTGGCCGGGCTGGCCGACCGGATGGCCCGCGCGGTGGGCGTCCGCTCCTTCCGGCAGCAGCTGGCGGTCCAGCGCTCGCGCTGGGACCTGCGTCCCGGCCTGGCGGGTTTCCCCGGGCCGGCGACGGTGGTGGCCGGGGAGCAGGATGCGCTCTGCTCGGTGCCGATGCACGAGGAGGTCGCCGCCGCGCTGCCGTCGGCCGAGCTGGTCGTGGTGCCGGGTGCCGGCCACCTCGTCCCGCTCGAGGCACCGGAGACGGTGGCGCCGCTGCTCGCCGCCGGTGCACCCGTCGACCCGCGGGCGACCTAGCCGTCCCGGGGCCGGAGCTCAGATCTGGACGGACCCGTCCTCGCGCACCTCGACGCCGAGCTGGTCGAGCGAGGCCTGCATGATGGCCTGGACGGCCAGGGTGTCGGCCAGCGGCATGGTGGGGCTCTCGGTCAGGCCGAGGGACAGGCACTGCCCGACCTCGTCGATCTGGTGGCCGTAGCCCACCCCGCGCGGCGGTAGCGAGAAGCTCTGCGCGTCGCCGGTGTTGGGGCGCAGCACCAGGCTGCTGGGGTGGTGGAACCGGGGCTCGAGCTCGATGTGCCCGCCGGTGCCCATGATGATCGCGCGGCTGGGCGTCTGCGACTCCAGCGAGCAGCTCAGGGCGGCCGAGCGGCCGTCCTCGAAGCCGAGCAGGTAGCTGACGGTGGCGTCGACGCCGTTGGGGTAGGTCGAGCCGGCGGCGTGCACCGTGGTCGGGATGCCGAGGAACTGCTGGGCCAGGTTGATGACGTAGACGCCGAGGTCGAGGGTGGCTCCACCGCCGAGGGCGGGGGAGAAGAGCCGGTCCGACGGGTCGAAGTCGCGCTGGGAGCCGAGGTCGGCCTGGACGGCGCGGACCTCGCCGATCGCGCCGTCGTCGATGAGCTCCTGGGCCTTGGCGACGGCAGGGAGGAAGCGCGTCCACAGCGCCTCCATCACGAAGACGTCGGCCGCGCGGGCGGCGTCGACGACCTCCTGGGCGCCGGCGAAGGTGGCGGTGAACGCCTTCTCCACCAGCAGCGGCTTGCCGGCCTCGATGGCGGCCAGGGCCAGCCGGTGGTGCTGGGGGTGCGGGGTCGCGACGTAGACCACGTCGACGTCCGGGTCGGCCAGCAGCTCGGCGTAGGAGCCGTGGGCCCGCTCGATGCCGTGCTGGTCGGCGAAGGCGCGGGCGCGGGCGACGTCCCGCGAGCCGACCGCCACCAGCTCGGCGTCGGTGGCGGAGGAGAAGTCGGCGGCGAAGCTGCCCGCCATCCGACCGGTGCTGGCGATGCCCCATCGTGTCGTCATGGGCCGACCCTAGCGAGCGGGTGACTCGCTCCGGGCGGCCGCCCGGAGCATCCGCTCCGCCTGCTGCCGCAGCTGCTCGCGGAAGCCGTCGGGGGAGAGGACGGTGTACTCGGCCTCGAGGCTGTTCAGGGCGAGCACGGCCCAGTGCGGCTCCTCGGCCACCATGCTCACCCGGCAGCGTCCGGGCCCGAGCGGCTCCACCTCGGCCCAGCGACCGATCCAGGAGCGGGCGAGCTCGGCGTCGGCGGCCACCTCGGCGACCACCCGCTCACCGCCCCGCACGGTGCGGGTGGTGCTCTGGACGAAGTCGGCGGCGGTACCGGTCGGCAGCGTCCGGGGCCGGAACGGCTCCCGCAGCACCGTGCAGCGCCCGATCCGGTCGACCCGGAACGTCCGCCAGTCCTGGCGCAGCAGGTCGTAGCCGACGAGGTACCAGCGCCGGCCCTGCGGCACCAGCCGCAGCGGCTCCACCTTCCGCCGGGTGGCGTTGCCGTCGGCGCCGGTGTGCTCCAGCTCCACCCGCACCTCGTCGCGGCAGGCCAGGGCGAGGGTGGCCAGGGTCTCCGCGGCGACGGGCGGCGACCCGGTGAGGGCCCGGCTGTCGGTCATCTGCGACAGCGCCTCCGCGCGGCGGCGCAGCGCCTTGGGCAGCACCTGCATCACCTTGGCCAGGGCCCGCACCGAGGCCTCCGACAGCCCGGCGGCCGGGCCCCAGGTGGCGTCGCGCAGCGCCACCACGATGGCGACGGTCTCGTCGGCGTCCACCACCAGCGGCGGCATCGCCGCCCCGTGCTCGAGCTGGTAGCCGCCCTCCAGCCCCCGGGTGGAGCGCACCGGGTAGCCCAGCTCGCGCAGCCGGTCGATGTCGCGGCGCAGCGTCCGCTCGCTCACCTCCAGCCGGGCGGCGAGCTCCGGTCCGGCCCAGAAGCGGTGGTTCTGCAGCAGCGACAGCAGCCGCAGCATCCGGGCGCTGGTGTTGGCCATGGGTCCAGGATGGCCCGTCCTCCGGCCAGAGAGTGGCCGGAAGGCTCAGTCGTCCTCCGCGTCCTGCTCCTTCTTCTCGCCGTCCTCGTCCAGACCGAAGATGCCGAGCAGCCAGGGGGTGACGAAGATCGGGATGAAGACGAACCACCAGAACGAGCCCCAGCCGAGCACCGACGCAGCGATGATGGCGGCCGGCCAGGACAGCCCGGCCACCAGCCTGGCGGCGACGACGGCCTGGCGGGACGGGCCGCGCCGCACCGGCGCCGTGCCCCGGCGCACGAGCTCGGTGGAGGTCTGCTGGGCGTCGATCCGCGGCGCGGGCAGGTCGGAGAAGAGCGGGACGAGGTCGGACTCCACCCGGGCTCCCAGCGCCCGGGTCATCCGCTCGTCGAACTCGTGCTGGTCCAGCCGGCCGGCGGCCATGTGCTCCTGGAGGTACTGCACCGCCAGGTCGCGCTCCTGGTCACCGATCCGCGGTGCCGGCCGTCGGGGCTGATCCACCCCGCCATTGTGCCGTCCAGGAGGGGTCGGGCGCCCAGAGGTGCTGCGGGCGTCCATCCACCTGGTGGGTGGGCCGCCCTGGCAGCACCGTCGCGTGGCACAGTGTCGGGCGTGACACGGGTCGTGCAGAAGTTCGGCGGGTCCTCGGTGGCCGACGCCGAGAGCATCAAGCGGGTCGCGCGACGGGTGCTGCGCACCAAGCAGGAGGGGCACGACGTCGTCGTGGTCATCTCGGCGATGGGTGACACCACCGACGAGCTGATGGACCTGGCCCTGCAGGTCTCGCCGCAGCCCGCACCGCGCGAGCTCGACATGCTGCTGACCAGCGGGGAGCGGATGAGCGCGGCCCTGCTGGCGATGGCGATCGCCGACCTGGGCGCCACCGCCCGCTCCTTCACCGGCTCCCAGGCCGGGGTGATCACCACCGGCACCCACGGCAACGCCCGGATCATCGACATCACCCCCGGCCGCATCCAGTCCGCGCTGGACGAGGGCGACATCGTCATCGTGGCCGGCTTCCAGGGCGTCTCCCAGGACACCAAGGACATCACCACCCTCGGCCGGGGCGCCTCCGACACCACCGCGGTCGCGCTGGCCGCCGCGCTGCGGGCCGACTTCTGCGAGATCTACACCGACGTCGACGGGGTCTACACCGCCGACCCCCGGATCGTCCCGAGCGCCCGGCAGATCCCCGAGATCGCGTACGAGGAGATGCTGGAGATGGCGGCCTGCGGGGCCAAGATCCTGCACCTGCGCTGCGTGGAGTACGCCCGCCGCGAGGACGTCCCGGTCCACGTCCGCTCGTCCTTCTCCGACAAGCCCGGCACCTGGGTCAAGGACCTCGCCGACCTGAAAGGACCACTGATGGAACAGGCACTGATCTCCGGCGTCGCCCACGACCGCGGCGAGGCCAAGATCACCGTGGTCGGCGTCCCGGACAAGATCGGGGAGGCGGCCGCGATCTTCCAAACCGTCGCCGACAACGAGATCAACGTGGACATGATCGTGCAGAACGTCTCGCACGTGGACACCTCGCGCACCGACATCTCCTTCACGCTGCCCAAGACCGACGGCCGCAAGGCCATCCAGGCGCTGGAGGCGATCAAGGACCGGGTCGGCTTCCAGGACCTGCTCTACAACGACCAGATCGGCAAGGTGTCGGTGGTCGGGGTCGGGATGCGCTCCCACCCCGGCGTGACGGCGAAGTTCTTCAGTGCGCTGGCCGAGGCCGACGTCAACCTGGAGATGATCTCCACCTCCGAGATCCGCATCTCGGTGGTGGTGGACGCCGACCGGGTGGACGCCGCCGTCGCCGCCGCGCACACCGCCTTCGGCCTGGACGCCGAGTCCGAGGCCGTCGTCTACGCCGGCACCGGACGCTGAGGGGCACGCTCGTGCTGCACGTGCTGCCCTCGCTGATCCCGCCGCTGGTGCTCTACGCCGGCTTCCTGGTGGTGGTCGGCGTCTTCACCCGCGGACGCGTCCGGGTGCTGGGGCTGGCTGCCGGGGTGCTCTTCCTCGTGCAGGCGGTGCTCTCCGGTGCGGTGCTGCCGCTGCTGATGACCGAGCTAGACTTCGCGGCCGGCCAGGTCGGGGTGACGGCCATCGTGTTCAGCGTCCTGCACTGGGTGGCCGTCGGTCTGGTCGCGGCCGCCCTGGTGGTCGCCGGGAGGCCGCGGGAGGAGCTGCCGCACCGCTACCCGCCGACGGGGGCACGCCCCGGAGGTCCCGGCGCGCCGGGGTGGGCGCCCCACCCGGGCCCGCCGCAGCACCCGGGCGAGCCCTCGGAGCCGCCGCGCATCTGACCCGCGGGGCGGACGTCCGGGCGAAGGCTCGGTGAACTCCCGGCCTCGGCGGTTCCCTTCGGGTGCGCGGCGGGGAAGGATCGGACAGTGCGTACCCGGATCCCCGCTGTCCTGCTCGCCCTCGGAGTGCTCCTGGGGGTGGCGCTGACCACCACCGTCCCGGCCTCGGCCGAGGAACGCCGGCCCGGGCAGGTGACGGTGCTGCAGATGAACCTCTGCCTCAGCGGCCTGGCCGGCTGCTTCGGCGGCACCGAGTACCCCAAGGTCGTGGACGAGGCCGTCGAGCGGCTGCGGGAGAACCGCGCCGACGCCGCCACCTTCAACGAGGCCTGCAGCGGGGACGTCGCCGAGATCGGCCGCCGTGCCGGCTACCACGTCGCCTTCGCCACCGTCATCTACAACGGCGCCCCGCTGCCCTGCCGCAACCCGGAGGGCCGCGGCGTGTTCGGCAACGCGGTGCTGTCCAAGACCCCGATCACCGACGTCGACGACACCGCGTTCGCGGTCTTCAACGGGGTGGAGGAGCGCCGGCTGATCTGCGCCAGCACCGCCCGCCGGTTCGACGTCTGCACCGCCCACCTCTCCACCGGCGGCGAGGCGCCCGGCAGCGTCAACGCCCAGCAGTGCGCCGAGCTCACCGCCCGCCTGGAGGACCGCGAGCAGCCGACCGTCTTCGGCGGCGACGTCAACCGCCGCGCCTCCTGCGCCCCGGCCGGCTGGTGGACCGAGACCGACGCCGAGGCCGTCCAGCTGCCCGGCATCCAGCACGTCTACGGCGACCTCGCCGACCCGCGCCTGGAGCTCGAGCCGGCCAGCTACACCGACCACGACGTCATGGTCGTGCGCTCGCTCCTCACCCGCTGACGGCGCCCACCCCGGGCGTCCCGCCAAAAGATGCTCATGGCGGCCCATCAGCTGCGATATGGACCTGAGGTGACGCCATGAGCATGTTCTGGCGGCACACACTGCTCAGTCGGCCAGCACCGCCGGCTCGGTGGCGGCGCGGACCTGCTCGAGGGTGACGTCGGGGGCCAGCTCGACCAGCCGCAGGCCGTCGGAGGTGACGTCGAGGGCGCAGAGGTCGGTGATCACCCGCTGCACCACCCCGCGGCCGGTGTAGGGCAGCGAGCACTCCCGGACCAGCTTGGGGGTGCCGTCGCGGGCGACGTGCTCCATCAGCACCACCACCCGCTTCGCGCCGGCGACGAGATCCATCGCCCCGCCCATCCCCTTGACCATCTTCCCCGGGATCATCCAGTTGGCGATGTCACCGCGTTCGCTCACCTGCATCGCACCGAGGACGGCGACGTCGATCTTGCCGCCGCGGATCATCCCGAAGGAGTCGGCGGAGTGGAAGGTGGCGGCACCCCGGCGCAGGGTGACGGTCTCCTTGCCGGCGTTGATGAGGTCCGGGTCCTCCTCGCCGGGGTAGGGGTAGGCGCCGACGCCGAGCAGCCCGTTCTCGGAGTGCAGCACCAGCTCGACGTCGTCGGGGACGTGGTTGGGCACCAGCGTCGGCATCCCGATCCCGAGGTTGACGTAGGAGCCGTCGTGCAGCTCCCGGGCCGCGCGGGCGGCCATCTGGTCGCGGGTCCAGCTCATCGTCCGGCCTCCGTCCCGGCTGCGGGCACGGTGCCGCTGGTGGCCGGGGTGCCGGGGCGGGGCCGGGTGGTGACCTTCTCGATCCGCTTGGCCGCCGCCTGCTCCGGTGTCAACGCCACCACCCGGTGCACGAAGACGCCGGGGGTGTGGACCTCGTCGGGGTCGAGCTCGCCGGGCTCGACCAGGTGCTCCACCTCGGCCACGGTGACCCGTCCGGCCATCGCGCAGACCGGGTTGAAGTTGCGGGCCGCGCGGCGGTAGACGAGGTTGCCGTGCCGGTCGCCCCTCCAGGCCCGGACCAGGCCGAAGTCGCAGACGATGGCCCGTTCCAGGACGAAGTCCCGCTCACCCTCGGCGGTGGGGAAGGTGCGGGTCTCCTTGGCCGGTGAGGAGATCAGCACACCGCCTCCGCTGTCGTAGCGCCAGGGGATCCCTCCCTCGGCGACCTGGGTGCCGACGCCGGTGGCGGTGTAGAAGGCGGGGACGCCGACGCCGCCGGCCCGGAGCCGCTCGGCCAGCGTGCCCTGCGGGGTCAGCTCGACCTCCAGCTCGCCGCTGAGGTACTGCCGCGCGAACTCCTTGTTCTCCCCGACGTAGGAGGCGGTGACCCGCCGGATCCGGTGCTCTGCCAGCAGCTGGCCCAGCCCCCAGCCGTCCACGCCGCAGTTGTTGGAGGCGACGGCGAGGTCGGTGGCGCCCTGCTCCAGAAGTGCGGTGATGAGCACCTCGGGGATGCCGCACAGGCCGAACCCGCCGACCGCCAGGCTGGCCCCGTCGCCGATGTCGGCGACCGCCTCGGCCGCGGTGGCGACCACCTTGTCCATCCGTGCTCCTCCCCGTCGAGTGCCCGGGGCCGAGCCTAGCGTCGGGGCGAGGATCTCTCGACGTCCCTCGGCGTCGCGACCAGGTTCACTGCCGGTCGGTCACGGCGGCGGGAGATCTCCCGGCACGCGTCAGGTGGTCGGCGGGTGCGGGTACGGGATCGTCCCGGTGCGGTGCCCGCCCAGCGGCACCAGCGCGTCGGTCGTCTCCGCCCCCAGCGACTGCCCCGCGACGGTGCGCACCTCGCGCCGGTCGCCGGTGGCGGCGAGGGTGGCACGCAGCAGCGCGTCGAGCGGGTAGGCCGCAGGCCCGGCCAGGTCGGTGGTGGCGCCGGTCGGCGCGCCGACGGCCACCTCGGCGAGCAGCTCCACCACGTCGGCCAGCGCGATCGGCTGCAGCAGGGTCCGGGCGGCGTGCACGACACCGTCCACGGTCAGCCAGTCGGCGATGGTGGGCACGAGCTCGTGGAACTGGGTGGCGCGCACGATCGAGAAGGGCAGGTCGGCCTCGCGCACCGCGTCCTCCTGGGCGACCTTGCCGACGTAGTAGCCGTTGCCCAGCGCCCGGTCGGCACCCACCACCGAGAGCAGGACGTGGTGGCCCACCCCGGTGCTCTGCCCGGCGGCGAGCAACCGCTCGGTGGTGCCGCGGAAGTACGCGGTCGCCGCCTCGGGGTCCTGCTCGGTGGTGTTGAGGACGTCGACGACCACCTCGGCGCCCGCCAGCGCCAGCCCGAGGCCCTCCCCGGTGAGCACGTCGACGCCGGTGCGGCGGGAGACGGCGAGCGCGTCGTGGCCCTGGCTGCGCAGCAGCTCGACGAGCGGGCGGCCGACCTGTCCGTGGCCGCCGACGACGATGATCCTCATGGTGTCCCTTCCGGGGTGGGTGGGGCTGGGGTCGGCCGGTCGGCCGTCCAGGTGCGGAGCTTGTGCGGGTTGACCTGCAGCCAGACGTCGGTGACGAGCCCGC
>NZ_QPKK01000174.1 GCF_003344635.1 Desertihabitans aurantiacus
TGCCGGTGGGCTCGGCCACCCGCAGCAGCGCCCCCGACCCGGCGCCCGACCCGGTGTCCGAGCCGGCGCCCGATCCCGCGGGGAGCACCCGGTGACGGCCCCGGCGACGCCGGCGCGGCCGGTCCGCGAGGGGGGCCGGGAGCTCTTCGTCGGCCGCGGCCTGACCAAGACCTTCGGGCGGGGACGCAAGGCCGTCGAGGCGGTCAAGGGGGTCGACCTCAGCATCGCGGAGGGCGACATCACCACGATCGTGGGGGAGTCCGGATCGGGCAAGTCGACCCTGGCGCGGATGGTGCTGGGGCTGCTGCCGATCACCGCGGGGACGCTGTCCTTCGACGGCCGCGACGTCACCCGGCTCGGCGGGGCGGCGCGCAAGGCCTACTGGCGCGACGTCCAGGCCGTCTTCCAGGACCCCTTCGCCTCCTTCAACCAGTTCTTCACCGTGCGCCGCCTGCTGGAGCGCTCGCTGCGGCTGCTGGGCGGGGCCCGCGACGGCCGTCAGCGGATGGAGGAGGCGCTCGGCCACGTCGGGTTCGCCGCTGACGACGTGCTGGACCGCTTCCCGCACGAGCTCTCCGGTGGTCAGCGCCAACGGGTGATGATCGCCCGGGCCCTGATGATGCGTCCCAAGGTGCTGGTGGCCGACGAGGCCACCTCGATGCTGGACGCCTCGCTGCGGGTCAACGTGCTCAACGTGCTGACCGACCTGCGCGACGAGCTCGGCATGACCATCATCTTCATCACCCACGACATCGGGCAGGCCTGCTACATCGCCGACCGGGTGGTCGTGCTGGAGCACGGGGTGATGGTCGAGCAGGGCCCGGCCGAGGACGTCATCTTCCGACCCCAGCAGGAGTACACCCAGCGTCTGCTGGCCGACGTCCCGAAGCTGCACGAGGAACCCTGACCCCGTCACCGGTGAGCACCTCGGAGATGACGGTGCCCTCGGCGTCGGGGAGCTGCAGTCCCAGCACGGCGGCGAAGGTGGGTGCCTCGTCCAGCATCGAGCGGCGCCCGGCGTCCACCCCGGCCCGGAAGGCCGGCCCGGCGGCGAGGAAGACCGGCTGGTCGCCGTGCCGCGGCGCGTGGCCGTGGTTGCCGAGGTAGCCGCGGAAGTCGTCGTCGCCCTTGCAGACCACGACCCGGCGGTCGAGGGCGCCGCCGACGATGACACCGGGCTCGGACTCGACCACGTAGGCGAACGGCCCGGCCAGCCCGTACTCGGCCTCGGCCTCGGCCGCGCTCAGCACCCGCTCGACCCGGTAGCGGGGGTCCTGCTCGAGCTCGCGCAGCACGGCCTCCAGCTGCTGGCGGCGCTGCGGGGTGAGCCCGTCGGCGAGGAAGATCTGCCCGGACAGCCCGGAGCTGTGGCAGTAGGCCTCCCAGTCCAGCAGCCGGTGCTCCTCGTCGGTGGTGAGGAACCCGCGCTCGCGGAGCAGCACGTTGACGTTGGTGTGCTGGACGGTGTCGAGGTGGCCGTGGTCGGAGACGATGACGACGTTGGTGCGCGCGGCGTCCCCGGTGCGCTCCAGCGCGTCGAGGATGCGGCCCAGCCGCTCGTCGGTGGCGCGCAGCGCCTCGTGCACGTGCTCGCCGGAGGCGCCGGAGAGGTGGCGGGCGGCGTCCACGTCGACCAGGTGCAGGAAGAGCACGTCGGGACGGTCCTCCAGCAGCAGGTCGACGGTCACGGCGGTGGCCATCTCGTCGTTGCGCCGCTTGGGCTGCCAGACGATCTTGTCGCGGTGGCGCAGCCACAGCTCGTGGCCGCGGGGGGAGCAGAAGGTGGCGTAGCACTCCTCGACGCCGCCGAAGTGGTCCTCGTTGCCCATCTCGGGGACGACGATGTCGTAGGGGGCGCCGCCGGTGACCGGCCACTGCACGCTGGCGGTGGTGAGGCCCGCGTCCCCGGCCACCTCCAGCAGCGTCGGCACCTGCAGGAAGTCGTGCTGCCAGAACCAGTCGGGGTGGCTGATGCCCGGCTGCATCAGGACGTTGTTCCACACCCCGGAGCGGGCCGGCGCGCAGCCGGTCAGGATCGCGGTGTGGTTGGGGTAGGTGACGGTCGGGAAGACCGCCTCGATCTCGGCCACCGCCGCCCGCTCCAGGAGCCGGCCGAAGGCGGGCAGGGTGCGGGCGTAGGCGATGTCGTCCTGACCGGACATGGCGTCGACGGAGATGACGACCAGCTTCTGGCGTTCCACGGGGGCTCCTGGGGCGAGGGGTGCGTGCGGGGACCGGGCCGGCCGCCGCGGCGGCCGGCCCGGGCGGGATCAGGAGGCGAGGACCTCGGCGATGCTCTCCTGGTTCTGGCTGATGACGTCCTCGAGCTTGTCCTGCAGCTGGGACACGACGGTCTCCACGTCGGCGCCGTCGCCGTAGACCTGCGCCATCGCGGCGGAGATCTCGACGGTGGCGGCCTGGTACCAGCCCACCGGGTCGGCGGTCTTGGCGTTGGGGACCTGCGCCAGGGCGGTGCCGAAGTTCGGGTTGGCCGCGACCTGGTCCTTGACCTCCTGGGTGTCCTGGGCGGCGGTGACGATCGGCAGGTAGCCGGTGCCCAGGTGCCACTGCGCGGAGTTCTCCGGCTCGGCGAGGAAGCGGAACAGCTCGGCGCAGGCGTCCTGGCGCTCCTGCGACTCGGCCTTGACCACCGAGAGGCCGGAGCCACCGGTCGGCACCGGCGGGGCGGCCGTGTCGTGGCCGAGCATGAACGCGGTGCCGATGTCGAACTGGGCGGCCTCGGTGGCCCCGCGCAGGGAGGCGGTGGAGCCGTGGGAGGCGGCGGCGACACCGGTCTGGAAGTCGGTCATCGCCGACTGCGCCATGTAGCCGTAGCCGTCGGTGTGGATGAAGTCCTTCTTCCACGAGAGCCACTCCCGGGCCGGGCCGGCGTCCGCGGTGGCCTCGGTGGCGCTGGACCACTGCCCGCCCCAGGCCCAGATGTGGGACTGGCCGTACCAGGTGTCGTCGGGGCCGAAGGCCATCGGCTTCAGCGGCTGGCCGCCGGCGTCGAGCCTGAGCAGCTCCGGCGCCATCTCGGCGAACTCCTCCCAGGTGGTGGGGCCCTCCTCGGGCAGCCCGGCCTCCACGAAGCGGGTCTTGTTGAAGTAGAAGAGCGGGGTGGAGCGGGCGAACGGCACGACGTAGGTCTGGCCGCCGGCGGTGCCCTCCTGGACGTAGTTCTGCATGTAGACGTCGAGCGACCACTGGTCGTCGAAGTAGCCGTCCAGCGGGGCCAGCGCGTCGGCCTGCCAGAACTGCAGCCACTGCCGCTCGGGGAAGCAGACGATGTCGGGAACCTGGCGGGCCTGCAGGGCCGCGGTGAACTTCTTGTTCAGGTCGGTGTAGCCGCCCTGGGACTCGGCGATGGCGACGATGTCGCTCTGGGAGTCGTTGAACTTGGTGAACAGGGCCTGCAGGGCCTCGAAGTTCACCCCGGTGAAGGGGGCCCAGAACAGCACCGCGGTCCGGCCCTGGTACTGGGAGGGGACGGTGGTCGGTGCCTGGGAGAAGCCCGTGCGCAGGTTGGACGAGGCCTCCGAGCCGCCGGCGACGGGGGAGCCGCAGGCGGCCAGCCCGGCGGCGCCCGCCCCGGCTCCGAGGACCGCCAGCAGGGTGCGGCGGTTGAGCCGGAGGTCGGACAGCTGTGTGGACATGGGTGTCTCCTGTTTCGGTGGTGAGGGGAAAACGGGGAAGGGGGGTTCGGAGGAGGTCAGCCCTTGACCGCACCGGCGGCGATGCCGCCGATGATGCGGCGCTGGCCGATGAAGAAGACGATCAGCATGGGGGCGGCGACCATCACGGCGCCGGCCATGATGGCGCCCCAGTTGGTGTAGCCCTCCTGGCTGCGCAGGAACTGCAGACCGATGGGCAGGGTGCGCATGTCGGCGGTGCTGGTGACGATCAGCGGCCAGACGAAGTCGTTCCACTTGCCGATCAGCACGATCAGCGTCCCGGTGACGATCATCGGGGTGCAGAGCGGGACGACGATGGTGGTCATCCGGCGCCAGTGGCCGGCGCCGTCCATGATGGCGGCGTCGACGAGCTCGGCGGAGACCGTGCGCATCTGCTGGTAGACGAGGAACATCGCGAACGCGCTGCCCATCCCGGGCAGGATCAGCCCGGCGTAGGTGTTGAGCCAGCCGAGGTTGGCCACGGTGATGTAGTTGACCAGCAGCGTGACGTGGCCGGGCAGCATGAGCGAGCCCAGGATGAGGATGAACACGGCCTTCTTCCAGCGGAACTCGACGAAGGCGAAGGCGTAGGCCGACAGCACCGCACACGTCATCTCCAGGGCGGTCCCGACCCCGGTGGTGATGATGGAGTTGAGGAAGAACCGGCCGAAGGGTGCGGAGTTCCAGGCGTCGACGAAGTTGCCCAGCTCCAGCGACGTCGGCACCCAGCGCAGCGGCCAGGTGTAGATGTCGGCCTCGGGCTTCACCGCGGAGGTGAACAGCCACAGCAGGGGCACCACGAAGAGCACGAACACGCACGCCAGCAGGGCGTACTGCACCACCGACAGCCAGAGCGGACGCCGGCTCACCGGGGCGGTGCCCCGGGTCGGGGCCGGCACGGGGGCGACGGGGGCGACCGCGGCCGGGGCGGTGCCCGGGTCCTGCGGGGACGTCTGGGGGGCCTTGAGGGGGAGTCCGACGCTCATGAGTAGTGCACCTTCCGCTCGGCGATCCGCGTCTGGACGACCGTGACGACCAGGAGGATCAGGAACAGCACGGTGGCCGCGGCGGCGGACGTGCCGATGTCGAACTGCGAGAACGCCTCGTCGTAGACCATCCAGGTCAGCGTGGAGGAGGAGTCCCCGGGGCCGCCGCCGGTCAGGACGGCGATGATGTCGAAGGCCTGGGCGCTGGTGATGATCCCGGTCAGCAGCAGGAAGTAGGTCACCGGGGACAGCAGCGGCAGGGTCATCCCGCGGAACAGCCGCCAGCCCGACGCGCCGTCGAGGGAGGCGGCCTCGAAGACCTCCTTGGGCAGGTCCAGGATCGCGGTGTAGTAGATGATCGCCACGAAGCCGAGCCGCTGCCAGGTGTAGGCGACGGTGATGGCCCACAGCGACCAGTCAGAGGTGGTCGTCCACTGCGGCGAGTCGGCGCCGAACAGCCCGAACGCCCACCGGCTGAGGCCGTAGGTCGGGTCGAACATGAACAACCAGACGATGCCCACCGCGGCCCCGGGCAGCATGTGCGGGGCGAAGGTGATGGTGCGGGTGAAGCCGGAGAACCGGAGCCGCCGCGAGAGCAGGAAGCCGATGGCCAGACCGCCGACCAGGGTGCCGCCCACGGAGATGCCGGTGAACACCAGGGTGTTCCACAGCACCAGCCAGAACTCCGGGCTGGCGAAGAGGTCGAGGTAGTTCTGCAGGCCCACGAACACCGGCGCCGGCGCGATGAAGTCCCAGTCGGTCAGGCTCAGCACCACGTTGTAGACGGTGGGGTAGTACGAGAAGACCAGGATGGCGGCGAGGTTCGGCAGGATCAGCAGGCCGAAGAGGAGGCCCTCGCGCCAGCGACGCCGACGGCGTGCGGGCGAGAGGGTGGCAGTCAGGGTCACGGCGGCCATCCCATGGGTGGCAGGAGTCGGGTTCGCGACCCGACCCCCAACACCCGGCGACGTGCCGGGAAACCGTTGACGACGTCGTCCGCCCGGTGGCGGTCGCGCGACCGCCCGCGCCGCGTCTGCTACGTCAGCGGACGCGTTCGAAGACCAGGTGGTCGGTGCGGGTGCCGTCGCGGAGCACGGCGGCGCCGGTCTCCACCCCGCAGTGGGTGTAGCCGCTGCGCCCGGCGACCCGCTGGGAGGCGGTGTTGCCGACCGCCGCGCGGATCACCACCCGGTGGGAGTCGAACCCGTCGGGGGAGAGCGCCAGCTCGGTCAGCCGGGTGACGGACTCGGTCACCACCCCGCGGCCGCGGGCGTCGGGATGGGCCCAGTAGCCGATCTCGTGCCCGCCGGGCCGGCGCATCAGGCTGACGGTGGCGAGCAGCTGGTCCGCACCGCGGGCGGTGACCGCCCAGGTGCAGTCGTCGGGGTGCAGTCCGGTGGCGTGCTCGAGCCGGAAGCGGGCGGCGTCCTCGGCGGTGTAGGGGGCCGGCAGCTGGTTGAGCCAGTAGCGGGTGTCCTGGTCGTTGCAGGCCTCGACCACCCGCGGGTCGTCGCTGCGCCGGTGCGCGCGCAGCACCAGCCGTGGGGTGTGCAGCACCGGCACGGTCCGCGGCGGGACGGGCCGGGGCTGGTCGGCGTGCAAGGTGCCGACCCAGGCGTCGACCAGCGTGTCGCGGGCGGCCAGCCACCGCGGCACGACGCCGCCGGCGATCGTGAAGCCGAGGTCGTGAGCCAGCCGGCGCGAGCCGAGGTTGCCGGCCTCGGTCCACCACACCAGGCTCTGCAGGCCGAGGGTGGTGAAGGCGTGCTCCAGGGCCAGCTCGCCGGCGGTGCGCATCACCCCGGTGCCGCGGACGGCCGGGTGCGCGCCGAAGGCGAGCTCGCCGCGGCGCTCGTCGATGCAGCGCACGTCCATGCTGCCGCCGAAGCGGCGGGTGCCGTCGGGGAAGGGGCACTCGACCGCGAACACGTGCGCGGCCCCGGATGTCCACTGCCCTGGCACGTCGCGGCGCACCCAGTCCTCGGCCATCGCCGCGGTGTAGCCGAGCGGGACGGTGGTCCAGCGCACCGAGAGCGGGTCGGTGCACTGCTCGAGCACCCTCGGGGCGTCCTCGGGCCGGTGCGCCCGCAGCGTGACGTCGTCGCGGGTCAGGGTGGGGACGTCCTCGGGGAACCGGGCGGGCGCGAAGGGCATGGGGTGACCCTGCCGGTGGGCCGACCGGACGGGCAACCGGTTTGGTCACCCGTCCGGCCGGTGCCGGCGCTCGGGGTCAGACGCCCTGCACGCCCGGCACCCGGTCCTCCACCACGAAGCTGGCCCGGGTGCTGATCGGGGCCCCCGGCTCGAGCACGTAGGGCACCACCCGGAAGTCGTTGCGCAGCGTGTCCGGGGTCACCGTCACCCGGCTGTACCCGCGCTGGAAGTTGAAGAACTTCAGGTGCGGGTTGGCGGCGAGGAAGTCGCGGCCCTGGTCGTTCATGTCCGCACCGTCGGCACCGCTGGTGATCGAGGTGCCCACGAACTCCGACCCCACCACCGGCGAGCTCGGGTCCTCGTAGTCGGTCTTGAGGTCGAGGGCGTAGTTGGTGTGCCGGTCCCCGGTGACCACGACGAGGTTGCGGACCTCGCGGCGGCGGGCCTCGGCCAGCACCTCGTTGCGCTCGGCCACGTAGCCGTCCCACGGGTCGAGCCAGACGTCGGTGACCTCCGGCGAGGGGTCCCAGTCGGTCTGGCCGACGGGGGCCTGGTTGCCGAGGATCTGCCAGCGGGCGCGGGAGGAGGAGAAGCCGTCCAGCAGCCACTTCTTCTGCTTGCCGCCGAGCATGGTGTTGTCGGGGTCGAACCGGTCGTCGCAGACCGCGGAGTGGCCGTCCCCGCAGGGCTGGTCGGTGCGGTACTGCCGGGTGTCGAGCATGGTGAAGTCGGCGAGCCGGCCGTAGCGCAGCCGCCGGTGCAGCCGGACGTCGGGACCGGACGGCATCTGCGCCCGCCGCAACGGCATGTTCTCGTACATCGCCTGGAAGGCGGCGGCCCGACGTCGGCGGAACACCACCGGGTCCTGGTCGGGCTCGGTGTCGGCCTGGGAGAGGTCGCCGGCCCAGTTGTTCTCCACCTCGTGGTCGTCGATGGTCTGGACGAACGGGGCCGCCGCGTGGGCCGCCATCAGCGGCGCCTCGGACTTGTAGAGCGCGTACTGCAGCCGGTAGCGCGCCAGGTCGAAGGTCTCGGTGTGCAGCTGGGACGGCGTCTCGACCCCGCGCTTGTTGCTGCCGACGCCGGACTCGTAGATGTAGTCCCCCAGGTGCAGGACGAGGTCGAGGTCCTCCTCGGCCATGTGCTGGTAGGCGGTGAAGTAGCCGTCCTGCCAGGCCTGGCAGGACGCGAAGGCGAAGGTCAGCGAGGCGGGGGTCGAACCGGGCCGCGGGGCGGTCTTGGTACGTCCGACCGGCGACAGGTGGGAGCCGACGCGGAACCGGTACCAGTAGGGCCGTCCGGCCTCGAGACCGTCGATCTCCGGGTGCACGGCGTGGCCGAGCTCGGGCACGGCCAGCACGTTGCCGCGACGCACCACGGTGCGGAACCGCTCGTCCCGGGCCACCTCGTACCGCACCCGGACCTGGCGCCGCGGCATGCCACCGCGGCCGTTCGAGGCCAGCGGGTCGGGCGCCAGCCGGGTCCACAGGACGACGCCGTCGGCGGTGGGGTCACCGGAGGCGACCCCGAGGGTGAAGGGGTAGCCGATCCCGGCGGCGGCGTGGCCGGTGTCGGTCGACCAGGCGCCGGTGCCGACGAGCACGGCGGCGGCACCGGCGCCGCCGATGCCGAGGAACCGCCG
>NZ_QPKK01000175.1 GCF_003344635.1 Desertihabitans aurantiacus
CGGGCTGCGGGAAGCCGGCCGGTGCGGGCGCGCCGGCGACGACGGGCGGCAGCGGGGACGGCGCCGGTGGCACCGGAGCGCCGAGCCGGTCGAGCTGCTGGCTGATCCGCCGCAGCAGCGCGGTCTGCTCGGCCAGCTGGTCGGCCACCCGGGACAGCTGCTCGGCGAGCGGGTCCGGCGGTGGCGCCAGGCGTGGGCTGTGCGCGCTCATGGGGTCAACCTAGACGCGCTGCGCCGGATCGAGGAAGAGGCTCGCGGGTGCCGCCGGCGGCGGACGTCCGGCCGGGTCAGGAGCCGTCGGGGCCGAAGGTGGTGCGACCGCGCAGCTTGTTGGCCAGCTCGTCGTCGATGCCGTCGGCGACGTCGGCCATCAGGGTGACCGCCTGGTGCAGGTGCGCGGGGACGAAGGGGTGCGCGGGCACCGTGCAGGTGACGAAGACCCGGTCGCGGACCAGCTGGAACTTCACCATCCGGGCGTCGGAGTTGAGGTCGTTGAGCACCTCCACCGCGCGGGAGCGGCCCTCCACCTCGTGCACCAGCGAGGCGAACACGAGCACCTCGCGGGCCTCGTTGACCAGCCGCAGGAAGAGCATCGTCGATCCGACGCGGATGGCGATGTCGCCCTCGGCGTCGTGCAGCGGGGTGTGGCCGAACATCTCGGTCAGCTCGGCCTCGACCATGGCCTTGAGGTGGTCCGCGCCGGCCGGGATGACGGCGATGACGTCCTCGGCGTCGAACTCGCTGACCGCCTCCTGCTGGGCCTGGGGGGTGAGGATCTCGGCCAGCTGGTCGGGGGCCAGGAAGACCGGGTGCTGGACGCCGTACACCTCGCGCAGCGTCCGCACCGCCAGGGCGGCGAGCTCGGCCGAGCGCTCCTGCTCGCCGATGGTCCAGAAGTTGCCGGTGACGGGCTGGCCGGGGTGCTCGGGCTCGGTCACCGGGTCCTGCCAGCCCAGCGCCGCCATCCGCTGCAGCTCGCCCGGGCCGAGCTGGTACTTCTCCCCCACCCCGGCGTTGCTGGCGGCTTCGGCGAGCAGGGTGTCGCGGTCGAGGCTGTGGAAGCGGACGAAGGGCACCGCCTCGTCGTCGACGGCCACGCAGCCCAGGGTGAAGTCGGCGGTGTCGTCGATCATCGACACCACCTCGGCGAGGCGGGCCTCGAACTCGACCCAGGACTCGTCGGTGCTGCGGTCAAGGTCGAAGTCTGCGTACTCGGACACGCGTCCTCGTCTCCTCAGGTGCTCGGTCGCGGTTCGGGGGCGGGCGCCGGATCGGCGTCTGCAGGCGAACGTAGCGCACCACCGGTGAGGGCGGTGACGACCCGCGACGGGCTGGGCCGACCGAGGTGGTGGGCCATCCAGAGGCTGGTCGAGGCGACGGCGCCGAGGTCGACCCCGGTGCGCACGCCGAGACCGCCGAGCATCCAGAGCAGGTCCTCGGTGGCGAGGTTGCCGGTGGCCGAGCGTGCGTAGGGGCAGCCGCCCAGCCCGCCGGCGGAGGCGTCGATCTCGACCACGCCGTGCTCCAGCGCCTCGGCCACGTTGGCCAGTGCCTGTCCGTAGGTGTCGTGGCCGTGCAGCGCGAGCCGGTCGGTGGCGCCGGCCAGCGCGGTGAGCAGGGCGCGCACGTGCGCGGGGGTCGCGACGCCGATGGTGTCGCCCAGGCTGACCGTGGCACAGCCCAGCTCGAGCAGCCGGTGCACCACGGGCACCACCCCGGCCACCGGGACCCGGCCCTCGTCGGGGTCGCCGAAGCACATCGAGACGTAGCCGCGGACGGCCAGCCCGGCCGCGCGGGCGTCCCGCACCACGCCCGCGGCGCGGACGATCGCGGTCTCCCGGTCGGTGCCGAGGTTGGCGCGGGCGAAGCTGTCGGTGGCCGAGACGACGACCGCGACCTCGCGGGCCCCGGCGACCAGGGCGCGCTCCAGCCCGCGGACGTTCGGCACCAGCACCGGCAGCCGGACGCCGTCCAGGTCGGCCAGCCCGGCCAGCACCTGCTCCGCGTCGGCCAGCTGAGGCACCCAGCGCGGGGAGACGAAGCTGGTCGCCTCGATGGTGCGCAGCCCGGCGGCGTGCAGCCGGCGGACGAAGGTGACCTTGACCTCCGGGGCGAGGACGGTGCGCTCGGCCTGCAACCCGTCGCGCGGGCCGACCTCGTAGACCCGCACCTCCGGTGGCGCGGCCGGAACCGGGTGCGGGTCGGGGAACGGCTCCATGGCCCCGACCCTACGACCGGCGACGACCCTACGACCGGCGACCACCGGTGACGGGCCTCACCACCCGCCGGCGCTGCCGCCGCCCACGCCGCCGCCGACGCCGGCGCTGAACCCGCTGCTGCCGGAGGAGGCGGTGGAGGCGGCCGTCATCGCCGCGCTGGTGTCGGCGGAGAAGGAGGCCAGGTCGCTGGCGAAGGAGGGGGCGAGCAGCAGGCTGCCGTGGTAGCCGCCGACGTACCAGACGGGGTCGGGCAGCACGACGCCGCGCGCGGCCAGCTCACGGAACACGCCGGCCCAGTGGTCGGCGACACCGAAGGCGATCGCGTGCGGCAGGTAGCGGGAGAAGACGTCCTGGCCCTCCTCCAGGCGGATCTGGTCGGCCTCGGCGGTGCCGAGGTAGAGCTTGAACCCGCGGGCCTGCTCCAGCACCGCCGAGCCGGCGGCGGTCCGGGCCGGCATCCGCACCGACAGCACCGCGAGCGCGATGCCCAGCGGCACCAGCGCCAGCGGGACCAGCCCCCAGGAGACGGCGAAGGCGAGCACGAGGCTGAGCACCGCCCCGGCGACGGCCACGAGGATGCCCAGCCCGACCCAGGTGGCCCGGACCCGGCTGGGGTCGCCGCGGAACCAGCCGCGATCGGTGACGTCGCGGTACAGGTCGCGCTGGGCCTTGGCCTTGAGGGTGGCGAAGGAGGCGCCCAGGTCGGAGAGCAGCACCGGTGTGCCGTCGGCGAACAGGCCGTCCAGCAGGTCCTGCTCGTAGGGCTGCAGCCCGGACCGGTCGGCGTCCAGCCGGCGCAGCCGCCAGCGCTCGGGGCCCTTCGGCGGCTTCTCGCCCTCGGCGGCGACGTCCTCGATCACCAGGTGGCCGCGGACGGCGAGGTCGACGATGGTGGCGGTGACGTCGTGGTCGTGGGCGACCTCGTCGAGCAGGGTGCCGATCTGGCCGGGCCGGGCGTCCTCGGGCGGGGTGAAGCGGACCGCCACCGGGGCGCCGCTGCGGCCGCGGGTGGTGCGGGCGGTCTCGCCGCGCACGGGCATCAGGCCCGGGGTGAGGTCGGCGTAGCGCTCGTCGGCGCCGCGGCGGCCCAGCACCACCAGGCCGACCACGCCGAGGACGGCCACCAGCGAGCCGAGGACGCCGGTCACCGGGGTGAGCGGGAAGAGGTTGCCGAGGTGGCGGCGCGGGATGAGGATCGGCTCGGCGGTGAAGGTGCCGGCGGGCCAGCCGGCGACGGTGGTCAGGCCCTGGCCCTCCTCCAGCGCGGGGTGGCCGAAGGTGGCGGTGGCCCCGTCGGCGCTGCTGGTGGCGCAGGGCGTCGGGCTGCCGGCGTCCCCGGCGAAGCAGGCGACCTGCTGGACGTCCTCGGGCCCGGTGACGGTGACGGTGACGTCCTGCACCGGCAGCTCCTGGGCGACCAGGACGTTCCAGGCCAGCTCGTCCAGGCCCGACCCGGCGGCCTCGGGGTTGACCAGGCCGCGCTGGGTGAAGGTCACGGTGTAGGTGTGCAGGCCCTCCAGCTCGACGTCCTCGTCCCCGACCCGCATCTCCAGCACGCCACCGTCGGTCTCGGTCTGCACCGGTTCGGGCCGGCCGTCACGGGTGGCGGTGACGTCGGTGATCGGCAGGCTGCGGTAGTGGTCGGGGTCGCCCTCGATCTCGGTGCGGACCGCCTGGCCGAGCAGCGGGCCGTGGCCGGGGTCGGTGCCGAGGTCGTAGTCGAAGTCGAGGGTGACCTGCGCCGTGCCGTCCGCGGCGAGCTCGGCGGTGACGTCGTAGCGGGGGTAGCTCCAGTCCCCGTCGGACTCGGCGCGGGCCGACGCGGCCGGCAGCAGGAGCAGCAGCACGGCGGCGAGCACCGTGAGGACGATCGACCGGGTGGCGCGCATGGGCTCATTCAACCCCGCCGGGAGGTCGGTCCGGGATGACTGCTGTCACCATCGCGCCCGCTCCGGTCCGGGCGGTCGCTCAGCCGGGCCGGCCGGGCGGCACCACCAGCGCACCGATCTCCCCCGGGGCCCAGGCGATCTCCCAGGAGAACCCGGCCGGGTCGACGAAGTAGCCGGAGTAGCCGCCCCACTCCCGGTGCTCGGCCGCGGTGGTGCGGGCGCCGGCCCGCTCGGCCTGGGCGAGCACCGCGTCCACCTCCTCGGGGCTGCCGAGGTTGTGCGCCAGCGTGATCGGGAACGCCCCCGGCCCGCGGACCGGCGCACCGACCTCGGCGGTGAAGTGGTCGACGTCCCAGAGCGAGAGCAGCAGGTGCTCACCCACCTGGAACATCACCACCTCCCCGGGCACGTCGGTCATCGGCTGCCAGCCGATGCCCTCGACCCAGAACCGGCGCACCGCCTCGAGGTCGTCCACGGCGAGGGTGACCAGGCTGAGCCGCTGCTCCATCAGCTGCACCCGCTGGTGGAGCCGCAGCCCTCGCACACGTAGCAGGAGCCGCTGGGTCGCATCTTGGTGCCGCAGACGTAGCACAGCGGTGCGTCGACCGTCCGGCCCGACAGCGACTCGACCAGCTCGGTGGTGGTGTGCGCGGTGGCCGGGACCGGCCTGGCCGCCGGACCCCTGGCCGGGGGCGGTGCCGGGGCCGGCGCCGGGTCGGGTGCGGCGTCGGCGGGCTGCTCCTCGACCGGCGGGTCGTAGGAGCCGGTCTCGACGTAGCGCGCCCGCTCCCGCGCGGTGTGGATGCCGAGGTCGGCGCGCTGCTCGGTGCTCAGGTGGTCCAGCGCGAGCCGGCGGAAGATGTAGTCCATGATCGACTGCGCCATCCGGACGTCCGGGTCGTCGGTCATCCCGGCCGGCTCGAACTTGAGGTTGGTGAACTTCTGCACGAAGGTCTCCAGCGGGACGCCGTACTGCAGCCCGATCGAGACCGCGATCGAGAAGGCGTCCATCACCCCGGCCAGGGTGGAGCCCTGCTTGCCGAGCTTGAGGAAGATCTCGCCGAGCCCGCCGTCGTCGTAGCTGCCGGCGGTCATGTAGCCCTCGGCGCCGCCGACGGAGAACGAGGTGGTGCGGCTGGCCCGCGACTTCGGCAGCCGCCGGCGCACCGGGCGCACCTCGGCCGGCGTCTCCGGCGTCGGCGCGGGATCGGCGGTGCGCACCGTCGGCGTGCCCGTGGTCAGCGGCTGGCCCACCTTGCAGTTGTCGCGGTAGACCGCCAGCGCCTTCAGCCCCAGCCGCCAGCCCTCGGTGAACACCTCGGCGATGTCGTCGACGGTGGCGTCCTCGGGCAGGTTCACCGTCTTGGAGATCCCACCGGAGAGGAAGGGCTGGACGGCGGCCATCATCCGCACGTGGCCCATCGGCGCGATCGCCCGGACGCCCATGGCGCAGTCGAAGACCTCGTGGTGCTCCGGGGCCAGCCCGGGGGCGTCGACCACGTGGCCGTGCTCGGCGACGTGCGCGACGACCGCCTCGACCGTCTCCTCGTCGTAGCCCAGGCTGCGCAGCGCCCGCGGCACGGTGGCGTTGACGATCTGCATCGAGCCGCCGCCGACGAGCTTCTTGAACTTCACCAGCGAGAAGTCCGGCTCCACCCCGGTGGTGTCGCAGTCCATCATGAAACCGATCGTCCCGGTCGGGGCGAGCACGGTGGCCTGGGCGTTGCGGAAGCCGTGCTCGGCGCCGAGGGCGAGCACCCGCTCCCACTCCCGCCCGGCCCGCTCGTGCACCGCGCCGTCGACGTCGGACAGCGTCGTCAGGGCGGTGCAGGCCTCACGGTGCTGGCGCATCACCCGCTGGTGCGCCTCGGCGTTGCGGGCGTGGCCCGGGTAGGGCCCGACCGCGCCGGCCAGCTCGGCCGAGCGCCGGTAGGCGACCCCGGTCATCAGGGCGGTCAGGCTGGCCGCCAGCGCGCGTCCACCATCGCTGTCGTAGCCGTGCCCGCTGGCCATCAGCAGGGCGCCGAGGTTCGCATAGCCCAGCCCGAGCTGGCGGAAGTCGCGGGTGTTGCGCCCGATCGCCTCGGTCGGGAAGTCGGCGAAGCAGATGGAGATGTCCATCGCCGTGGTGACCAGCTCGACCACCGCGACGAAGGTCTCGGTGTCGACGGTGCCGTCGGGGCGGAGGAACTTCAGCAGGTTGAGGCTGGCCAGGTTGCACGAGCTGTCGTCCAGGCTGAGGTACTCCGAGCAGGGGTTGGACGCCGTGATCCGGCCGCTCTCGGGGTTGGTGTGCCAGCGGTTGATGGTGTCGTCGTACTGCAGGCCCGGGTCGGCGCACTCCCATGCCGCCTGCGCGATCGAGGCGAACAGCTCGCGGGCCCGGACCGTCTCCAGGGTGCGGCCGTCGGTGCGGGCGGTGAGGTCGAAGGTGCCGTCCTCCTCGACCGCGCGCATGAAGGCGTCGCTGACCCGGACGGAGTTGTTGGCGTTCTGGTACTGGACGCTGGTGATGTCGGCGCCGCCGAGGTCCATGTCGAAGCCGGCGTCGCGGAGCGCGCGGATCTTCTGCTCCTCCCGCGCCTTGGTGGCGACGAAGTCGGCGATGTCGGGGTGGTCGACGTCGAGCACCACCATCTTCGCCGCCCGCCGGGTGGCCCCGCCGGACTTGATGGTGCCGGCCGAGGCGTCGGCCCCGCGCATGAAGGAGACCGGACCGGAGGCGGTGCCGCCGGAGCTGAGCCGCTCCTGGGAGGACCGGATCCGTGACAGGTTGAGCCCGGCCCCGGAACCGCCCTTGAAGATCAGGCCCTCCTCGCGGTACCAGTTGAGGATCGAGTCCATGGTGTCGTCGACCGAGAGGATGAAGCAGGCGCTGACCTGCTGCGGGGAGCTGGTGCCGACGTTGAACCAGACGGGTGAGTTGAAGCTGAAGTACTGGTGCAGCAGCAGCCAGCGCAGCTCGTCGCCGAACACCGCCGCGTCGGCCTCGCCGGCGAAGTAGCCGTGCTGCAGACCGGCGGCGGCGTAGCGGTCGACCACCCGGTCCAGCAGCTGGCGCAGGCTGTGCTCGCGCTGCTCGGTGCCCACCGCCCCGCGGAAGTACTTGGTGGTGACGATGGTCGCGGCGTTGACGCTCCAGGAGTCGGGGAACTCGACCCCGTGCTGCTCGAAGACGGTCTCCCCCGTGCGCCAGTTCGTCTGGACGACGTCGCGCAGCTCCCAGGTCACCTCGTCATAGGGGTGCACACCCTCGGTGGAGAACACCCGCGGCACCCGGAGGCCGGTGGTCGTGGTCGGACGGCTGGTGTCGGTCACCCGCCCATTCTGGGCGCCGCCGGACGGTGGGACAACGGGGCACTCCCCGGCAGTGGAGGCCGACCTACCCGCCGCGGGCAGCAGCGGACCGACGGGTCGGGGCGTTGCTCGGCGCGGGGCGCCCCGACCCGTGTCCCGGTCAAGGCCCCTGGACGGGCCCGGCAGCCGTCGACGCGCCGCGCAGCTCGGTGATCGCGGCCTCGAAGTCGTCGACGGACTCGTACTTCTGGTAGACGCTGGCGAAGCGGAGGTAGGCCACCGGGTCGAGCTCGCGCAGCGGCTGCAGGATGGCCAGGCCGACCTCGTCGGCGGGGACCTCGGGGTTGCCCGCGGCCCGCAGGGTCTCCTCCACGGTCTGGGCCAGCTGGGCCAGTGCGTCCTCGCTGACCGGTCGGCCCTTGCAGGCCTTGCGCACCCCGCTGACGACCTTGTCGCGGTTGAACGGCTCGACCGTGCCGGAGCGCTTGACCACCATCATCTGCATCCGCTCGACGGTGGTGAACCGACGCCCGCACTCCGGGCACTGGCGACGGCGCCGGATGCTGGTGCCGTCATCGCTCACCCGGGAGTCGAGCACCCGGGAGTCGGTGTTGCGACAGTACGGACAGTGCACAGCCACTCCCCCGGGATCGACGACCTGGATCTACCTGTAGCGGAATCACATCCGTGTGACCACTACATATAGTGACCTTAGGGCGATCCAGCCCCTAGATCAAGTGCGCCGCCCTCCTGACCGCCCGCCGGGGCGAGATCAGCCGGTCACCACCAGGAACCGACCCACCATCGCCACCACCGCGAGCACGAAGGTCGCCACGGTGAGCGCGGTGACCACGGCCACCCCACGGGGGGTCAGGTGCCAGTCGCCACCGGTGGCCGTGGCCGGGGCCGGCGCCGACACCCGGCAGGCCCGCGGCGCCCCGACCGGGGTGCGCAGCTCCGGCGCACCAGCCCCGGTCGGTCGGACCCGGCTCTGCGGACGCACCCGCCGCCGGCGGACC
>NZ_QPKK01000176.1 GCF_003344635.1 Desertihabitans aurantiacus
CTGCGCGGCGCCGCCCGCCGGCAGGGCGGCAGCCGGCGTCGCGGCCGCCGGGCCGTGCCCGCCCCGGCCTGAGCCTCACCCCTGCGGGGGGAGCAGCCCGGCCCGGTGGGCGAAGACGACCGCCTGGATCCGGTCGCGCGCCCCGAGCTTGCGCAGCACCCGGCCGACGTGGGTCTTCACCGTCACCTCGGCGATGAACAGCTCGGCGGAGATCTCGGCGTTGTTGCGCCCCAGCCCGATCAGCCGCAGCACCTCCAGCTCACGCTCGGTGAGGGCGGCCAGCGGCTCCTGCAGCTGCGGGTCCGGGCCGTGACCGGGCGGGACCATCGAGCTCACCAGCTGCCGGGTCATCTCCGGGGAGACGACGGCGGTGCCGTTGTGCGCGGAGACGACGGCGGCGATCAGCGCGTCGGGCGAGGTGTCCTTGAGCAGGAACCCGCTGGCCCCGGCCGAGATGGCCCCGTAGGCGTACTCGTCGAGGGCGAACGTGGTGAGGATGAGCACCCGCGGCCCGTCGGCGGCCACGATGCGGCGGGTGGTCTCGACCCCGTCCATGCCGGGCATGTCGACGTCCATCAGCACCAGGTCGACCTCGCCGGGGTGCTGCTCGAGGTGCTCCAGGGCTGCGCGCCCGTCGGCCACCTTGGCCACCACCCGCAGCCCCGGGTCGGACTCGAGGATCATCGCGATCCCCTCGCGGAACAGCCCGTCGTCGTCGACGACGAGCAGCCGGATCGGCTCGTCCGGCTCGCTCACCGGGCGAGCTCCGGCTGCGGGACGTCCGGGGCCGGGCCGGTGGTCGTGCCGAGGGGCAGCTGGGCGCGCAGCCGGTAGCCGCGCGGCGGCTGCGGCCCGTGCTCCAGCGTGCCGCCGAGCGCCTCCACCCGCTCCCGCATGCCGCGAAGCCCCAGACCGCTCCCGGTTTCGGCCTCCTCCGCGGCGGGCAGTCCGTCGTCGCTCACCAGCACCTCCAGCTGCTGGTCGATGACGGCGATCCGCACCTCGAAGCGGTGCACGTCGGTGGCGTGGCGCTGGGTGTTGGTGACGGCCTCCTGGACCAGGCGGTACACCACCTCCTGGTGCGCGGGTGGGGTCTGGCGCTCGCCGGCGTCGGCGTGGACGTGGGTCACCACCCCGCTGGCCTCCAGCACCTCCAGCAGCGAGCGCAGATCGGAGATGGCGGGGGTCTCGGGAAGGTCCCCGTCGTCGCGCAGCACCCGCAGCAGCGCCCGGAACTCACGCAGGCACTGCCGGCAGGAGCGGCTGATGCTCTGCAACGCCTCCCGCTGGCGCTCGGGCAGGTCGGGATCGGCGCGCAGGGTGCCCTCGGCCAGGGTGAGCACCCCGGCGATGCTGTGGGAGATGACGTCGTGCATGTCGCGGGCGATCCGGGTGCGCTCGCGGGCCGCGGCGATCTCGGCCAGGTGGGCCCGTTCCCGGCGGAGGTGCTCGGCCGCCTGCTCGAGGCTCTCGGCGTAGGCCCGGCGCAGCGAGGAGGCGTGCCCCCAGGTCCAGGCGCAGACCGAGATCAGGCAGAGGGCGGCGATCGGGGCGATCGCCGAGGCCAGCGACTCCTCCCAGTGCACGGCGGCCACCACGCCCTCGACCAGCACGACGCCGAGGGCGGGCAGCGAGACGTTCTTGGGCCGGCGGTCGGCGAGGGTGAAGATGCTCGCCGGCAGCAGCAGGTTGGCCGGCATCAACGGGTGGCCGTAGGCGATCTGGACCGCCCCGGCGCCGGCCATCACGGCGAAGCAGAGCAGCGGTCGGCGGTGGCCGACCAGCCAGGGCAGCGTCAGCCCGAGGGAGATCACCAGCAGCTGCACGGTGTCCCAGCCGCGCCAGACGAAGCCGACCGAGATCGGCAGCGTGTACAGCAGCATGCAGGCGGTCACCACGACACGGGCCCACAGCCCGTCCCGCTGCAGCCACTGCGCAGTCCGCTCCGGCACGTGGCCACCCTAGTTCGCGCCGGTCCGGGCGCGGTCAGCCGGTGGCCCGGGGCCGGAGCACCGGCCGGCCCGGACCACCGGGGGCTCGCGGGTCAGCGCTCCCAGATGCCGCGGATCGCCTCCTGCAGCTCGGGGTAGCCGCTGATCGCGGGGTTGACGACGAAGGCCGTCCACAGGCTCGCCAGCCCCAGGGTCAGCCCGCACACCACCACCGAGACGACGAGTCCGGTGGTGGCCAGGCCGGGACGGTCGCCGCGGCGCAGGGCGGCCCAGCCGGTGACCGCGCCGACGGCGGCCAGCAGCGGGGGCAGGAAGCAGACCAGCGGCAGGGCGAGCAGCAGCGGCGCGAGGACCAGCGCGGCCACTCCCAGCCCCAGCGACCAGCCGGCGTCGGCGGTGCGGTGGTCGACGTCACCGGTGGTGGTGGGGGTCGGACGGGTGTCGAGGCTCATCTCGTGCTCCTTCCGGAGGGGGGTCGGGGGTCAGACGCGGACGTCGCGGCGTTCCTGGAAGCGGGTGGCCAGCGCCACCACCAGCAGCGTGAGGACGGCGCTGGCGCAGACGATCGCCAGCGACCCGCCGGCGGTGAGCTGGCCGCTGTCGCCGAACGTCCCGGTGGCCAGCTGGGTGGCCCGGGCGGTCAGTGCGTGCGGCAGCACGAAGATCACCCCGCCCAGCTCGGCCGCCAGCGCCACCGCGGCGATCCCGGCGCCGACCAGGGCGACCGCGACGGGGGCGGCGAAGGAGCGGAAGGTCATCGACAGCGCCGACTGCACGGCCGCCACCGGCAGCACGGCCACCACCAGCAGTGCGGTGACCAGCAGGTAGCGCGGGGGCAGCAGACCCGGCAGCCCGAACAGCAGCTTGCCGGTCACCACGACCGCGATCAGCAGCACCAGCTGCATGACCGCCCCGAGCAGGGCGATCGCCAGCGTCTTGGCCAGCACGATCCGCAGCGTCGGAACCGGGGTGCTCATCAGGGCGTTCCAGTTGCCGCCGCGGTGCTCCGGGCGCCACACCAGCGAGGCGAGGATGCCCAGACCGAGGGTGAGCGGGAACAGCCCGTAGAAGACGACCGAGCGCAGCCACAGGGTGTGCCAGCCGTCGGCCAGCTGCTGCTGGGAGACCAGCGTCATGAACGAGCCGGCGAAGACCATCACGAGGGGCAGCAGCACCACGATGCTCCAGCTGAGGGAGCGCTTGAGCTTGCCGAGCTCGGTGCCGAGGACGGCGCTGAGGGACGGGGTCATGACCGGGCCTCCTGACGGTCGAAGCGGCTGGTGACGAGGACGAAGAGGGCAGCGGCCAGCCCGACCAGGACGAGCACGCTGAGGTAGGACGGTGCCGTCGTGACGAGGTGCTCGCCCTCGTAGCCGGCGACGGCGACCAGCGAGTAGTAGCCCCACGGGGTGGCGTGGGCGAACCAGCCCGGGAAGCCCGAGCCGAAGACGGCCACCACCGTCCCGAGCAGGCCGATGCCGAGCGCGACCAGCTGGTTGTCGACCTTCGCCGAGAGCACCAGGTGCAGTGCCAGCACGACCAGGTTGACGGCCAGGCTGGTGACGGCGAAGCCGGCCCACAACCCGACCGGCACCGGGGCGTCGATGCCGGCGAGGCGGCCCAGCGCCCAGACGGCCAGGTGGGTGACGACGGTGGCGGCGACGACGACCGTGCCGGCGGTGAGCAGCTTGGCCCGGCAGAGCGCGCCGGGGGTGACGCCGCTGGTCGAGCCCATCAGCCACCCGTTGCCCTGGTGCTCGATGTCGACCATCCGGCTGGCCACCACCGCGAGCAGCAGCGGGGAGACCATCGGCACCGCCAGCGACAGCCCGGCCAGCGGGACGTCCCAGGTGCGGGTCGCCGGGTCGGCGAACTCGGCGCTGGTGACGGTGCTCAGCAGGGTCAGCGCCACCGTGCCCAGCACCATCAGGCCGGCGACCAGCCCCACCCGCAGGTGGCGCAGCTTGGCGAACTCGTTGACGACGACCGGACCGGTCGCCCCGACGGTCACGGCGCTCACAGCCGACCTCCCGCGGTCAGGGTCATGAAGACGTCCTCCAGGGACTGCTCCTCCCGACGGACGCCGTAGATCGGGGCGCCGGCGCCGACCAGGTCGGCGACCACCCGGGCGGTGACCCGGTTGTCGATACCGCCGATCCGCAGGCTGCCGCCCTCGACGCGGGTGGTGAGCCGGCCGTCCAGCACGGCGCTGGCCTGGCGGGGCTCGGGGGTGTCGATGAGGACGTCGGGGACGGCCGCGGCGAACAGCTGCTCCCGCGAGCCCTGGAACAGCAGCCGGCCCTCGGCCAGGATGCCGAAGTGGTCGGCGGCCTTGTCGATCTCCCCGAGCAGGTGGCTGGAGACCATCACGGTGACGCCGCGGGAGGCGAGCCGGCGCAGCAGCTCGCGGATCTCCTCGATGCCGGCGGGGTCGAGCCCGTTGGTGGGCTCGTCGAGGATGAGCAGCCGCGGTTCACGGGCCAGCGCCATCGCGATGCCCAGCCGCTGCTTCATGCCGAGGGAGTAGTTGGCGACCTTCTTGTCCAGCTGCTTGTCCAGCCGGACGGCCTGCACCGCGCGGTTGACCTGGGCCTCGTCCAGCCCCAGGGAGCGCTGCACGAGCCGCAGGTTCTCCCCGCCGGTGAGGTGGCCGTAGCCGGGCGGGGCCTCGATCAGCGAGCCGATCCGGGCCAGCTGGCGGCGCCGGGTGCGCCGGTTCATCGGCTCGCCCATGATGTGCACCTCACCGGCCGACGGCTGGACCAGCGAGAGCAGCATCTTCATGGTCGTCGACTTGCCCGAGCCGTTCGGGCCCAGGAAGCCGTAGACGCAGCCCTGGGGGATCCGCAGGTCGAGGCCCTGGACGACGGCCTGTCTCCCGTAGCTCTTCGTCAGGTTGACGGTGGTGACGGTGTCCATGGCTCCACCCTGCCGAGCCCCGGCCCCGAGATCGTCACTCCTCAGGGTGATCTTCGGCGTCCTCCCCAGGTATGACGCCGCCCCCGGTTCAGCCGCCGACCAGCCCGCTGCGGAAGGCCAGCACGACGGCCTGGGTGCGGTCGCGCAGCCCCAGCTTGGCCAGGATCCGCCCGACGTGGGTCTTGACCGTGACCTCCTCCACGCCCAGCCGCTCGGCGATCTCGGCGTTGCTGAGGCCCTCGGCGACGAGCAGCAGCACCTCGTGCTCGCGGGCGGTGAGGTCGGCCAGCCGGCCTCCGGACGGGTCGCGCGCGGGGACCGGTCGCGGGTCGGGGCCGGTGAAGTGCTGCAGCAGCCGGCGGGTGGTGCTGGGCGAGACCACCGCGTCGCCGGCGTGCACGTGCCGGATCGCGGCCAGCAGCTCCGGCAGCGGGGTGTCCTTGACGAGGAACCCGCTGGCCCCGGCCTGCAGCGCGTCGTAGACGTGCTCGTCGAGGTCGAAGGTGGTGAGCACCAGCACCCGCGGGCCGTCCCGCCGGGTGATCTCGCGGGTGGCCTCGACGCCGTTCATCCCCGGCATCCGGACGTCCATCAGCACGACATCGCAGTCGAGGCCGGCCAGCAGCTCCAGCGCGGCCCGGCCGTCCCCGGCCTCGCCGACCACCTCGATCCCGGGCTGGCCGTCGAGCACCATCCGCAGCCCGCTGCGGACCAGCTCCTGGTCGTCGACGAGGACGACGCGGACGGCGCTCACCGGGCGTCCCCGGTCGGCACCGTGGCGTGGACCTGGAAGCCGCCGCCGGGTCGGGGGCCGGTGCGCAGGGTGCCGCCGAGCGCGGCCACCCGTTCCCGCATCCCGACCAGGCCGTGGCCGTTGCCGGCGGTGCCGGCGGGGCGGGGTCCGGCGCCGTCGTCGGCGACCGTGACGGCGACCTCGTCCCGGCCGTGGCGCAGCGTCACCTCGACCCGGCTGAGGCGCTCGCCGGCGTGCTTGCCGACGTTGGTCAGCGCCTCCTGCACCACCCGGTAGAGCACGAGCTGCAGGCTGCTGCGCAGCGGCGGCGGTTCGCCCTGCACGCTCAGTGTGACCGGCAGCCCGGTCTCGCGGGCCCGTTCGACCAGGGCGGGCAGGGCCTCCAGCCCGGGCAGCGGGCTGGAGGCGGCGTCCCCGGACTCGCGGAGCACGCCGAGCATCGAGCGCATCTCCTGCATCGCCTCCCGGCTGGTGTCGCGGACCTTGAGCATCGCCGCCTCCGCCTGCGCCGGGTCGCGGCCGACCTGCCGTGCGGCGCCCTCGGCGAGCAGGCCGATCGCGCTGAGGCCGTGGGAGACGATGTCGTGCAGCTCGCGGGCGATCCGGGTGCGTTCGGCGGCGGCGGCCATCTCGGCCTCCACGGCGCGGGACCGCTCCAGCTGCTCGGCTCGCAGCCGCAGGCTCTCCACGTACTGGGCGCGGGTGCGGGCCAGGGTGCCGGTCAGCCACGCCACCGCGACCACCATCAGCAGCAGCACCAGGTCGAAGACCGACAGGAAGTACTCACCCAGCCGCGTCCCGACCGCCCACACCACCCAACCGGCGACCAGTAGCGCAGCACCGGCCGACCACGGCCACAGGTGCCGGCGGGCGACGCCGTAGAGGGCGAGGGCGAGCATCACGTCGGCCACCAGCAGCGGCACCCCGGCCAGCTGCTGGACGACGGCCACCGCCAGGACGGTGGCGAAGACGGCCCGGGGGTGACGGCGGCGCAGCACGTAGGGCAGGCAGAGCCCGAGCGGGACGAGCAGCGCCCACACCGGACCGGTCAGCCCCTGCACGGGCAGGTTGTAGGCGAACACACCGAGCGCGACCAGGGCGTCCAGCAGGACCGGCGACAGCCCCGACGTCCGCGAGGTGCCGGCCGGACGGCCCGTCTCCTCGGTCGTCATGGATCTGCTCACCTGCCTGGTCGGGGGCACCTGCGGGGACGGACCCATGCTGGCAGACCGGCCCCACCCGCTGGTGCCCGCGCGCTCCACCGGGCGCCGTCCGGGTCACCGTCCGCGGTCGCCGTCGTTCCCGGCCGCCGCCGGCCGAGGCGGTTGAACCGGTCCCCTGGCCGACTGCACGATCTGCTCGAGGCGTCGCAGGTAGGCGTCGAAGGACTGCCGTCCCTGCTCGCTGAGCGCGATCCGTCGCACCCGCTTGTCGGTGGGAGCGTTGGTGACGACGACGATCCCCGCCTCGGCCAGGGCGGACACGTGCTTGGACAGCGCTGACTTGCTCACCCCGACGAGCCGGAGGAGCGCGGAGAACTCGACGTACTCGGCGGGGGCGAGGGTAGCCAGCAGGGTCAGCCGCGCGGGCTCGTGCAGCAGCGGGTCGAGGGAGGTGGACGCCCCTTCGGGCTCGTCGGCCACCTGGCTCACCGCGTCCTCCCACGCGCACCCGCCGCGGGGCTCGCGAGCCGCTGCAAGCCGGCTCGGCAGACGAGGAGGACCACGACAGCGGCGGCGAGCGCGCTGCAGGTGTGGGGGGCGGGCCATCCAGCCGCACGCACGGCGAGCTGGACGCCGATGTAGGCGATCACGGCCAGCACCGCGCCACCGACGACCAGTCCCGAGCCGATCCGGTCCGACCAGTCCAGCCGGGGGCGCAGGGGTCGTGCCGCCCACAGCCCCGCCACGCCGAGCGCGACCAGCCCCGACAGCCAGACCAGCTCCAGGTCGACCACCACGCCGACCGCCAGCACGGCGGCGGACACGACGGCTGCGGTGAGCCATGCCCCGCTCCTGGCCGACAGACGGGTCGACCGGTCGGTCCGGGCGAGACGGGCGGCTGCTTCCTCGCTGTCCACGGTGGCTCCTTCCACGAAGATCGTTTCCTGGAAAGAAACTACCCGGTGGTTTCCCCGGAGGCAACTACACGGGCCGGGACGCCGGCCTGGCGGGCGTGGCGATCGGTCCCGTGGCGAGTGCTCAGGCGCCCACGGCGCGCAGGGCGGCGTCCAGGGTGTCGTCGTCGCCGACGTTGCCCGGCACCACCACCTGCACGACCTCGCGGCCGGCGGGGGTGGTCAGCCGCCACACCGAGACGCCGGGCAGCACCTGGCCGAGCACCCGGGCGCTGGTCGCGCCCAGCCCGGCGCCGGCGACGTCGGCGCCGGTGATGCCGCCCTTGGTCACCACGACGTCGACCTCCTCGCGCAGCCGCTGGACGACCGAGACCAGCACCTCCATCACCGAGCGGCCGTGGGCCAGGGTGTCGTGCTCGGCGCGGCGCACCCGCTCGCTGGCGACGGCGGCGAACCCGTCACCCACGGCGGGGGCGAGCTCGGTGACCAGCCGGTCGGCCTCGGCGGAGGTGTCGGTCAGCGCGCGGTCGGTGTCGACCACCGAGGGCGCAGCGCGCTCCCCGCCGGTGGCGCGCTCGAGCTGGCGGGTGGCGGCGCCGGTGTGGGAGCCGCAGACCAGCAGCGTGCGGCCCGGTGCAGCCACGGGGACGTCCAGCAGCC
>NZ_QPKK01000177.1 GCF_003344635.1 Desertihabitans aurantiacus
GCGGGGCCCACTGCTGGCTCCAGGAGCTGGAGTGCGCCGCGCTCCAGGCCCGCGGGCCGAAGGAGGGCTGCTCGGTCATCACCGACTGCACGACATCGAAGGCGCGGTGCGGGTCGCGCTGCTCGCCACGGTCCGGCACCAGGGTCTCCAGCCCGGCCACCTGGCTGCGCATCTCGTAGCGGAGCGGCGGCGCCAGCGGTTCGGACGCCGGGGGCCGCGGCGCCGGCGGTGCGGCGCCCAGCGGCGGCGTGTCGGCGGGAGGCTGGAACTGGTCCGGCCGCTGGTGCGGCGCGTACTCCGGTCCGTCCTCCCAGGTCGCCATGGCGGCCATGCTATCCCCGCCGTCATCGCCTCCGGCCCGCCCGAACGCCGCCGGGCGGACGGGGTCGGAGGGCACGCGTAGAGTCGGCGAGCAGCCCGAACACCGAGCGAGGAGCGGCGATGACAGCGACGTCCACCCCTGGGACCTCCGACGGCCGCGAGGCGCCCGAGGCGGAGCTGGAGGTGCACCGTCCCAAGTCGGCCGCGGCCGGTGTCACCGGCGTGGCGGTGGCGATGAAGCGCTCGGTGGAGCGGATGGGGCCGGTCCGCTCGGCCCGCGCCCTGCTCAAGCTCAACCAGACCGACGGCTTCGACTGCATGAGCTGCGCCTGGCCCGATCCCGACCCCGAGCACCGCCACACCGCCGAGTTCTGCGAGAACGGCGCCAAGGCCGTCGCCGAGGAAGGCACGAAGCGGCGGGCCGACCCGCACTTCTTCGCCACCCACAGCATCGCCGAGCTGGACGCCCACGACGAGTGGTGGCTCGGCCAGCAGGGCCGGATCACCCAGCCGATGGTCAAGCGGCCGGGCGGCACCCACTACGAGCCGATCGACTGGGCCGACGCCTTCCGGGTGGTCGCCGACCACCTCACCGCGCTCGACTCACCCGACGAGGCCGTCTTCTACACCTCCGGACGGGCCTCCAACGAGGCCGCCTTCGCCTACCAGCTGTTCGCCCGGGCGTTCGGCACCAACAACCTGCCCGACTGCTCGAACATGTGCCACGAGTCGACCAGCGTGGCGCTGGCGGAGTCGATCGGCATCGGCAAGGGCAGCGTCACGCTCAACGACATCTACCACGCCGAGCTGATCATCATCGCCGGGCAGAACCCGGGCACCAACCACCCGCGGATGCTGCAGGCGCTGGAGATCGCCAAGCGGCGCGGCGCGAAGATCATCTCCATCAACCCGCTGCGGGAGGCCGGGCTGGTCAACTTCCGCAACCCGCAGAAGCCCCGCGGGGTGGTCGGCACCGGCACCGACATCGCCGACCTGCACCTGCCGGTGCGCAACAACGGCGACCTGGCGCTGTTCCAGGGCATCGGCGCGCTGCTGGTCGAGTGGGACGCCGTCGACCACGACTTCGTGGGGGCCCACACCACCGGGTTCGAGGCCTGGCGTGACCACGTCGCCGCGGTCGACTGGGCGCAGGTAGAGCGCGACAGCGGGCTCAGCCGGGCCCAGATCACCGAGGCCGCCGAGCTGCTGCGTGGCTCGCGGGCCACCATCTGGTGCTGGGCGATGGGGCTGACCCAGCACCGCAACGCGGTGGCCACCATCAAGGAGCTGACCAACCTGGCGCTCGTCCGCGGCGACATCGGCAAGAAGGGCGCCGGGCTGTGCCCGGTGCGCGGCCACTCCAACGTGCAGGGCGACCGCACCATGGGCATCTGGGAGAAGTCGCCCGACAGCTTCCTCGACGCCCTGGGCGAGGAGTTCGGCTTCGACCCGCCGCGTGAGCACGGGCTGGACACGGTCGAGTCGATCAAGGCGCTGCGGGACGGCCGCGCGCACGTCTTCGTCGGGCTGGGCGGCAACTTCGTGCACGCCGCCCCCGACACCGACGTGGTGATGGAGGCGATGCGACGGGCGCGGCTGACCGTGCACGTCTCCACCAAGCTCAACCGCTCCCACCTGGTGTGCGGGGAGACCGCGCTGATCCTGCCCACGAAGGGACGCACCGAGAAGGACGTCCACGACGGCGTCGAGCAGTTCGTCACCGTCGAGGACTCCATGTCGCAGGTGCACTCCTCCCGCGGACCGCTCGAGCCGGCCGGCCCGCACCTGCGCTCGGAGGTGCAGATCGTCACCGGGATGGCCCGGGCCACGCTGGGGGACCGGTATGGCATCGACTGGGCGGCGATGGGGGCGGACTACTCGGTGGTCCGCGACCACATCAGCCGGGTGGTGCCCGGCTGCGAGGACTACGAGGAGCGGGCCGACCGTCCCGGCGGGTTCACCCTGCCGCACCCGCCGCGCGACAGCCGCACCTTCCGCACCTCCTCGGGGCGGGCCGAGATGGTGGTCTCACCGATGGACGTCGTGCAGGTGCCGGAGGGTCACCTGCTGCTGCAGACGCTGCGCAGCCACGACCAGTTCAACACCACCATCTACGGCTACAGCGACCGCTACCGCGGCGTCGAGGGCGGCCGGCGGGTGGTGTTCGTGCACCCCGAGGACCTGGCGGTGCGCGGGTTCGCCGACGGCGACGTGGTCGACCTGCGCTCGAGCTGGGACGACGACGTGGAACGGGTCGCCAAGGGGTTCCGCTGCGTGGCCTACGACACCCCGCGCGGCTCGGTGGCGGCCTACTACCCCGAGACGAACCCGCTCGTCCCGCTGGACTCCACCGCCGAGGGCAGCAACTGCCCGACCTCGAAGTCGGTGGTCGTCACCCTGCACCGGCCCGGCACCGCCGGGGAGGGCGTCCGGCCAGAGGAGACCGACCGGGCCGGCGACGCGGGCACCAGCCGCAGCACCGGCAGCCGACCGGACCCGAGGCCGGCGCACCAGTCCTGACGCGTGACGCGGGCGGGGCCGGCGGGGCCGTCCGGATCTGCCAGACTGACGCCCCGTGGAGGTCATCATCTGCCCCGACGCCGACGAGGTGGGCCGGGTCGCCGCGGCCAAGGTGGCGCGGGTCTGCGCCGACGAGGAGCGTCCCGTCCTCGGTCTGGCCACCGGCTCGTCCCCGCTCGCGATCTACGCCCACCTGGCCGCCAAGGTGGAGGCGGGTGAGCTCGACCTGTCGGCCGTGGACGCCTTCGCCCTCGACGAGTACGTCGGGCTCGACCGCAACCACCCGGAGAGCTATGCCAGCGTGATCGCCCGCACGGTGACCGAGCCGCTGCGGATGGACCCGGCCCGGGTGCACGTCCCCGACGGCGCGGCCGAGGACGTCGAGGCCGCGGCCGAGGCCTACGAGCGGGCCATCAGCGAGGCCGGCGGGGTCAGCGTGCAGATCCTCGGCATCGGCACCAACGGCCACATCGGCTTCAACGAGCCGACCTCCTCGTTCAGCTCACGCACCCGGATCAAGACGCTGGCCGAGCGCACCCGGCTCGACAACCAGCGCTTCTTCTCCTCCCTGGAGGAGGTGCCGACCCACTGCCTCACCCAGGGCCTGGGCACGATCATGGACGCCCGGCACGTCCTGCTGGTGGCGCAGGGCGCGGCCAAGGCGGATGCCGTCGCGGCCACCGTGGAGGGCCCGGTGTCGGCGGTCTGCCCGGCCAGCATCCTCCAGCACCACCGGCGGGCCACCGTCGTGCTGGACGAGGCGGCCGCCAGCGGGCTGCGGCTGCGCGGCTACTACCAGCACGTGTACGCGCACAAGCCCGGGTGGCAGCGTTTCGCCTGACCCGGGCCCGTGCGCGTGAGGGAGTGGCTCAGACCGTCTGCTGCGGCCCGAGCGCGAACTCCACGTTGCCCTGCTCGTCGACCTGGGCGTCGAGCACCATGTCGCTGAGCAGCTCCGAGGCGCTCTGGTCGACGAAGACCCGCGCCCCGTCCGCCTCCACCACGGTGTCGCCCGGCTCGGGGTCCGGGGTCACGGTGATCCCCAGGCTGCCCGCGGCCTCGTCGGTGGCCGCGATCCGCAGGCCGGCGTCGTCGGCCTCGTGCTGACCGGAGATGGTCCGGACCACGGTGCTGGCCCGCTCGCTCAGGGTGAGCATGCTGCTGTCCTTCCGTCGGGGACGTCCGAACAACCCACCCTGCGTGGCTCTCCGGACGAACCCAAGCGGCCGTCTCACCCAGCAAGACCGGCCCGGTGGCCCCGTCGGGGTCAGGGGACCCGGACGATGCTCAGCCGCGGGGCCCAGCGCTCACGCTGCAGCGCCAGTCGCAGGTGCGCCTGACGGGCCATCAGCCCGGCCAGCACCGCCGTGACGATCAGGATCACCACACCGCAGAGCACCAGCGCCGCGCGCGGGCCCGCCCAGTCGCTGAAGCGCCCGACCAGGGGTCCGGCGATCGACTGCCCGCCGAGCAGCACCATCATGTAGACGCTCATGACCCGGCCGCGGACCTCCGGTGCGGTGCTCAGCTGGATGAGGGAGTTCGCGCCGATGAGGAAGGACATCGTCGCCACCCCGGACAGCACCAGCAGCGCGGTGAAGGCCATCTGCCCCGGGACCACCGCCATCGCCGCGTAGAGGACGCCGAGCGCGCCCAGCCCGCCGGTCAGCGAGCGCAGCCTGCTGGTGGTGGTGCGGCTGCCGGCCCACAGCCCGCCGATCAGCGCGCCGACGGCGTTGACGGTGGTCAGCAGGCTGTAGCCGCTGACGCCGGTGTGGAACTCGCTGTCGGCCATGGTGGCCAGCAGCACCGGCAGGTTGAACGCCATCAGCCCGGCCAGTGCGACCAGCAGGATCGCCCAGAACACCTCCGAGGTGGACAAGATGTAGCGCAGCCCCTGACGCAGCGCACCGGGGGCGCGCGGGACGACCGGGCGGGTGAACTGCGGGCGCACGGTGAAGACGATGGCCGCCACCGCCGTGCACGCCAGGCCGTTGATCATGAACGCCCAGCCGTTGCCGACCACGGCGACCAGGACGCCCGAGACCGCCGGCCCGAGCACCCCGCTGAACTGGAAGACCGTGCTGTTCAGCCCGACCGCGTTGCGCACCTGGGAGGAGGGCACCAGCTCGCTGACGAAGGCCTGCCGGGCCGGGCCGTCCACCACGACCACCAGGCCGAGCGTCAGGGCGATGGCGTAGACGTGCCAGACCTGCACCACACCGGCGAGGGAGAGCCCGCCGAGCAGCAGGGCGAGCGCGGCCGCGACGGTCTGGGTGAAGATCAGCAGCCGCCGGATCGGGAAGCGGTCGACGATGACGCCGCCCCACAGGCCGAGCAGCAGCATCGGCAGGAACTGCATCGCGACCACCAGGCCGACCGCGGCGGCCGAGCCGGTCAGCTCGAGGACCAGCCAGTCCTGGGCGATGCGCTGCATCCAGACACCGGTGCTGCCGATGAACTGGGCGGGGACGAAGCGTCGGTAGGCGGGCGAGGACAGGGCGGAGAAGGTGGCCGGGAGACGGCGCACAGGGATCACCTGGATCGGGTCGGAGCGGTTGCGAGGAGGGCTGGCGACGCTGCCAAGGGTCCGGTCTCGCGGAGGCCGGGGCGTCCCCGGGGGGACGTCCACACGCTAACCGCACGGGAAACATTTCTGCGAACTATGCTCGCTATAAGTCGCATAAGGGGTCATGATGACCCGGTGACCCGCTACTTCGACCCGACGCTGCTGCGGACCTTCCTGGCGGTGGCCAACGGGCTGAGCTTCACCCGGGCGGCGGCGGAGCTGGGCATCTCCCAGCCGGCGGTCTCCCAGCAGATCCGGCGGCTGGAGGAGGCCGCCGGGCGTCAGCTCGTCAGCCGCGACACCCGCACCATCACGCTCACCGACAACGGGGAGGCGATGGCCGGGTTCGCCCGCGCCATCCTCGCCGCCCACGACGAGGCGGCCAGCTACTTCACCGGCTCGGCGATGTCGGGCCGGCTGCGTTTCGGCGCCGCCGACGAGCTGGCGCTGAGCGAGCTGCCGAGCATCCTGCGCCACTTCCGCCAGGTGTACCCGCGGATCAACCTCGAGCTCACCGTCACCCAGAGCGGCACCCTGCTGCGCAGCCTCGAGCGCAACGCCCTCGACCTCATCTTCATCAACCAGGAGGCCGACACCGATCTCGGCCGGATGGTGCGCCGCGACCGGCTGGTGTGGGTGGGGCTGGACCGGCTCGAGCTCGACCCCACCCAGCCGCTCCCGCTGGTGACCTACCACGCGCCCAGCTTCGGCCGCAGCGCCGCGATCAGCGCCCTCACCGCCGCCGGCCGGGCCTGGCGGATCACCTGCAACACGCGTCAGATCAACGGCATCCTGGCCGCGGTCCGGGCCGGGCTGGGGGTCTGCGTCCTGGCCCAGAGCCGGGTGCCCCCGGACCTGCGCAACCTCACCGGACGGGTCGACCTGCCCGAGCTGCCGGACGTGGAGATGGCGCTGGTGGCCAACCCGCGCTCGGCCTCGGAGCCGGTGGAGGCGCTGACCAAGGCCATCCTCAACCTGCCGCTGGCCCCGATCGGGCGCTGACTCAGCGCTCGGGCTTGGCCAGGCCGTCCAGCACCAGCGACGTGCCGATGCCGAGCATCCACACGTCCTTGGCGATGCCGAGCCCCTCCGGGGTCGGCGCGAGACTGCCGGGCTGGCGCAGACCCGGGGTGCGCAGGTACAGCCCGACCAGACCGCCGGAGAACCCGGTGAGCACCGCGCCGGCCACCGCGCGCGGGACGAAGGGCACCAGCAGCGCCAGTCCCGTGGTGATCTCCAGCACGGCCAGCAGCTTGAGGAACAGCGTCGGCTCGATCTTCTTGAGGAAGGGGTAGGCGCCGGCGGCCATGCCGTGGGTGCCCTGGGCGGTCTCGGCGTCGCCGTTCCACTTCTGCCAGCCGGAGTGGACGATGAAGACGCCGGTGGCGAGGCGCTCGGGGTAGCGGATCAGCTTCGGACTGAGGGCCATCGTTCCTCCTGCGGGGGTTTCGAGGTGGTTTCAGTGTTGCACCGCTCGATAGGCTGGGCCGACCCGGCCGGTCGGTCGGGCCCTTGGCATGACTTGAGTGAGGTTGCGGTGCCGACTGGCAAGGTGCGTTTCTACGACGCGGAGAAGGGCTTCGGGTTCTTGTCCTCCGACGACGGTGGGGACGTCTACGTGCGCGCGTCAGCGCTGCCTGCGGGGGTGACCAGCCTGAAGCCCGGCCAGAAGGTCGAGTTCGGGGTGGTGGCCGGCCGCAAGGGCGACCAGGCGCTGTCGCTGCGCGTGGTCGAGGCGCCGCCGTCGCTGTCGAAGGCCCAGCGCAAGTCGCCCGAGCAGATGGCGGTCATCGTCGAGGACCTCATCAAGATGCTGGACGGCCTCGGCAACGGCTACCGCCGCGGCCGGCACCCCGACGGACGGGTGGGCACCAAGGTGGCCACCGTGCTGCGGGCCGTCGCCGACGAGCTGGAGCTCTGAGCGTGGCGACAGCGACCCGTACCCGCGCCGGCCGCGCGCCCAAGCTCGACAGCATCCTCGCCGAGGCCGTCGACCTCGCCCGCGAGTCGGCCGAGGAGGAGGGCCCCGGGCAGGTGGGGGAGCACCTCGGCGTCCAGGCCGAGGACGACCGTGTGGTCAGCCACCTCTTCGAGTGCACCCACCCCGGCTACCGGGGCTGGCGCTGGTCGGTGACGCTGTCGCGCGCCTCCCGCGCCAAGCGCGCCACCCTCAACGAGGTGGTGCTGCTGCCCGGCGAGGACGCCCTGCTGGCGCCCAGCTGGACGCCGTGGGCCGACCGGATCGAGGGCGGTGACGTCACCCCCGGGGTGGTGATGCCCACCCCCGACGACGACCCGCGTCTGGAGCCCGGCTACACCGGCGGCGAGCACGCCGCCGACACCGACCCGGCCGAGGCGAGCATCACCCGGTCCGTGGTCGCCGAGCTCGGCCTCGGCCGTGAGCGGGTGCTCACCCCCTACGGCCGTGACGAGGCCACCGAGCGCTGGCTGGACGGCGAGCCCGGCCCGGACAACGAGTCCACCCGGCAGGCGCCCGGCAGCTGCGTGACCTGCGGCTACTTCGTGCGTCTCCAGGGCAGCCTGGGACGGCAGTTCGGCGTCTGCACCAACGTGTGGTCGCCGCGCGACGCCGGCGTGGTGAGCGTCGACCACGGCTGCGGCGCCCACTCCGACGTCGTCGCCGAGGAGCGCGCGGCGGAGCTGCCCCCGCCGGTCTGGGAGACCGTCGAGGTCACCGAGGGCTCCCTCTTCACCTGACCCGTGCTCGGGGTCGCTGGTCGTGGTTCTGCCCGGTCGCGGCCCGGCCGGGCGGGACGTCCCGCCCGGCCGGGCCTCCTCCTCGTTCCTCGGAGGATTTCGG
>NZ_QPKK01000178.1 GCF_003344635.1 Desertihabitans aurantiacus
CCGGCAGCCCCTCGAGGGTGGCGCCGGGCCGCCACGGCGCCCCCACCCGCTGCAGCTCGGCCCGTCCCCAGCGGGCCGGGTGGTCGGTCATCTCCTCCTGGCTCACCGCCCGTCCTCCCCCTCGCCCGTCGCGCCGGCCTGCACCGCCTCGGGCCCGTCCCCGGGACGGGCCGAGAGCAGCCCGGCGAGCCCGGTGCGGGTCGCCACCAGCGCCACCCGGTCACCCGGGTGCAGCTCCTCGCCGCCGACGTCCCAGCGCCAGGCGCCGCCGCGCTGCTGCACCGCCAGCAGCTGAACCGCGCCGGGGCGGGACAGGGTGGCCGCCCGGGTGCCGTCGGCCAGCTGCACCTGGCTGCCCACGGTGAGCTCGGTGAAGATCAGCACCCGACGACCCACCGGGAAGACCGTCTCGGAGTGCCGCCCGAGGGCGGCGGCCGCGAAGGCCGGCGCCGCCAGCACGGAGACGCTGCGGGTCGGGCCGAGGTCGAGCACCCGCTCGACCCGGGCGGCGAGGGCGTGGTCGAAGAGGCGGGTGACCACCCGCACCCGGGGGTTGGCCTCCTTGGCCACCATCGCGATCTCGAGGTTGGCCGCGTCGTTGTCGGTCAGCGCCAGCACCACGTCGGCGCGGGCCAGACCGGCCGTCTCCAGGGCGGCGGCGTCGGTGCCCTCGGCCACCACCACCGGCACCCGCAGCTGCCGGGCCCGGCGCACGCCGGGGCCCTCCTCGTCGCGTTCCACCCCGACCACCGCCACGTTGCGGTCGTGCAGCCGCTGCAGCACCGACGTCCCGATCCGGCCCAGCCCGCAGACCACGACGTGGTGGCGCGGCCGGCCGCGGACGCCGCCGGTGAGGGCGGCCAGCCGGCTGGTCACCAGCAGGTCGACCAGCACCGCGGTGATCCCGGCCGACAGGGTGAGCCCGAACAGCTGGATCACCACCGCGCCGAAACGCGGCACCAGCGGCATCGCCTCCAGCTCGACGTCGACCCCGGTCGCGGTGGACTGGGTCAGCGCCAGGTAGAGCGCCTGCCACCAGCCGACACCGTTCGCCCGGAACCACACCGCCGAGGCGAGGATCAGCAGCACCAGCCCGATCAGCACCACCCGCACCTTCCGGTCCACGGTGCGACCCAGCGCCCCCACCAGACCGGACGTCCGCACCCGGGTCGCCGACCCGGGCACCACGGCGGTGCCGAGCACCAGGTCACCCTCCGACGGCAGCAGCGCCGCGTCCCCGACCGCGGTGGTGCTCCCGAGGACCGCCAGCTGCTCCCCACCGACCCGGGTGCGCGACCCGGCCACCACGGAGCGGCCGGCGAGCTCGAAGGTCTGCACCTCCGAGCTCTCCAGCGCCGCGGCCACGATCGACGGCGCGGCCAGCTCGGCCGAGGAGAGGATGACGCACTCACCCAGCAGCGGCTCCAGCCGGCGTCCGAGCTCGGGCTTGGACATCTCCAGCACCAGCCGGACGCCCGGAGCGATCTCCTCCACCAGCAGCGCCAGCTGCACCGCTCGGACGTCGTCGGACCCGAGCACCACCACGCAACGGGCCCCGACCACACCGGCGTCACGCAGGTCGGCCTCGTCCAGCCGGCGGCAGCGGCTGACCCGGGCGCCCAGCCGCACCAGGTCGTCGTCGTACTCCCCGTCCGGCCCGGCGGCGAGCACCACCACCTGCTGCCCGGCCTTGCGCAGCTCCTCGGCCAGCCGCACGGTCGTGGTGGTGACGCCGAGGAGCAGCACGTGCCCGGACGGTCGCTCCAGCGTCGCCGCGCTCACGCGTTCACCGCCCCGCCCAGGAGGCAGGCCGCACCCCACGGCTCCACATGGGGTGCAGCCTAACGAGCCCGCGGACCCTCGCAGGCGGGCTCCGGGCCGGCCGTCGTCCTCACATCGAGAGGCCGGACGGTGCGCGCAGGTCGGCAGCGCGCGATCGCGCCGTCCGGAGCAGCTCGCGCAGGCGCTCCTGCACCGGCTCGGTGCTCGTCGGTGCCGGTTCCGACGCGGCCGTCCACGCCGCCCGGTGGACGCCCTCCCACTCCCGCTCCAGGAGGTACCCGCCCCGCTGCGCGCGGGCCAGCCCGGACAGCAGCTCCCGGTCGTCGCCGAGGACCGCGGCGGCCATCCGCCGGACGTCGGACGCGGTCGAGCGGGCGACCACGAGACCTGCGCCAACCGCCAGCAGGACGACCAGGGCCACGGCACCGGCGGCGTCGGGGGCCGCGACGAGCTGGGAGAGCACCACCACGGCGGCCACCGCCAGCAGGAGCGACGCCACGAGCACGAGGGACGGGTCGTGCAGGCGCAGCGCCCAGCGGCGACGAGCGGGTGTGGCACGCGGATCAGCCACCCAGCCGACGCCAGCCCGCAGGACGAACCGACCGGGGACGTCCAGTCCCCGCAGGCCCCATGCCGGTCGCACGTCTCGATCTCCCTCGGTGCCCGGGACGACCGCGTCGTCGCCCCGCGGCAGCACTGCACCACCCGGCTCCGACACGTGTCAAGTTCCTTGACGGGCGCCTGCGAGCTCAGAAGCGGGCGGGCTCGGTGTAGCCGCCCCAGACCTCCCGGAGCGCGCCGCAGATCTCGCCCAGGGTCGCCTCGGCGCGGACGGCGGCCAGCATCGGCTCGACCAGCGACGAGTCCGGCGTGCCCGGCTCGCGGCGGGCCACCTCCACCATCGCGGCGACCGCGTCCCGGACGGCCCGGTCGTCGCGGGCGGCTCGGCGGGCGGCGAGCCGGCGGCACTGCTCGCGCTCCACCTCCGGCCCGACCCGGAGGATCTCCAGCTCCGGGCTGACCGTCGAGGTGTGGGCGTTGACCCCGACCACCCGCCGCTCCCCCTTCTCCAGCGCCAGCTGCTGGCGGAAGGCCGACTCGGCGATCTCGGCGGTGAACCAGCCGTCCTCGATACCGCTCAGCAGCCCGGCGGTGACCGGGCCGATCGGGTGCCCGCCCGCCCGCTCGCCCCGGCGCTCGATCTCGGCGAACACCGCCTCGGCCTGCTGCTCCAGCCGGTCGGTGAGCTCCTCCACGTACCAGGAGCCGCCGAGCGGGTCGGCGACGCTGACCAGCCCGGTCTCCTCGGACAGCACCTGCTGGGTGCGCAGCGCGATCTCCGCCGACTGTGCGGTGGGCAGCGCCAGCGTCTCGTCCAGCGCGTTGGTGTGCAGCGAGCTGGTGCCCCCGAGCACCGCGGCCATCGCCTCGACCGCCGTCCGCACCACGTTGTTGTACGGCTGCTGGGCGGTCAGCGAGACCCCTGCGGTCTGGGTGTGGAAGCGCAGCCACTGGGCGCGCTCGGTGGTGGCGCCGAAACGGTCACGCATCCAGCGGGCCCAGATCCGCCGGGCCGCGCGGAACTTGGCGATCTCCTCGAAGAAGTCGATGTGGGCGTCGAAGAAGAAGCTCAGACCCGGGGCGAAGCGGTCGACGTCCAGCCCCCGGGAGAGCCCGAGCTCGACGTAGCCGAACCCGTCGGCCAGGGTGAAGGCGAGCTCCTGCGCGGCCGTCGCCCCGGCCTCGCGGATGTGGTAGCCGGACACGCTGAGCGGCTTGTAGGCCGGCATCCGCGCGCTGGTGAACTCCATCAGGTCACCGATCAGGCGCAGGTGCGGCTCGGGGGCGAAGATCCACTCCTTCTGCGCGAGGTACTCCTTGTAGATGTCGGTCTGGCAGGTGCCGTTCAGGGTGCTGACGTCCACCCCCTGGCGCTCGGCCGCCACCACGTACATGCACCAGATCGGCAGCGCCGGGCCGGAGATGGTCATCGAGGTGGTCACCGCGCCGAGGTCGATCCCGTCGAAGAGCACCTCCATGTCGGCGCAGGAGTCGACCGCCACCCCGCAGTGGCCGACCTCGCCCAGGCTGCGCGGGTCGTCGGAGTCGCGGCCCATCAGCGTCGGCATGTCGAAGGCGACGCTCAGCCCGCCGCCGCCGGCCTCGAGGATCATCCGGTAGCGCTCGTTGGTCTGCCGGGCGTCGCCGAAGCCGGCGAACTGGCGGATCGTCCAGGGCCGGCCGCGGTAGCCGGTGGCGTGCAGCCCGCGGGTGAACGGGAACTGCCCCGGCCAGCCGATCCGCTCGCTGCGCGGGTCGGCGGTCTCGTCGGGCGGGCCGTAGACCGGCTCGAGCTCCAGCCCGGAGAGGGTGGTGCGGTCGGGGTCGCGCACCCGTCCGGTGGCCACGGCCTCGTCGTAGGCGTGGCGCCAGCGTGCGCGTCCGGGGCTCGACGTCATCGGCGACCTCCTCGTCCTCGGCTCCGGGAACCGGTGCCACCCACATCCTAGGACGCCCTACTACCCGTCGCCGAGCCCGCACCGCACGCGGTCCGCGTCCGCCCTCGGCGCGCACCACTAGGGTGAGGGCCCGTGACCTGCATCGCCATCATCCCGGCCAGGGGCGGCTCCCAGGGAGTGCCCGGCAAGAACCTCCGCCCGATCGGGGGCATCCCGCTGGTGGCGCGGGCGGTCCTGTCCTGCCGGGCCGCGAGCGGGATCGACCACGTCTTCGTCAGCACCGACGACGCCCAGATCGCGGCCGCCGCACGGGAGGCCGGTGCGGAGATCATCCACCGCCCGGCCGAGCTGGCCGGCAACACCGCGAGCTCGGAGTCGGCGCTGCTGCACGCTCTGGACGATGTGGCCGAACGCGGGATCGACCCCCAGATCATGGTGTTCGTCCAGTGCACCAGCCCGTTCATCCGCGCCGAGGACCTCGACACCGGGGTGGCCATGGTGCGGGACGGCGCCGCCGACAGCGTCTTCTCCGGCATCGAGACCTATGAGTTCCTGTGGCGCGACGCCGATGAGACCCTGCCGCCCGGCACCGGTCAGGTGGTCGGGCAGAACCACGACGCCAGCCACCGCCCGCGCCGGCAGGACCGCCGTCCGGACTTCCGGGAGACCGGCGCCTTCTACGTGATGCGCACCGACGGCTTCCGCCGGGCCAAGCACCGCTTCTTCGGCCGCACCAGCGTGGTGCCGGTCTCCGAGCTCACGTCGCTGGAGATCGACACCGTCGAGGAGCTGGAGCTGGCCGACGCCTTCGCCCGGGTGTTCGACCGGGGCGTCCACGACGGCCCGGCGACGCCGGACCCGATCGACGTGGACGCGGTGATCACCGACTTCGACGGCATCCACACCCCCGACACCGCCTACGTCGACCAGGACGGCCGGGAGACCGTACGGGTCAGCCGGGCCGACGGTCTCGGGGTGTCGTTCCTGCGCCGCGCCGGGGTGCCCTTCCTCATCCTGTCCAGGGAGCGCAACCCCGTGGTCAGCGCCCGGGCGAGGAAGATGTCGGTGGACGTCCTGCAGGGCGTGGACGACAAGGCCACCGCGATCCGCAGCTGGATCGAGGAGCACGGGCTGGACCCGCAGCGGGTCGCCTACGTCGGCAACGACGTCAACGACCTCGGGCCGCTGTCGGTGGTCGGCTGGCCGGTCGCGGTGCCGGAGGCGCACCCGCTGGTGCTGCGCGCCGCCCGGGTGGTGCTCACCCGGCCGGGGGGCGAGGGTGCGGTCCGCGAGCTGTGCGAGCGGGTGCTGGCGTCACGTCCGGGCTCGGAGCAGCTGATCTCCGAGGTCGCAGGCGGCGCAGCCGGTTCGCGACGTTCCACGCCCACGCTGGCAGCAGCAGACGCCCCTGACGCCACACCCGGCCCCGGAGCCGACGCAGACCGGTGACCTGGGCGGGCCCCAGCGGACGGGCCCGACGCCGGTCGACCAGCTCGGTCAGCCGGGGCAGCCAGGTGTTGGCCCCGGCGGGGTGGAAGTAGTTCTCGGCCAGCCAGCGCTCGTCGGGCGGGCTGAACCGTCCGGCCCGCAGGTCGTCCAGGCCGTGCAGCAGCCCCGAGCCCCGGAACACCTCGTTGATCATCTCCGCCGAGACGCCGAAGTCGTCCAGCACGATGGTCGGCACCTTGGCGTGGATCGCCTCGAGCGCCGCCGTGGAGGAGACGGTGACGAACCCGGCGGCGTCCTGCAGCGCCTCGGCCATCGAGCCCGCGCGGAAGGTGATCCGGTCGTGGGGTAGCCCCTCGCGCGCGGACAGCTCGTCCCACAGCGTCGCGTAGGGCAGGTCCTCGTGGTGGGTCTGCAGCTCGTGCGCCAGCGCCCGCACCTTGACCACGGGACGCAGCGGCGGCGCCACCGCCGCCAGCGCACGCAGCACCGCCTCGCGCTCCCCCACCTCGCGCGGCACCTTGGCCTGGGCGGCGAAGACGATGTCGCGGCCCTCGGCGTGGTGGGCCCGCTCCTGCAGGAACGGCAGGGTGGCCAGCACGAAGTCCATCTGGTAGCCGCGGTAGGCCGCCTCGGCCGCGTAGCCGCGCCGCTCGCGCTCGCTGTGCAGCACGAACAGGTCGGTGCCGCTGCGGTAGCGGATGCCCTTCCACTTCACCGGCCAGCTGATCCCGGGCAGCCCGGTCACCAGCACCGGACGCTCCGGCCCGCGCAGCTCGGGGTGCTCGAGCAGGGCGCTGATCACCGGTCCGGTGCAGGCCAGCAGGACGGCGTCGGGACGGGTGGCGCGCAGCCGCGCCAGCAGCTCGCGCGAGCGGACCACCGGCAGGTCGGCCCCGGCCGCCGCCCGGACCTGCTCCGGCGACGGCGTGATCGGGGTGCGCAGCACGAGCACCTGCACCTCCCAGCCCTCACCCAGACCGGCCACCAGCGTGACCGCCCACTTGAGGTAGGAGTCGCTGTCGGCGACCGCCAGCACCTTGCGGGGATGCGCGTCGGCCATCAGAAGTCGCCCGCCGCCGCGCGCGGACGGCGCAGCAGCGCGGAGAGCTGGTCGCACTCCTCCTCCGAGAGCGAGGTGAGGGCGAACCCGGAGTCGGTGATCAGCCGGGTCGCCTGCTCCATCGTCTGCCGGCCCTGCTCGGTGAGCGCGGCGAGCACCGCCCGGCCGTCGTGGGGGTGCGGCCGGCGCTCGATCAGGCCGGCGGCGGCCAGCCGCTGCACCAGCGAGGTGACCGAGGTGGCGTGCACCTGCAGCCGCTCGCCGATCTTGCCCAGCGACAGCGAGCCGTGCCGGCTGAAGGAGAGCAGCACCAGCACCTCGTAGCGGGCGAAGGTCAGCCCGAGCGGGCGCAGCCGCTCGTCGAGGTCGGTCAGCACGAGCTGGTGCACCCGCATCAGCGAGGTCACCGCGCGCATCCGCGCCGTCTCCGGGTGGTGCTGCGACCACTGCCGGGCCGCCCGCTCGATCGGGTCGAACGGCAGCGGGTTCCGCTCGGCCATCACACTCCCCCTGCTCGCTCGTCGCGGGTGCTCGCCCCGCCGTGGTCCCCGCCCGGCCGGGGCGTGGGCACCGGGGTCGGTACGTGGCCCCGACGGGGTGCCGGCTCGGGTGGTCCGACCGGGACGTCGTCGCCCGACACTGCCATGGCCCGCCGCACGCCCGAGCGCTGGATCACCCGTTGGATGGTGAGGTCGCGCTCGTCGGGACGCCCCACCCAGCGGATGTCGCGCAGCCCCTGGTCCTGGGCGGCCGACTCGAAGACGAAGTGGCCGTAGCCGAGCACCCGGCCGATCAGCGGCTTGTGCACGGCGATGTCGAGGATCCGCTGGATCGGCATCGTGGCGAGGCGCTGGGAGAAGATCCCCGAGACCCGGAAGACCCGCATGTTGGTGATGACGAAGCGGTCCATGTGGGCCAGCTGGATCCGGTACAGGCAGACCAGCGCCGCCAGCAGCCCCAGCCCGAGCAGCAGCCACCAGCCCGACCCGGCCAGGGGCGCGGCGGCGACCAGCGCGATGCACAGCACCAGCCCTCCGACCCAGCCGGCGTAGGCGAGCGGGTGCTTGTGCACCTCGTCGACCACGACCTCGCCCTCGTCGATGATCAGGTGCCGCCCGACGTGGGGGTCGAGGAGGTCGCTGAGGACGGACATCGGGCGTCCGGTCAGGCCGCGAGCTGCTCGAAGAAGGTGGCGATGGAGCCGAAGGCGCCGATGAAGGCGCGGACGGCCGAGGCGGCGTCCTCGGGGCGGGTGAACAGGTAGAAGAGCGCGAACGCCACCACGAGCACCAGCACGATCTTCTTGACCCAGCTCATCAGGACCTCGGGGAAGTAGGAGGACGGACGTCGCCCCTTTCTACCTCAGCCGGGCCGCCCGGCCGTGGACCCCGGACCGCCGGGCGCGCCGCCGGCGGCCCTGCCAGCCGCGGCGAGCAGCCGGTCGGCAGCGGTGTGGGCGTCCAGGTCCCCGTCG
>NZ_QPKK01000179.1 GCF_003344635.1 Desertihabitans aurantiacus
CGGCCGCCAGGGCCACGACCGCCATCAGGCCGGCGTCGGACCCGGTGTCGGCCAGGTCGCCCGGGCCGTCGGTGTCGTCGCCCGCGTCGTCAGCGTCCGGCGCCGGGGTCGGCTCCGCGGTGGGGCCGTCGCTCGGCGCTGGGGTCGGCTCCGGCGTGGGCTCGGGCGTCGGCTCCGGGGTCGGCTCGGCCGCGGCCGCCTCGACCTCGAGCGTGATGCCGACCAGGCTGCCGGTCTCGGTGGCCAGGAACAGCTGGTGGGTGCCGCTGAGGTCGGCCGGGATCTCCACCGACACCTGTGCCTCGCCGTCGACCACCTCGACGTCGCCGAGGTAGACGCCCTCGTCGGGCGCCTGGGCCCGGGTCTGGACGCCCTCGTCGGCGGAGCCGTCGTCGAGCGCGCTCAGCACGGCCATCGGCTGCTCGTCGGCCGGCAGCCCCTCGCCACCTGCGAGGACGTCGCCGTAGGCCTCGAGCAGCTCGGCCAGCGCGCCGCCGTCCTCGGGCAGCACCCCGACCGCGGCCTCGGTGACCTGCGGGGCGCCGATGCTGGTCTGGTCCAGCCCGCCGACGCTGAGCTCGAGGGACTCCCCGGCGGTCACCTCGACCGGGGCGTCACCCGGGTAGACCGCCGAGCGCTTGGAGTGGTCCGGCGTCAGGGGCGCGTCAGCGGCCTGGAAGGCGGAGAGGTAGGCGAACCAGGCATCCCGGTCGACCAGACCGGAGTCACGCAGGTCGGTGCCCTCGACGAAGACCCGGAAGTTGTCGCCGCCCTGGGCGAGGAAGGAGAAGGTGCCGATGCGGTACTCCGCAGCCGGGTCGATCGGCACGCCGTTGACGAAGACCTGGGTGATGTGCTCGCCCTGCGGGGCCTCGGGGTCGAAGGTGTAGCTGACGTTGGCCGACAGGCCCAGCTGCAGGTAGGCCCGCGACGGCACCTCGCCGAACTCGTCGGTCTGCCACTGCTGCTCGAGCAGGGTGGTGAACTGCTCACCGGTCAGGGTGATGGTGTTGAGGTTGTTGAGGAAGGGCAGCACCGCGTTGGCCTCGGCCACCGTGATGTCGCCCGCGTCGAACTCCGAGCGCAGACCGCCCGGGTTGACGACGGCGATCTCGGCGCCGCCACGCTCCTCGGGAGCCAGGGAGGTCAGCAGCGCGTCGGCCACCAGGTTCCCCATGGCGGACTCGCTGCCGCGGTCGTCCCGGCTGGCGCCGAAGTCCTCGGAGGCGAAGTCGGTCGGGTCGGCGGGCTCGCCGTCGTAGTCGCCGTAGCCCTGCTCGCCGTAGCTGCCGTCGGTGAAGGCGGTGGTGATCGGGGCCTCGGCCTCGGCCAGCACGACCTCGCCCTCCTCCTGGGCGAAGGCCAGGGCGTCGTCGATGATGCCGGCGATCTCGGCGATCCGCGGGTAGTCCGCGGCCAGCTCCTCGGTCAGCGCCTCGATCTCGGGGCCCAGGTCCTCGTCGCCGTCGTCCTCGACCGCGATCGGGTCGACGATCTCGGCGGTGGCGGCCACCGCCGCCGGGCCGCCCTCGGCGGCGTCGTCCACGGTGATGGTGATCTGGCCGATGCCCGAGGCGTACTCGCCGGCCTGGATGACCGGGCGGGTGCCGCCCTCGAGACCCTCGACCGGGCCGTCGTAGTCGTAGGCCTGGTGGCTGTGGCCGGTGATGATCGCCGAGACGCTGTCGTCGGTGTCGTTGACGATCGCGTCGAAGACCTCGCTGGAGCCGACGGCGTCCGCGAGGTCGTCGCCCTCGGCGCCGTAGCCCTCGTGGTAGACCGCGACCAGGACGTCGGCCTCGCCGTTGTCGTCCGCCCCGTCGGTCAGCTCGCCGGCCACCCGGTTGACGGCCTCGACCGGGTCACCGAAGTCGATGTCGGCCACCCCGCCGGGCGAGACCAGGGTGGGCGTCTCCTCGGTGACCGCGCCGATCACGCCGACGGTGATCCCGTCGACCTCGAACAGCGCGTACTCCTCGAGGGCCGCGTCGGTGGTGCCGGCGTCGTAGACGTTCGCGCCGAGGTAGGTGAAGTCGGCGGCCGGACGCCCGCCGTTGGGGTTCTCCCCCACCTCCTCGCCGGCGATGACGTCACCGGTGAGGTCGCCGAAGCCCTGGTCGAACTCGTGGTTGCCCACCGAGGAGGCGTCCACGTCGAGGGCGTTGAGGATGTCGATGGTGGGGTCGTCGTCGTCGACCGCGGACTCGAACAGGGAGGCGCCGATGTTGTCGCCGCCGGAGACCAGCAGGGTGCTGTCCTCGCCGGCCTGCTCGCGCAGCTGCTCGATCTGGCCCGCGAACGGGATGGTCAGGTCGGGGGTGATCCGGCCGTGGTAGTCGCTGAACGACAAGATGGTGATGTCGCGCTCGGCCGCCTGCGCCGGCGTCAGCGGCAGCACGGACGCCGTCAGCGCCAGACCCGCCCCCGTCACGGCGGCGATCCGCCAGGTCCTTGTGCCCATGTTCGTCCTTCTGTCTCGCACTCGAGTGACGCTCGGACGCTACCGGAGGTCTCCCGACGGGTCGATGGCCGCGAGGTGAACAAAGGGGGTTGACGGTCGCCCCGGCCTGAGTAAGGTCGCTCCTCGCCCCTCCACCCGTCCCGAGTGCATCGGAGCTCTTGGCATGCCCTCTCCCCCGACCGCCGCCGAACCGCAGCTGGACGCCGAGCGGCGCCACCTGGACGACTCCCGCCGGGCGCTGGCGGCGATGCGGGCACGCACCGAGGCCGCCGAGGCCTCCGGAGGCGACCGGGTCTCGCTGCAGTACGTCAAGCAGGTGCTCTACCGGCGGATGAAGGCGCTGGAGGACGACCCCTCGGTGCCGCTGTTCTTCGGCCGCCTCGACTACGACACCGCCCTCGGCGCCGAGCACGACGAGCGGCTCTACATCGGACGCCGCCACGTCACCGGCGAGGCCGGGGACCAGCCGCTGGTGATCGACTGGCGCGCCGGCATGTCCCGGCCCTTCTACCGGGCGACCCGTACCGAGCCGATGGGCGTCCGGCTGCGCCGCCGCTTCGGTTTCGACGCCGGCCGGCTGACGGCCTACGAGGACGAGCGCCTCGCGGACGAGACCGACACCGCGACCGACGCCGCCTCCCAGATCCTCCAGAGCGAGATCGAACGTCCCCGCACCGGGCCGATGCGCGACATCGTCGCCACCATCCAGCCCGAGCAGGACGTCCTGGTGCGCGCGGAGCTGTCCCGCTCGCTGTGCATCCAGGGCGCACCGGGCACCGGCAAGACCGCGGTCGGACTGCACCGGGCGGCCTACCTGCTCTACGCCCACCGCCACCAGCTGTCCCGCTCCGGGGTGCTGGTGGTCGGCCCGAACGACTCCTTCCTCGGCTACATCGGCGACGTGCTGCCCGCCCTCGGCGAGATCGACGCCCGGCAGGAGACCGTGCAGTCCCTGGTCGCGGCCGCCACCGGGCAGGAGGTCCGCGCCGTCGAACCGGTGGCGGCCGCCGTCCTCAAGGGCGACCCCCGGATGGCGACCGTGCTGCAGCGGGCGGTGTGGTCGGCCCTCGGCACCCCGGACGCGCCGCTGGTGGTGCCCCGCGGCTCGCGCCAGTTCCGGGTGGCCGCCTACCGGCAGGAGGAGCTGGTGGCCGAGCTGCGCGGACGCGGGGTGCGCTACGAGGCCGGCCGCGCCATGCTCGCCCAGCGGCTGGCCCACGAGGTGCTGCTGCGGATGGAGGCCGCCGGCGACTCCCCCGACGACCGGGTGCAGGCGGCGGTGGCCCGCAGCAAGCCGGTCCGCGACTGCGTCGCGGCGCTCTGGCCGGCGCTGCAGCCGGCCCGGGTGCTGCACCGGCTCTACACCGACCCCGACCACCTGGCCGCCTGCGCCGAGGGCGTCCTGGACGCCCACGAGCAGGCGCTGCTGCGTCCGGCCAAGGTCGCCCGCAGCGCCGCCGGCGCCCGCTGGACCGCGGCCGACCTGGTGCTGCTGGACGAGCTGGCCGACCTGCTGCAGCGCACCCCCAGCCTCGGCCACGTCATCGTCGACGAGGCCCAGGACCTGTCGGCGATGCAGCTGCGGGCGGTCGGGCGCCGGGCGAGCACCGGCTCGGTGACCCTGCTGGGCGACCTGGCCCAGGCCACCACGCCGTGGGCCACCCGCTCCTGGCAGGAGTCCCTGCACCACCTCGACCAGCCGGAGGCGGAGGTCGCCGAGCTGGTGGCCGGCTTCCGGGTGCCCGCCGCCGTGATCGACTTCGCCGCCCGGCTGCTGCCCACCATCGCCCCCGGGCTCCGGCCGCCGCACTCGGTGCGCCGCGGCAGCGGCGACCTGGTGGTGCGCCCGGGCGGGGTGGAGGAGGTGGTCGACGCCTGCCGGGCCGCCCTGGGCCGCGAGGGCACGGTCGGTCTGATCGTGGCCGACGCGGCCGCCGACGAGGTCGGCGCGGCGCTGCATGGGGCCGGCCTCGAGCACGGGGTGCTCGGTGAGGAGCCCGCCGGGACGGAGTTCCGGCACCGTCTGGACCTGGTGCCGGCGGGCCTGGCCAAGGGTCTGGAGTTCGACCACGTGGTGCTGGTCGAGCCCGCGGCGGTGGTCGCCGGGGAGGCCGACGAGACCACCGGTCTGCGCCGGCTCTACGTCTGCCTCACCCGGGCGGTGACGTCGCTGGCCGTGGTGCACCGGCACCCGCTGCCGGCCCAGCTCGCCGGCTGAGCGGAGCCCTTGCCGGAGCCCCACGGGCGGGTGAGAATGGCCACGCACCGGATACCCCGGGCCGTCGTCTCGAGGGGGGACGCGATGGTCGAGGTGCTGCTCGTCACACCCGTGCGGATGCTCCGCGACGCCCTGGCCGCCGCGCTCACCGCGAAGACCGACCGCGTGGTCGTCCGGCACGCCGGCACGGCCGACGAGGCGCTCGCCCAGGCGGTGGTGCACCCGCCCGACCTCGGTCTGCTCGACTACGCGGTTGGACGTCCGGGCGACCTGGTCGAGGCGCTCGGACGCCTGGTGCCCCGCACCCGCTGGATCGGGCTGGGGATCCGTCCGGTCGAGCACGACGCCGACGTGCTGCGCTGCGCCGAGGGCGGGATGGTGGGCTTCCTCGACTCCGAGCAGGCCTTCGCCGACCTGGAGCAGGCGGTGCGGGTGGTGCTGTCCGGCGGCGCCTGCAGCAGCCCCCGGACGTCGGCCCTGCTGCTGCGCGGTCTGCGGCAGCGTCCGCTGCCGCCACGCGTGGTGCGTCCCGAGCCGGACCACCGGCCCGCTCTCACCCCGCGCGAGCAGGTGGTCGCCGACCTGATGTCGGTCGGGCTGACCAACCGCCAGATCGCGGCCCGGCTGGTCATCGGCGAGGCCACCGTGAAGACCCACGTGCACTCCGTGCTGGCCAAGCTGGGGCTGCGCTGCCGCGCGGAGCTGACACCCTCGCCCTGAGCCGCTCTCCACCGGTGGAGGTGGGGTGGAGCTCCCGGCTCCACCGCCAACCTCCACCTGCGCTCGCCCGTCCGGGTGGATCCGCTGCCGAGGCCGCCCCGAGATGCTCGCAGTGACCGCAGCGACGAGCAGGGAGGCCCCACGATGGACGTCAAGGATCTGATGGGCAAGGTCGTCGACGCCTTGTACGACGGCCTCACCGGCGGCAGCGCCGAGCTGCCGATGCCCGACAACGTGATGATCAACTGGATCCAGCCCGGCATCCCCTTCCACGAGAGCGCCTTCGACTTCGCCATCGCCGGGCCGTTCTCCGGCCCGACCCCGCTGACGCTGCCCTACTTCCGGGAGCTGGTGGAGACACTGATGGGCCCGCAGGGCGGGGAGGGCGGTGAAGGCGGCGTGAGCCGTGAGGACGCCGTCGAGCAGGCCAAGCTGATGTACCAGCAGCACCTGCTCGGCACCTGGGAGCAGTGGTCGCGGCTGGTCGACTTCATCCCGCTGCCGACCCCGACCCCGGAGCGCTCCCGCTGGCTGGCCACCGGCGGCCAGGGCAAGTACAAGCACGTCTCGGTGGTCTACGGCCAGGCCGGGCTGCGGCTGAGCGAGCTCTACGAGGACACCCTGCGCCGGTGCGAGGTGGCCGACGAGCAGCTGACCGCCGAGCAGCAGGCCATCGTGGACCGGATGCGCGCGCTGCTGATGGAGACGGTCGAGGTCGAGGACTTCCTCACCGGCGAGAAGACCACCGAGTCTCGCGACAGCCGGGCGATGACGGCCTACAAGGCGAAGAAGAGCCTGTACGAGAACGCCGTCACCGACTACGCCTCCCGGCTGGCCCGCGCCAACGGCGGCAGCGCCCAGGACCTCATCGAGTGGCAGCGCTCGGGCGGCATCTACCGCCGGCGGGCCACCGAGGCGCTGCGGGACTGGGAGGCCACCGGCTACAAGCTGGACGTCGAACGGGCCCAGGCCACCCTCAACCACATCCTCGGCAGCTCGATGGTGCAGTGGAAGACGCGGCTGCTGGAGAGCATCGACGACATCAACAACAACACCACCGGCCAGTTCGGCTACCCGTTCTTCCCCGCGACCGTGCTGCCCGGCGCCTTCGCGCGCTCCGACGGCTGGTCGGAGTACGACGAGCGCCACATCTCGCGCCGTTCGACCTCCTCCTCCTCCACCCGCTCCGGCTCGGGGGCGGTCGGCTTCAGCCTCGGCTTCTTCAGCATCGGCGGCGGCGGTGGGCACAGCGTCACCGAGCACCAGTGCCAGGTGGACGCCTCCGACTTCGGGATGCACTTCTCCTACACCACCGTCGAGATCTCCCGGCCGGCGTTCAACCCCGGCTTCTTCTCCTCCCGCGGCTGGCGGCCCACCACCGAGTTCGTCGCCGACCACGGCCCGCAGCACTCCGACGGTGCGAAGCCGCCGAAGGGCGCGATGATCGGCTACGCCACCAAGGCGCTGTTCGTGCGCGACCTCACCATCTACTCCTCCGCCTTCGCCAGCTTCGTGCGCTCGATGCAGTCCCAGACCCAGGGCGGGGGGATGATCGGCATCGGCCCCTTCTGCATCGGCGGCAAGTACCAGCAGACCAACCGCGAGGACGAGTCCAACCTGCAGGTCGACACCGCCTCGATCACGGTGCGGGGGCTGCAGCTGGTCGGGTTCATGTCGGCGCTGATCCCCAAGGCGGCCGACCCCAACCCCGACGTCACCGCCTGGATCTGACGGCCGACGACGATGGACGCCGGTCTGCACCTGGCGCTGGCCGCCTGGGTCCACGCCCGCTCCGGCGGGCAGGGGTTCCTGGCCTGCCCGGAGCTGCCCGTCCCGCTGCAGCTGGTCGACCTGTCCGCTCCTGGGTCGATGACCGACCTGGGCCGGGCCTGGGAGTTCGCCCAGCTAACCAACGGGGACGTCCGCCGCGGGCAGCCGGCGCGGTCGGCGGCCGTGCACCCGCCGCTGTGGGTGCGCCACCGGCAGCTGCTGCAGCGGATGCAGTTCGCCACCCGTAGCTGGTCCGCGGCCGAGGAGGACCAGCTGCGGGCCGCCCGGGCGGTGCTGTTCAGCGACGGTCCGGGCGGGTTCCCGGTGCCCTCGCCGGCCTTCACCCTGTACCAGGAGTACCGCTCGGTGCACGACGACCTGCAGGCCCAGGGCGCTCCGCCGGAGGAGCTGACCGCGCTGCTCGCGGAGTGGCTGGTCGTCGGGCACAAGGCGGCGGTGGAGGCGGCCCTGTCGACGGTGTCGCGGCTGGCGTCCCGCTCGACCCTGCCGACGGCCGAGCGGCAACGGCTGATGCTCGCCGACGAGCTGCTCCCGGCCAGCGCCGACGGGTCGTACGCTGCCACCACGTTCACCCCGCTGTCGGCGGTCGACCCGGGCACCTGGCTGGCCGCCCGGGTCAGCCTGGACGACCTCGACGCGGCCCTGCCGGGTGACCTGCCGCGGGCGGCGTGGGACGGCTGGCGGACCAACCGCAGAGGCCACCTCGACCTCCGCTTCGTCGCCCTCGAGCTGCACCGGGCCTGGTTCAGCGCCGAGCAGTACGCCGCCTCGGACTGGCGGGTGCCCGACGGGGTCAGCGCCTCGGCCGGCGACGGCGTCCACGGCGAGGTGCCGGCCCACGCGGTGCGCGCCTACCTGGTCGAGGTGACCGGCTCGGCGCTGCCGGGCCGCACGGTCGACCCGCCGCCAGCGCCGGACCCGTACCGCCCGGCCGACCGGCTGCGAGTCCGCGCC
>NZ_QPKK01000018.1 GCF_003344635.1 Desertihabitans aurantiacus
CGACGCCCACGGGTGGTCGGCCCCGGCCGGCGACGTCGACGCCTGGACCGCCGCCCTGACCCGCCTGGCCGCCGACCGCGACGAGCTGCGCCGCCGCGGTCGGGCCGCCGCCAGCCGGGTCGGACGCTCCCGAACCTGGGACCACCTCGCCTCCCAGCACGCCGCCCTCTACGCCGATGTCGTCGCCGAGTCCGCCCGCTGAGTGGACCCGACCTCGACGCCTTGAGCCTGTCGAAGGGACGCCGAGGCCTCCGCAGAACTTGCCGTCGCCGAACCACCGCCCGATACGGTGAGCCGGTCGGGCGAGTAGCGCCCGAGAATCAGCGGGCGCTGGCTCCGCTCTCGAACCCTGAGGAGGACCGATGCGCCCCCGCATCATGACCGTGTACGGCACCCGCCCCGAGGCCATCAAGGTGGCGCCGCTGGTGAAGGCGCTGGAGGCCAGCGACCAGTTCGACTCGGTGACCGTGGTGACCGGTCAGCACCGCGAGATGCTGGACCAGGTCAACGAGATCTTCGGCATCGTCCCCGACCACGACCTCGACGTCTTCGCCCACGGCCAGACGCTCAACGCGCTGATGGCCAAGGTGTTCGAGCGCCTCGACCCGGTGCTGGTGGAGGAGAAGCCGGACGCGGTGCTGGTGCAGGGCGACACCTCGACGGTCGCGGCGGCCTCGCTGGCCGCGTTCTACCGCCAGATCCCCGTGGTGCACCTGGAGGCTGGTCTGCGCAGCGGCGACATCAGCTCGCCCTTCCCCGAGGAGGCCAACCGGAAGGTCACCTCGCAGGTCACCGCGCTGCACCTGGCCCCGACGAAGACGTCACGCAACAACCTCGTCCGCGAGGCGATCGACCCGGCGACGGTGGTCGTCACCGGCAACACGGTGATCGACGCCCTGCTGCACACCGTCGGGCAGAAGCTGCCCTTCACCGACGAGCGGCTGCAGCGGGCCGAGGACGCCGGTCGTCCGGTGCTGCTGGTGACGACGCACCGCCGCGAGAACTGGGGCGGCGCGATGGAGGGTGTGGGGCGGGCCCTGCGGACGCTGGCCGAGCGCTACCCCGACCACCTGGTCGTGCTGCCGGCCCACCGCAACCCGATCGTGCGCGAGGCCGTGCTCCCGCACCTGCAGGGTCTGGACAACGTGCTGGTCACCGAACCGCTGGCCTACGGGGAGTTCACCCGGCTGCTGGCGCTGGCCACCATCGTGCTGACCGACTCAGGCGGCGTGCAGGAGGAGGCGCCGTCGCTGGGGAAGCCGGTGCTGGTGATGCGGGAGAACACCGAGCGTCCTGAGGCGGTCGAGGCCGGCACGGTCAAGCTGATCGGCACCGATGAGGAGCGCATCGTCACCGAGGTCAGCCGGCTGGTCAACGATCCCGAGCACTACGCCGCCATGTCGAACGCGGTGAACCCCTACGGCGACGGCCGGGCCATCGAGCGCTGCCTGGCCGCCCTGGCGCACCACTTCGGCCTGGGAGACCGGCTGCCCGACTTCGTCGGTCGCTGAACGCAGGACGGCCCGCCGCCCCTCGCGGGGTGGCGGGCCGTGGTGCGTCCTGAAGCCTCAGCCGAGTTCGACCGGTCGGCGCACGCCGCCGATCTCCTCGTACAGCTCGGTGATCCGCTCCGCCAGGACGTCCCAGCGCCGGTTCTGCACCACCCACTCACGCGCCTGCGCCGACAACCGCACCCGCAGCTCGGAGTCGTCCAGCAGGAGCCGCAGCTTCTCCGTCAGCGAGGCCGCATCACCCTTCGTGTGCAGCATCCCGTTCAACCCGTCCTCGACGATCTCGGCCAGCGCGGCCACGTCGGAGGCGACCACCACCTTGCCCATCGCCATCGCCTCGAACGGCTTCAGCGGGGAGACCATCTCGCACACCGGCAGCGGCAACCGCGGCAGCGGGCACACGTCGATGATCGAGTAGTAGGACTCGACCTCCTCGTGCGGGACCCGACCGAGCAGCTTGACGACGTCGGTCAGCCCCTCGTCGACCACCCGCTGGGTCAGGTCCTCCAGCGCGTTGCCGTCACCGATGACCAGCACCACGAAGTCCGAACGCTCTCGAGACAGCACCCCGGCTGCCTCGACCAGCAGCTCCAGACCCTCGTAGTCGACGATGGTGCCGACGTAGCCGATGACCTTCTTGCCCCGCACCCCGAGTCGGTCGGCGAGCTCCAGGTCGGGCGCGCGCGGCACGAAGCGGTCGGTGTCGACTCCGTTGGGCACCACGGTGATCTGGTCGGCCTCGACCCCGCGAGTGACCAGCTCGTCCTTCAACGCCTGCGTGATGGCGATCGTCTTGGTTGCATACCGCGCCGCGTCCGCCTCCAGCCGGGAGATCAGGCGGTACTTGCGCCCCTCGGCCCAGAACGGGTCGCGCGAGGCCCGGGTCACCTCCCACAGACCACGCACCTCGTAGATGCTCGGCAGCCCCAGCCGACGTGCGGTCGAGACCAGCGTCAGCCCGTTCCAGTGGTTCGACGCTGCGTGCAGGACGAACGGCCGCTCCTGCCGCACGAGCGGCTCCAGCGACGCCGCATACCGGGCGATGTAGTCCTCGGTGGGCAGCTTCGGCTCCGGACCGGGCTCGGTCGACAGCCGGTGGTAGGGGATGCCGTCGACGTGGTCCAGCGGCTCGATCCGGTCGAGCTCACGGAACTTCGGCATGTCGAACGGGTAGCCGCGGCGGGTCACCCCATGGGCGTCCCAGCCCGCCCGGGCGAGTGCGCTGAGCAGGCCGTGGGTCCGGGTGGCGTAGCCGGCCGAGTGGTACGGCAGGGAGTTGTGCAGGCCGTAGAGGAACTTCGCCCGGTCGACCTCGAACTCGGGCTCGCTCCGCAGCGCCGGCATCGGGAAGCCGTGGTTGAGCAGCTGCTGGCTGACGTTGTCGGTGACCTCGGTCCCAGCGAACTTCTCCCGCGCCCACTTGTCGTTCGGCTTGGCCCGGCGGTAGTGGCGCAGCAGCAGTCCTGCCCGCGTGTGGTAGCCCTTGCGGGAGACGCGGCGGATCGCCAGTCGCAGCGGGATGAGCGGGATCTCGGAGGTCCGGAGCTCGGCGAGCACGTCGGCCGCCTGGCTGGCGCCGCCGCGGGCCAGCACCGTGTGCATCCGAGCCAGGCGGGCCTCCTTCTCGTCGGCGCCGGCCAGGATGCCCTGCCACTCCTCACGAGGGCTGGCGTTGAGCCGGACGGCCAGCTGGACGACCGGGTTCGGGCTACCTGCCAGGACGTCCAGGGACGGCTGGTGCTGGTACCCGATGGCGAAGGCGAGGGCGTCCAGGTGCGTCTCCGGCCGCCGCGCCAGCTTCTCGGTCATCCGGTCGAGCGCCTTCTTGACGACCTTCTTGTCCGGCTTGACCCCGGGCCGGTTGACCATGACCTCGAGCAGCTCCAGCGAGCTGACGCGGACGGGGTCGATGTCGATCGCGTTCTTGATCGCCTCGAACGCGGCGTCGAACTTCTTCGCCTGCAGCAGCCGGGAGCCGTACAGGTGCCAGTCCGCGGCGTTGCCGGGGTCGGCGAGGAGCGAGCGTCGCATCACGTCCAGCGCGGACTCACGCTTGCCGCTCTCCCACAGGCGCCTCGCCTCCGCCCTGCGCTGGTCGGCCCGCTCGCGCGCGCGGTCGGACTCCTTCTGCGGGGTGCCCGTCGGGGACGGTGTCGGAGTGGGTCCCTCGATCACCCTCAGGCCGCGACGGGCGATGCGCCGGAGCCGGCGGGCAACGGCTCGCCGGTACCGCTCGACAGCCTGGGGGGACCTGCTCGTCACGTCTTCGACCTCCGCTGGGGGTTGCTTGGCTCGACTCGACCGAGGGCCACGCTATCCCTAATCGGGTCGGGCCGTCCCGGGGCGGACGCCGGCGATCGTCGCGGGCCAGCACCTCACAGCGATGCCACAATCAGAGCGATCGTTGAAGAAGCCGGCGACTACCACCACTGACGCGTCGTTGCTGAACGGAATCGATATTCGGGTTGCGGTCACCGTGCAGGCGACTTCGGCCGCGGGTGTGCAGACGGGTGAACGGTCACGTCGCGGCGTTATCGTGGCTTGAGCCGGATCGCGCGGTGGGCGAAGCAGCACCGGTCGGCAGTAGCAGCTGGTTCTCAGCGCGGTTCGTCAGCCGACGGGTGCCTGCCGCACTCCGCCGATCTCCTCGTAAAGGGCGGTCATCCGCCTGGCCAGGACTTCCCAACGCCGGTGCTGCACCACCCAGGCACGCGCCTGCGACGACACCCGGGCCCGCAGCTCGGCGTCGTCGAGCAGCACCCGCAACACCGCGGCCAGCGAGCCGGCATCGCCCTTTTTGTGCAGCATGCCATTCACCCCGTCTTCGACGACCTCGGCCAGGGCAGCGACGTCGGACGCCACCACCACCTTGGCCATCGCCATCGCCTCGAACGGCTTCAGCGGGGAGACCATCTCGGTCACCGGCAACGGCAGCCGCGGCAACGGGCAGATGTCCATGATTGAGTAGTAGCGCTCGACCTCCTCGTGCGCCACCCGACCGAGGAAGCGGACGACGTCACCCAGCCCAGCGTTCGCGGTGAGCGTCTGCAGCCGTTCCCGTTCGACCCCGTCACCGACGACGAGCACGGCGAAGTCGCGACGCACTCCTGACAGCACGCCCGCCGCCTCGACCAACAGCTCCAGCCCCTCGTAGTCGACCAACGACCCGACGTAGCCGATGACCACCTTGTCGGCGACACCCAGCTGCTCGGCCAGCGCCCGGTCGCGCGCTCTTGGGAGGAACCGCTCCGTGTCGACCCCGTTGGGCACGACCCCGATCTTGTCGCCGTCGACGCCGCGGCGGACCATCTCCGCCTTCAGCGCCTCCGTGATGGTGATGACCCGGGTGGCGTGGTGGGCGGCGTCCAGCTCCATCCGTGCGAGGTAGCGGTACTCCTCCCCAGTGGCCCACTCCTGGTCGCGGGAAGCCCTCGTCACTTCCCACAGACCGCGCAACTCGTAGACGCTCGGCAGGCCCAGCTGGCGGGCTGTCGTCACCACGGCCAGACCGTTGAGGTGGTTGGAAGCCGCGTGCAGCAGGAACGGCCGCTCGGCCTCGGCCTGGGCCCGCAGGGCCGTCGCGTAGCGGCCGATGAAGGCGTCGAGGGGGTGCCGACGCTCGACCGTCCGCTCGGTCGTCAGGCGACGGTAGGTGACGTCGCCAATCTGATCCACCGCCTGGACCGGGCCGTGGTCGGCGAAGGGGCGCAGGTCGAAGGGGTAGCCGATGCGCGAAACGGCGTCGACCCGCCAGCCGTCGCGGTTGAGGGCGGTCAGCAGCCCGTGCGTCCGGGTGGCATAGCCGGCGGAGTGGAACGGCAGCGAGTTGTACACGCTGTATAGCACCCGATCGGGCAGTGGGTCGTACGCCCGCCCCTCGGCCGGTGCCGGGAAGGGGAACCCCTGCTCGGCCAGTCGCCGCTCTGTGCTGGCGCGTTCGGCGGCAGACGCTCTTCCAACGCGGCCATACTCGGCCTGCAGCCGCTGTGCCCAGCGGTCCTCTGGTCGGGCTCGGAGGTACTCCTGCAGGAGGCCGCGGGTCTTCGCGCCGCGCCCTGACCAAACCAAGGCTTTGATTGTCATCCGCACGGGCACGACCGGGATTCGGTCAGCCGGCAGGGCGGCTAGTAGACGGGCGGCCTGGGTTGAACCGCCGCGACCTAGCAGACAGAGGATTTGAGCGAGGCGCGCCATATAGAGGTCGAGGTTGGTGTCTTGGAGCGCCGCCTCCCACTCATCGTGGTTGAGGTCGTTCAGGACAACTGCGAACCGGACGACAGGATCAGTGCTGTGCCCCAACTGGTCCAGACACAGTCGGTGCTGGCCCCGGATGATCACGGGAAGTAGGTCTCGGTGCCGGCTTGGCCGGTCGGGGAGCACTTCTACGAGCTGGTCGAGGGCTGCCCGACGAACGGACGTCAAGGACTCCCCACTGCGGTGCACGAGTTCGTTCAGCAACTCGAACAGTGCGACCTCGCTCGGATCCAACTCAAGGGCGTTCTTTAGCGCCTCCACAGCAACCTCGAAACGCTCGGACTGCATCATCCGCAACCCGTAGAGGTGCCACAACCGGGCGTCTCCCCCGTGGTCTCGCAGAGATCGACGGAGTAGGTTCAGCGCCTCAGTCCGCTCACCCCCGGTCCAGTACTTGTTCGCGCGTTGGCGCAGCCTCAGGGTCGGATCTGCCGAAACCGTGACCGTCGCGGCGGGCCCACTGCTCCTGCCGCCTTCGTGCGACGCCGGCTGGGTGTCGGTCATAGGGGACCTCCCGAGGGTCGACCGCTTACCCGCGAGCCGCGTCGACCCATCAGGCGAGCATCAAGCGTAGGCGGTAGCCAAGCAGACACTAATCCAACCGCCCATCACCCCTGGGCCTCATGCCGCACGCGCTAGATCAAGCTGATAGCAGACCGAGAGCAGCTTATTGATCATGATGACTCCCCGGATATCCATTTTCTGATTACGATCACGGAAAAGGTCCTCGACGTACTGCTCCAGTTCCATGCGCTGGCGGGGACTGAAGAGGGAGTCGACCTGCAACACCGTCTGCAGTGCAGCAGATATCCAGCTCCCGCGGGTGTCAGCGAAACGAGCGTTCGCTGCGACAACGTCAGCTGCACGTGGATCGACCACTCTCTCGATCAACTCCTTGCGCGCCTCGGCAGCTACACGGAAGGGTCGATCGTCCACCTCGGGGGTGTCTTCCCTCGCCGGAGTGGGGCCCTCCATCAGCAGTTGGGGCGCAAGTGCTGCACGCTCGGCGTTGTCCTTATCGCGACCGTAGGGCAAGCGCGCCAAATCGATGTTCAGCGCATCAGTAACGTCGAGCTGCACCTTGATGCTCTTGAATTCGCTGAACGTTGCAAGCTTGAGGCGGAACATAGTCTTCGACTGCAGAGGCCCCCACCCAGGCGCCAGGACCTGGTTCAACCACTTGTCACTGCAGTGCAGACCGTTGCGGTAATAGAGGTAGTGCAGGTCGAACTTCTCGAGGGGCGTGTCACCAGCGATCTGGCGCAGCTCATCGGCGAAATGTTCCGCTAGCCCACTGTCAGTGACGACTGGCTTACGTGAATCAGGAATGCTCGCGATGAATTTCCGCGAGAATTCTTCTACCGTCGGCTCCTCCGGTCGACCGAACCGCAGGCGCGCATAGTACGGGCGGCCGCACACTTCGCCGTAGAATCCGTTGATGCGCAGGGTATCGGGAAGCTGTTCCCGGGTAGCGAGGGGCTGCAGCCCATAATACGTACCCAACTGCACACTGATGATGTCTAAAAACGAATCGGCGAGGGAGACGGTACGGCGGCGCCGGGGGATGGAATCGTATTGGAAGGGAGATTTTCTCAGCAGCGCGAGACTGAGCGGCAGATCTTCTGGCGTCGCGGGGTTGTCCGCCGTGTGGATGTGGATCTTGTCCTCGAACTGCCGGAAGTGACTCAAGGCACCGATGACCATACGGGCGTCCATCCCACCCGTGACGTCAACACGGACGAACGAGAACCGGGGGTGCATCAACGCTATCCGAAGATTGTCTTTTATCTCCTCCGCAGCCGCCTGCACCATCTCTACATAGGCTCGTTCGTCGAACGACTCCCTCGCATCGAGTGCGTTACGGATGGGCGCATCCTGCAGAACCAGCCCGCCTTCGCGAAGTTCGATTTCCTTGTCCACCCCCAGGACGTAGCACCCCTTGATATCCATCTCTCGCGAGAAGTTCTGGGTGAACATCTGATTGATCGCGCCAAAACTCGCGCGCACCTTGTCCGCATTGAGCTCAAGCCTGACTCCTAGTTCCCGCAGGATAAGGAGTAGCAGGTGGTACCGATTCGCTACACAGGTGATGTTCTGGTCTTCGTAGTAGTAAACCTTTGCCACACCAAAGTAGTCCGTGCTGATACGGGCCACGTCGGCGGTGAGGTCGAGGAGAGTGAAGTCGCCGACCTGTGCCTCGATCGATGGCAGTGACTGCCTGTCGAGGTCGTCGGCTCCGAAGATGAATCGGTTAGCGTTCCGGGTCATGCCCGAGAAAACGAAGTCGGTAGCACCATCGATGCGTGTACGAGTGGCCATGACGTGCAGCTTTCGCTGACCAGCCGTCCAAACTGAGTGGATGAGGCGATGCTCAGCCCCGACCTTGTTCAGCCTCTGCGTGGTGCTGCCGTCGGCTAGACCGGGGGCAACGATGACGGCAAAGTCCTGGTGCGGGTAGTTGAGTTGCACAAACCTCAACTCCGGCAGTTCCGTCGGAGTATTGGTTAACCCCGGGGTCTGCATCGTCGAGTCAAGGGCTGCGCTCGTCTCTTGGAACGACTCGCCCGATGCCTCTTCAAAAGTCACCGACTGCGAGGTACGCGAAGCCTTCTCCTCCCCGTTCCTGACGAACGCCTTCACCGCGTACGTCCCCGGTTCCGCTAGTTGGTACGTCACGGTGTCGGATTGGCTGTAACTACCTCGCTGAACTACTTCGCGATCCTTCAGTAGGTAGAAGGCGTACTCGTCTCCCGGATGGCGCTGCTCAGCAGACTGCATTGCGGTCGCTGTGAGTTCACCCATATTCAGGCTCGTCGCGACATTCGAGAGATTCGGCATCGGCGCCCCTTTAGTTCGTCGAGTCGCGGTCACTTTTCGCAGATCGGCAGCACGGCCGGTTGACCGAGCGTCTGCCCAGCGAATGATAGCCGACCCGAGGGACGGGTGAGCTCGCCTCGGTGGTGGACGTCCAGCCGTCTCACCGTCGCGGCCTTGGTTCGACCCTGCTGAACACGTCAAGCGACGCGAGCTGTTCCAGTCGGTGGCGCCTGCCTCAACCAAGATGACTTAGTTGGAAGGTATGGGCTACGGCCAGCGCCAGTGAGATGTCATTGGCGTCTGCGGCACGGGTGAAGCGGCCTCGCGAGACGGCGTCCTGCATGACACCGCGTGCCGTGCTCATCCGAGCCTCGCCCATGAACTCGACGACGAGCGGGCGGTCCGCCGCCTCGAATGCCTCGGCCATGAGACTGATCGGCTTAGCGGTTGAGTGGCGAGCGACAGCGGACGTCTCCTCCGATGCGAAAACCCTCCCCTTGCCCGGCCCATCGAGGGCACCATCCACCACCGTCATGGCAGTCAGTTCGTCGACAGAGGGACTCTTGCTCGCGACGTCGTAGGGCATGCGGTTCAGCCCGGGCACCAAGCTTTCCATGACGTCGTACAGGATCTGCTTGCTGTCGATGTTGCTGTTGCTGCGTGTTACCACTTCGAGCAGGCGGCTGTTCAGAGGGGAGCAGACGACGCGATACTGACTGTTGAGGCCGACATGGAATCGGTTCCGAAACTCCCGGTAGTGCAGCACCATGGGGTTCAGATGCGGTTCGTGTGGTTGGAGCTCGGCCACGCAGCCAAGGACCTCTTGCTTCCATGCCTCGAACAGATACTTCGGTCGGTGGTAGTCCTTCTGCCTGGCCAGCATCGTTGCAGGGTCATCAGCGGCGTAGAAGCGGCGGTGGGTCTCTCCTCCTCCGCCGTGGAAGTGGATGTGCCACGGATTGGGGGCATGGACGGGGAAGTACACCGGCATGTAGACACCTAGGTGGATGCGCCGCCACGCCTCGTACCGTTCCCACCCTGTCAGGGCTGGCGGCTTGGGACGGTCGGGCTGCGGTCCGTTGATCGGCATCTCGAAGGCCTCAGCGACCGTGGAGGCGGCGGCGAGATCTTCCGCCAGGTGCTCACTCCTGCTCGAGCGGAGGTTGATCCTCCGCATGATGTCGTCAGAGGGGTTCTGGTTCTGAGCGGCTCGGACGAAGGCGAAGACCGTACGGGAGTCGACTCCACCACTGAGGTCGACGTCAAACCACACCCTCTCGCTGCTCAGCATCGTCTGCACCCGACGGGCCCACGTGGATACGAACCGGCGTAGCCCCTCGGTGTAGTCCGGTGCAGCCGGGAGCCGGGGAATCCGCACGAGGCGAAGGTGACCGTCCACGATCTCGACGGCGCAGTGCAGCGGCGCCAAGCGGATTTCGTTGAACGCCGTTCGCGTGGAGCTCAGCTGCATGGCGAAGGTGTGCGGCATCTTGTGCGACGTCAACTGCGGCAGATTCGCACTGACCCGCACCCCATGCGCCGTGAGATGCTCGGCGATCATCGCCACGCTGTTCGACACACACCAGACGTCGCCGTTGTCGTAGTAGAACATCTTCTGCAGACCGACGTGATCCACTCCGATTCGGTATCCGCTCTCGGTCTCGGTGGCCACGACATAGCAGCCGTCCTCCCCAGGCCGCATCGGCGCTCCAATTTGGGCCTCGAACGCGAGGGCGCCCTCTTGACCAGCGATGTAGTGCTCGTCGACGAACGCGAACCCTTGGAAGAACCGCCGTGGGGGCGGCTGAAAGCTGGAGAACAGAAAGGTGAGGCCGCGGAGGTCGGTCGAAGTCACAGGAGGATCGTAACGATGCGGGACCTTGTGCCGACGCTGCGCATCTGACGCCGCCATCGGGGTCGGAGGCCTCGCAGTCCGCAGATCGCCAGGTGGGCGAGCACTATCTGCCCGCCCCCTCTACCGGATGCGCGAGCCGTGCAGTCAGGAGCGCCAGGCACCACGCGTGTCGACCACCTTGGCAGGACGCCGCACGGCCAGCTCCAGGAAGGCGTCGTGGTCCACCAGCAGCACGGTGACGTCGGCGGCAGCCAGCGCATCCTCCAGCGAGCTCAGCCGGACGTTGTCCCGGCTGGCGAGCTCGCGCGGCAGCTCCTCGATGTGCGGCTCCACCACCAGCACTGTGCCATCGACTGCGAGATCGGCGAGATGGGACACGATCTCGCGGGCAGGCGACTCACGGAGGTCGTCAATGTTGGCCTTGAAGGCGAGGCCGAGCGCGGCGATGGTCGGTCGCTCAACGCCGTCCAGCTGCTCGCGCACCTTCTGGACGACCCACTCCGGCTTGCCGTCGTTGACGTTGCGCGCGGTGCGGATGAGCTTGGACTCCTCCGGGGCCGCGTCGACGATGAACCAGGGGTCGACCGCGATGCAGTGCCCGCCGACCCCGGGACCGGGCTTGAGGATGTTGACGCGCGGGTGGTGGTTCGCCAGGTCGATGAGCTCCCAGACGTCGATGCCCAGCTTGTCGCTGATCAGCGACAGCTCGTTGGCGAACGCGATGTTGACGTCGCGGAAGGAGTTCTCGACGAGCTTGGCCATCTCAGCCGTGGTGGCGTCGGTCAGCAGGATCTGGCCCTGGCAGAAGATCTGGTAGAGGTCGCGGGCGCGCTCGGCCGCCCCCGGGGTCAGTCCGCCCACGATGCGGTCGTTGGTGACGAGCTCGATCATCACCCGGCCGGGCAGCACACGCTCGGGGCAGTGGGCCACGTGCAGCGCCGGGCGGCCCTCGCTGCCGTCGAGGCTGAGGTCGGGGCGCACCGCCAGGATCCAGTCGGCCATCTGCTGGGTGGCGTGCGGCGGTGAGGTCGACTCGAGGATGACCAGCTCGCCGCCCTGCAGCTGGGGAGCCACCGCTTCGGCGGCTGCCTTCACGTAGGAGAGATCGGGGGCTCCGGTCTCGGTGAACGGCGTCGGCACCGCGATGATGTAGGCGTCCGCCGGCGGCGGCGTCGTGGTCGCCTTGAGGTAGCCCTGCTTCACCGCACCGGCGACGTAGGTCGCCAGGTCGGGCTCGACGAAGGGGACGTCACCGCGGTTCACCGCGTCCACGGTCTTGGTGTTGATGTCCACACCGGTGACGTTGACGTGGTCGGACGCCAGGATGGCGGCCGTCGGCAGGCCGATGTAGCCCAGACCGATCACGGCGACGTGCTTGATGTCCATCTATGGTTTCCTCTCAGAAAGCTGCTCACCGACCTCCCCCCGAGGACCGTCCGGACCGCATCAACGGCGGACGCCGATCGCTACAGAGGTCAGTGCGAAGTGCGCGAAACGATCCGACACTATTGCAGCGGCGGCTCTCAGACCACTTGCGCCTGCAAGGCGGGCCGCAGCACGCGCTCACCTCGCGTCTGAATGCCTCCGCCGCGCATCGGCCCGCAGAAGGCCGCCAGCCGTTCAACCAGTAGCAGCGGCGAGCTCGTCGGACGGCACAGCCCGGGAAGTTCCCCGCTCGACCTGATGGTTACCTGAGAAATTGGCTAGCAAGGCAGACGCTTGCTTAGGGTGCCTGGCAGATTGATCACCGCAGCGACACGCCGAAGCAGGGCAGGGGGAGGGAGCGTCGTGCCGGACCGACCACTGCTGCTCGAACGCGCGACCATCTCCGAGCCGCCGTTCCGGGCTCTGGTGGTGACGGTCGTCCACGACCCCCGCGACGCACGCATCTGGTTCCGCCAGATCCGCGCGCTGCTGCAGGCCGGCTGGCAGGTCACCTACGCGGCCCCGTTCACCGAGAAGGCCCAGGTGTCGACCGCCGAGCTCGCCCCGGGCGAGCGCGACCGGCTGCGGCTGGTCGACCTCCCCCGCGCCTACCAGCGGGTGCGGATCCGCGCCGACCTGCGCGCCCGCGCCGTGATGCGCCGCCACGCCCCCGGCCACGACATCGTCCTCGTGCACGACCCCGAGCTGCTGCTCGCCACCACCGGGATGGACGTCCCGGGTCTGGTCTGGGACGTCCACGAGGACCCGGCGGGCGCGTTCGCGACCAAGGACTGGATCCCGCGGCAGCTGCGTGGCGTGGTCTCCCGCGAGTGGCGGCGGATGGAGGCCGTGGTCGAGGACCGGCACCCGCTGATCCTGGCCGAGTGGGCCTACCGCGACCGGTTCGAGCACCCGCACCCGGTGGTCCCGAACGCGGTCAACGTGCCCGACACCCGGGAGCCGAACGGCACCGACCGGGTCGTCTGCCTCGGTTCGGTGACCCGGGCCCGCGGCGGGCACATGCTGGCTGAGATCGGGCAGCGGCTGCACGACGAGACCGAGGGAGCGACCACCCTGGAGGTGATCGGGCCCTGCCACGACCACGGCATCCGCTCCGACCTCGAGCGGGCCCAGGAGGCCGGCCACCTCGTCTGGCGCGGGTTCATGCCGAGCAACGAGGCGCTGGCCCGGCTGCGGGGTGCGCTGGCCGGTCTGGTGCTGCTGCACGACTCCCCCAACTACCGGGTGAGCATGCCGACCAAGCTGATGGAGTACTGCGCCCACGGGGTGCCGGTGATCACCACCCCGCTGGCCCTGGCGGCCAAGCAGGTGCGCACCCACCGCACCGGCGTGGTGGTGCCCTACGACGACGCCGAGACCACCGTGGACGCCATCGTCGGTCTGGCCGAGGCGCCGGAGGTGGTCGACGAGATGGCCGCCAACGGCTACGAGCTCGCCCGCCGCGAGTACGACTGGCAGCGGTGGGCACCGACCTTCGTCGAGCTGATGGAGGAGCACGCCCGCGCCCGGCGCGGGACGGGCGCCCAGCTGCTGCCCGTGGCGGCCAAGGCGTCCTGACGCCCGGGTCGTCGGCGGCGCCTGCTACCCCTGGGGACGGGCGAACTGGTCGACCCGTGTCCTCGGCTGCAGCGGGTGCCCGCGCAGGTGCGGCGGGCGCGGGCCGGCGCCGCTGACGTCGGGCACCACGATGCCCAGCGCGTGCGCCGGCGACCCCTCGGCCACCCGGAGGTCACGAGCGGCGACGTCGAGGAAGCAGGGGTCGGCGACGACGGAGTACCGGTCGTGCCCGGTGCGTCGCCACTCCTCGTCCAGCGGCTCGACCACCTGCCAGTCCTCCTCCGGCCCCCGACGTCCACCGTTGCCGGCCAGCACGGCCCCCTCGACCGGGTCGAGGTCGAAGAACAGGTTGAGGTCGCTGGTGACGGTGTAGCGGCGGACGTCCCGCTCGCCGGCCGTCCCGGCGTAGCCCGGCGTCCCCGACCCCAGCAGGATGTTGCGCTCCAGGGTGAAGGAGTTCGACGGCTCGGGCCGGGTGATCGACACCTGGCCCTGACCACCGAGGGCGAGCACGTTGTGCCGGACCACCACCTCGCGCCCGTAGTGGTGGTGGAAGGCCTGGCTGGAGACGTCGTGCACCACGTTCGACTCGATCACCACGTGCGAGGAGCCCTCGTCGGTGTAGATGCCCCAGCCGCCGTAGTTGGCGCACCGGACGTCGTGGATGTGGTTGCCGCGCACGACGGTGCCGGGGGCGATCCCCAGCAGGTAGACCCCACCCATGTCGTTCAGCAGGCCCTGGCCGAGCGTGTGCAGGTGGTTGCCGACCACGAGGTTGCCCTGCGACGGGCTGTCGGCGTAGTCCCAGGTCCAGCCGACCGAGATCGCGGTGTAGTAGAGGTCGCTGATCCGGTTGTGCGCGACGACGTTGTGCGCCCCGTGCTGCAGCAGCACGCCGACCGCGCTCGGGTAGACCCGGCCGCCGCGCTCGACGGTGTTGTCGCTGATCTCGTTGGCCCGGGTGAAGTCGGGTGAGGACGCGTCGGCCGACCCGCCGCAGCGCACCGCGCCGGCACCCAGGTCGGTGAACGTCGAGCCGCTGACGAGGTTCCCCCGGCTGCCCGGGCCGAGGCTGATGGCGTAGCCGCCGACGTCGCGCACGGCGCCGTCGACGAAGGCGCAGGCGTGGGCGCCGTCGAGCTGGATCGCCGCCGGGACGGTGCTGGCGGCCTGGACGTCGGCGGCGAACCCGACGTCGCGGGGCAGCACCGGGTCCTCCCGGACGCCGAACGGTGGCACCGCCGGCGGCACCTCGGCGAAGTCGGCGTAGGCGAAGTGCACCGACTCGAAGCGGACCTCGCGCACCGGGTCGGTGCCGGTGCCGCGCACCCGGACGAAGACGTCGAGGACCGGCATCCGGACGTCCAGCGTCTCGGCGGTCTCGCCCTCCCGCGGCCGGTACAGCAGCTGCGGGCCGTCCCGGCCGACCATCCTCCCGGTCGGGTCGAGGTACCACTCCCCGGCCACCTCGCCGAAGGCCTCGGCCACGTTGTCGAGGTGGTAGCGGGCGAACCGGTGGGCGGCGTCGTCGCGGAGGGCGAAGATGCTGCGCAGCGAGCTGATGACCTCACGACGCTCCCGGTCCACCTCCACCACCGGCATCCGCTCCTGGACCCAGTAGTGCGGGACGACCACCTCCACCTGCTCGGGCTGGGCCAGCTCGGGGAGGTCGCCCTCGCGGAAGCGGAACCGGTCCGAGCCGTCGAAGAGCGTCTCGACGAACCCGGCGGACGGGTCGAGGCCGTCCTGCGACTCGATCCACAAGAAGCCCTCCCGCGGGTAGCGAGGACGTGGCGCCCGCCGTCCACCCACGTAGAGCGCCCGGCCGCGCGCGGCGGGTGCATCCGCGGCGAGCACGTCGACCCCGTGCACCTGCTGCTCGCGCCACCCGGTGATCGGCACCGCACCCTCGACCACCGGTGGGTGCTCGGGGTCGCGGGCGCAGAACGCGGTGAACGAGTCGTCCGGGGTCAGCTCCAGCGTGGCGGACTGGCGGTAGGTGCCGCCCTCCAGCCAGACCACCGCACGCTGCCCGGGGCGTCGGCGCTGGCGGACCAGCCGCAGCGCGGAGTGCAGGTCGCGGACCGGGTAGCCCCGCGACCCGTCGGCGAACACGGAGCCGTGCGGGCTGGCGTGGATCTCGATCCGGTCGGTGCTCACGTGGGGGATCTCCTCCTCGTCCCGTGGCCCGCTGGCCGGGCCAGCCAGACGACGTCCCACCCGAGCAGCCCGGGTGGGACGTCGGCGCCGACAACCTGATCCCGTGGTCGGCGGGGCTGGAGCCTCAGACTACAACCGCGGTCCCCCTGCGCAGTGCCTGCGGGTGGACCTGTCGGCTGGGGGCACCCGGCTAGCCTCGACGGCGTCCCCCCGCAGCGTGAGGAGCCGTCATCAGCACCGTCACCAGCACCCGATCCGGTCCGAGCACCCGGCGACCCCGTCGCCCGCTGCTGCCGCGGCTGCTGCTCGCGCTCGTGGTGGTGGTCGGCGTGCTCGGCATCGTCTTCGCCACCCTCGTGGGACTCCCCCACATCGACCGGCCCTCGCGTACCGACGCCGTGCTGGTGCTCGGACCCTCCGACGACCGGCTGGAGGACGCCGAGGAGCTGATGGCCGAGCAGGACGACGCCGCCTTGGTGGTCAGCCTGCCCGAGCCCTTCGACGAGTCACCGGAGACCGTGGACTTCTGCGAGGCCGACCACGACTACCCGGTGCACTGCATCCACCCCGAGCCCTCCACCACCCAGGGTGAGGCGCAGGCGTTCAGCGAGCTGGCCGCCGAGGAGGGCTGGGAGTCCGTCGCCGTCCTCACCCACCGCTCCCACCTCACCCGCGCCGGCATCCTCGTCGGTCGCTGCTTCGACGGCGAGATCCAGCAGTGGCGCACCACCGAGGACTACGGCACCCGGATGTGGGTCTACCGGCTGGTCTACGAGGCCGGGGCCTGGGTGAAGATGGGCCTCACCCCGGGGTGTGAGGACGAGCTCGGGTGGTGGCCGGACTACGTGCCGGGGCCGTGACTCCGCGAGGACGTCAGACGGCGGTGTAGCCGCCGTCGACCAGGTGGTAGCTGCCGGTGATGAAGCTGGCCTCGTCCGAGAGCAGGAAGCGCACCAGCGGCGCGACCTCCTCGGCCTCTCCCAGCCGGCCCATCGGGTGCTTGCCCTGCAACGCGGTCAGCGCGTCCTCGGGCAGGTTCTCCAGCAGCGGCGTGCGGATGTAGCCCGGCCCGACCGCGTTCACCCGGACGCCCTGGGGGCCGTACTCGGCGGCGGCGTTCCTGGTCAGCCCCACCACCGCGTGCTTGGTGGCGGTGTAGGCGCCGTTGCCGGGCGCGGCCACCGAGCCGTGGATGGAGGCCATGTTGACGATCGAGCCGCCACCGGCCCGCAGCATCGCCGGGATCTGGGCCCGCATCCCGTACAGCACGCCGTTGAGGTTGATCTCGATGACCCTGCGCCAGTCGTCGAGGTCGACCTCGCCCGCCGGCGCCTGGCGTCCGCCGATGCCGGCGTTGTTGACGGCCAGGTGCAGCGCGCCGTGCTCCTCCACCGCCTGCCGGACCACCTGCTCGGCGGCCTCGGCGTCGGTGGTGTCGTAGGTCGCCGCGGACGCCTTCCCGCCGGCGGAGCGGATCTCCTCGGCCACCCGCTCGGCCGCGTCGGTGGCGATGTCGGTGACCAGCACGGTCGCGCCGTGCCGGGCCAGGTCGAGGCTGACCGCCCGGCCGATCCCCGACCCGCCTCCGGTGACCAGGGCGACCTTGTCGTCGAGCTGTGCCATGGTGGGTTTCCTCCCTGCAGACGGTGTGTCGCGTTCTCCCGGGGACTACCCGGCGGCACACGTCCCGTCACGTGATCCGGGTGTCCGGATCACGCCGCGCTCACAGGTCGAGGGCCAGCAGCGCGTTCTCCACCAGCTCGGTCATCGCCGGGTGGATCCAGTACTGCCCGCGGGCCATCTCCGCGGCCGGCAGCCCGAACGACATCGCCTGGATCAGCGGCTGGATCAGCACCGACGCCTCCGGCCCCATGATGTGGGCGCCGAGGATCCGCCCCGTCCCCCGCTCGGCCACGATCTTGGCGAAGTGCTCGTCATCCTCCATCGCCCAGCCGTAGGCGATCGAGCCGTAGTCCTGCTTGGCGACGGTGATGTCGTGCCCGGCCGCGCGCGCCTGGTGCTCGGTCAGCCCGACCGAGGCGACCTGCGGCTCGGAGAACACCGCATGGGGCACGAACCGGTGGTCGCTGCTACGGAGCTGGTCGGGGTGCAGGAGGTTGTGCTGGACCACCTTCGCCTCGTGGTTGGCCACGTGCTTGAGCTGCCAGGGGTTGCACACGTCACCGAGGGCCCAGATGTGCTCGGCGGTGGTGCGCTGGTGCTCGTCGACCACCACGTAGCCCTCGCGGTCGGTCTCCACGCCGGCGACCGGCAGGTTGAGCGTGTCGCCGTTGGGACGCCGTCCGGTCGCGAAGAGCACCACGTCGGCCCGGTGCTCCGAGCCGTCGCTGGCCAGCACCCGCGCGGAGCCGTCGGCCTCGGTGGCGATCTCGGTGGGCACCACCCCGGTGAGCAGCCGGACCCGGCGCGCCATCGAGCGGGTGAACGCCTCGGAGATCTCGGCGTCCTGCTCGCGCAGCATCGCCTGCGAGCGCACCATGATCGTCACGTCGCTGCCGAAGGAGGCGAAGACGTGGGCGAACTCCGAGGCCACGTAGCCGCCGCCGACGATGACCACCCGGCCCGGCAGGTCGTCGGTGCGCATCACGGTGTCGGAGGTGTGGGCCCAGGCCGGACGCTCCTCGCGGCGCTCGTCCCACCACTGCGGGTCGACGCCGGCGACCGGGGGCACGACCGCCCGGCTGCCGGCGGCGATGACGAACCGGTCCGCGCTGAACTCCTCCCCGCCCGCGGTGAAGGTGTTCGGCCCGGTGAAGTGGCCCTTGGCCCGGTACAGGGTGACGTTGGGCGCCTGCGCCCGCCAGTCCTCCCCGCCCTCGGAGATGGCGTCGATGCGGGTGAAGATGCGGTCGCGGATCCCCGGCCAGTCGACCTTGTCGCGGGTCAGCTGGACGCCGAGGCGAGCCGAGCGCTCCGGCGCGGAGGCCAGGTCGGCGGGGTGGACGAACATCTTGGTCGGGATGCAGCCGACGTTGAGGCAGGTGCCGCCGAAGATCCCCTTCTCCACCAGAGCGACGGACTGGTCGTCCAGCTGCTCGTCGATGAGGGAGTTGCCCGAACCGGACCCGATGATGCACAGATCGAAGTGACGCACGCCGACATGCTGCCACCCCGGACCCAGCCCCCGCTCCTGTCGCAGCCGGCGCCACCGGTCAGCCGAGCGCGGTGATCTCCAGCTCGGCGGCGGCCGCCCGCGCCACCCCGGGGTCGAGGACGCCCGGACCGGGCACCTGGGCGTTGGCGGTGGCCGTGCCGGCCGCCAGCCGGACCGCCTCGCCCAGGCCCAGCCCGGCCTCCAGACCGGCCAGCAGCCCACCGAGGTAGCTGTCGCCGCTGCCCACCGAGTGCTGCCCGCGCCGGGCGCTCGCGGCCACCAGCCAGCAGCCGGTCCCGTCGTGCAGCATCGACCCGCGGGCGCCGTCGGTGACCACCACCGGCGCCCCGGCCCGGTCCGCCACCGCGGTGGTGAGCTCGCCCAGGTCGGCGGTGGCGGCGTCCACCCCGAGCAGGTCGGCCGCCTCCACCCGGTTGATCTTGACCAGGTCGACCCCGCCCTCCAGCAGCAGCGGCAGCACCGGGCCGTAGCAGTCGACCGCCAGCCGCACCCCGCGCTCGCGGTGGCGGGTGAGCACCGCGGCCACCTCGGCCGGGTCGGTGCCGGCCGGCAGCCCGCCGTTGAGCACCAGCCAGCCCGGTTCGACCACGTCGTCCAGCACCTGGCCGACCTCCGTCAGCACGCCGGCGCCCAGGGGCGTCCCGCGCTGGTAGATCTCGGTCATCTCCTCACCGGCGACCGAGACGCAGATCCGGGTCTCCTCGGTGTTGCGGACGACCGTGGCGGGCAGCCCCTCCTCCACCAGCAGGGCGGCGAGCAGGACGCCGACCGGTCCGCCCAGCACCGGCACCGCGTGCACCGGCGCCCCCATCCGGGAGGCGGCGCGGACCATGTTGAGGCCCTTGCCGCCGGCGCAGCGGGTGACCGCCTTCGGCCGGTGGATCTGGCCGACCACGAGGTGGTCGACGTCGTAGCTGATGTCGAGGGCCGGGGCCAGCACCACCGCGGTGATCATCGGAGCACCTCCACGTCGGCTCCGAGCGCGCGGTAGGTGCCCAGGGCCCGCTGGTCACGGGTCACCAGCCGTCGCCCGTGCTCGATGCAGACGGCGGCCACCAGGGCGTCGTAGACGGCACCGCCGGCGACCCCGCTGGCAGCCAGGTCCTCGACCAGCACCTGCGCACGCTCGGCACCGAGGAAGACCGAGTGCGGGAAGTTGGCCTCGATGAGGCGCGCTGCCGACGCCGGTGTCCGGCGCGCGGGCGCGGGCAGCCGGGTCAGCACCGAGAAGGTCTCGAACGCGGCGTGGCCGGCCAGGCCGAGACGACGCTCGGCGACCGCGGCGAAGACCTGCTGGTGGTGGCGGTGGTCAGCGGTCAGCAGCGCCACGGCGACGCTGGTGTCGACCAGCTGCGGCTCGCCCTCAGCGCTGGTCGGCATCGCGCAACGCCTGCACCGTCTCGTCGTCCACGGTCGCGCCACCGGCCGGGATGACCAACCGACCCGCCCGCTCCTCCAGGTCGTCGCCGGTCAGCGGCTCCACGCGCAGGCCGGCGCCGTCCGCGGTCACCGAGACCTCGCCCGGGACGAGCCCGACCCGGTCGCGCAGCGACTTCGGGATGACGAGTCTGCCCGCCTTGTCGATGGTCGTCCTCATACCACGAACCTACCATCGTGATGGCACGCGGCCCGGGCGATGCGCGGACCGCGTGACCCGGTCAGATGCCCGCGTAGGAGTGCAGGCCGGAGACCAGCAGGTTGATCCCGATGAAGTTGAACCAGTACGCCACCACGCCGACCAGCGCGATCACCGCGGCCCCGGTCCCCCGCCACCCGGCGGTGGCCCGCGCGTGCAGGTAGACCGCGTAGAGCACCCAGGTGACCAGGCTCATCGTCTCCTTGGGGTCCCAGCCCCAGAACCGGCCCCAGGCGTACTGGGCCCAGATCGCGCCGGCGGCGATGGTGAAGGTCCACAGCGGGAAGGCGAAGGCGTGCGCCCGGTAGGCCAGCAGGTCGATCGCCTTGGCCGAAGGCAGCCTGGCCAGGTAGCCGCGGACCTCGCCCCGACGCTCGGCCCGGGCCTTGACGAGGTAGAGGATCGAGGCGAGGGCGCCGACGTTGAACGCCGCACCGGAGACGGCGGCGGCGACGATGTGGAAGAGGAACCAGGTCGAGTGCAGTGAGGGCACCAGCGGGGCGACGTCGACGTAGAAGACCGTGACCGCCAGCCCCAGCCCGACGGTGGCGAGCATGGTGGTGAGCAGCCCCAGCCAGCGCTGGCCGGCCCGCAGCACGAGCACCAGGTGCACCGCCACCACGAACAGCAGCGAGGTGCTGACGAACTCGTACATGTTGCCCCAGGGGAACCGGTCCGCAGCCAGCCCGCGGGTCACCACCGCCACGGCGTGCACCGCGAAGGCGACCACGGTGAGCGCGACGCCGCTGCGGCCGAGCTTCTCCACCCGCAGCCAGGCGCGCTCCACCTTCGGGTCCGCCGCGTCCGGGTGCTCGACCACCCCGGGACCGCCGGCGCCGACCAGCTCCCTGGCCGGGGACGTCCGGCGCTCGCGCTGGTCCAGGCCCTGCGCGGCCGACCACTCCCCGGCGTGCGCGATCGCGGCGAACAGGTAGACCACGGCCGCCATCACCATGGCGGTGTTCGACACCTCTGCGAAGTCCATCAGTCCCGCTCTCCTCCGTCGTCGCGGCCCCCATCATGCTCCTCGGCGCGCCGCGGGGACGACTCGTCGCCGGTCGTCCCTCTGCCAGCGCCCTGGGCCTGCCGGGAGGCCTCGTCCTCGCGCGTCCCGAGCGTCCCGGCGAGCTCGTCGACCTGCTCGTCCAGACCGGTGCGGGCGTCGGCGCGGTCCAGGCCACCCACCTCGACCAGGGTGCGGCCGTCCTCGCGGCGCGCCCGCACCCAGATCCGGCGCGGCCGCACGAAGAGCGACAGGCACAGCCCGGTCACCGCGGCGACCACCGCGCCGAGGGTCAGCCCCAGTCCGGGCGTCCGGCTGATCTGCAGCTTCACCCAGCGCTCCCAGCCGTCCATGGTGATGCTGCCGCGGCCGTCGGGCAGCTCGACCGTCTGCCCGGGCTCCAGCCGGATCCGGAACGGGTCGCCGTCGGCGCTGGTGATCTGGGTCAGCCCGGTGACGTCAAGGGAGTACACGTTCTCGGGGACCCCGTTCTCCTCCCGCGGAGGGCCGTACCACGCGTTGAGGAACAGCTGCGGCTCGAAGGCGTCGGGGAACACCGAGCGGGGGCCCTGCTCGTCCACCACCGCGGTCGGCAGGAAGAAGCCCTGGAAGGCCAGCTGCTCCGGGCGGGAGTCCCAGGCCTTGATCGCGCCGGCGGAGGTGAAGTTGCCGTCCTGGGGCAGGAAGGGCACCACCCCGGAGAAGGAGGTGTTGCCGTCGCCGTCGGTCACCGTCACCCGCGGCGCGTAGCCGTGCTGGATGAGGTGCACGTCGGTGCCGCCCACCGCCAGCGGCTTGTTGACCTCCAGCCGGAACGGGTACGGCGCGGCGCCCGGCTCCTCGGTGACGGTGAGATCGGCCTCGAACACGCGGGCCGCGCCCTGCTGCACCGGACCGGTCTCGAACTCGGCGGTGAACCGGTCGACGGTCAGCGCGAACGGCGCCAGCGACTCGGGGTCGAAGCGCCCGCCGGAGGTGATGTCGTCGTAGGAGGTGATGGTGTTGGCGAAGCCCTGCCCCACCGGCACCACCACGTTGGCCCGGTAACCGGCCAGCGCGCCCCAGGCCAGCCCGACCAGCAGCACCACCAGGCTGAGGTGGAAGACGAGGTTGCCGGCCTCCCGCAGGTAACCCCGTTCGGCGGCCACCGAGTCCTCGCGGACGTCCACCCGGAACCGCTGGCGGCGCAGCTCGACCCGGGCCCGCTCCAGCACGTCGGCGACGGCCTCGTCGGCGGTGGCGGTGGCGGCGGCGGGCAGCCGACCGAGGTTGCGCGGGGTGCGCGGCGGGCGGGCCCGCAGCGCCCGCAGGTAGACGCGGGTGCGCGGGACGATGCAGCCGATCAGGGAGATGAACAGCAGCAGGTAGATCGCGGCGAACCACGGCGCGCTGTAGACGTCGAAGAAGCCGATCGAGTCGTAGAAGCGGCCCAGCGTCGGGTTCTGCTCGATCCAGGAGCTGACCTCGAACGGCTGGGTGGGCCGCTGCGGCAGCAGCGCACCGGGCACGGCCGCGATCGCGAGCAGCAGGAGCAGCGCCAGCGCGGTGCGCATCGAGGTGAGGTTGGTCCACAGCCAGCGCAGCCACTCCACCGGACGCAGTGCCCGGGCACCGGTGGGCGCCGGGTCGCCCTGCTGGGGGGCGCTGATGCCGCCGACGGCGTCGGCCTCGACGGCGTCGGTGGTGTCGGTGCGGTCCACGGGTGCGGCGGTGTCGCGGCTCACAGCGGCGCCCCGATGCTGGCCGCCCACTGCCGGATGCCGGCCATCAGGGCGTCCCAGAGACCGGTGACCAGCAGCAGCCCGGTGAGCACCATCAGCACGCCGCCGACGCCCATCACCACCCGCTGGTGCCGCTTGAGGAAGGTGACGGCCCGGTTCATCCGGGTCCAGGCCAGCCCGGCCAGCACGAACGGGATGCCGAGCCCGAGGGAGTAGACGAGCGCCAGCAGCGCGCCGCGGGTGGCCGTCGCCTCGTTGTAGGCCAGCGTCAGCACCGCCCCGAGGGTGGGCCCGAGGCAGGGCGTCCAGCCGAAGCCGAAGACCATCCCGAGCAGCGGCGCGAACGCCACCCCCGCCCGCGGCACCCGGTTGAGCCGCAGGCTGCCGCGCCCCAGCGGGACCACGCCGAGGAAGACCAGCCCGAGCAGGATCGACAGCACCCCGGCCACCGGCGTCAACCAGGGACGGGCCCCCGCCAGCGCCTGTCCGGCCGCGCCGAAGACCACCCCGGTCAGCACGAAGACGACCGAGAAGCCGAGGACGAACAGCGACGCCCCGAGCAGCATCCGCCCCTTGGGCCCGCGACCCTCGAGCACCTCGGCAGCCCCCAGGCCGGTGGCGTAGGAGAGGTAGCCCGGCAGCAGCGGCACCACGCAGGGGCTGAAGAAGGAGACCACGCCGACCAGCAGGGCGACCGGGACGGCGAGCAGCATCGAGCCGGAGACGGCCTCGCTGGCCCAGGCGGCGACGTCCATCGGCACCATCACCGGCCCTCGGCCACGTCGGTGACCAGGTCGACCAGGGTGGTCTCGGTGACCGGCCCGAGCACGCGGGCGGCGACCCGTCCCTCGGCGTCGACCACCAGGGTGCTCGGGATGGCCGCGGGCGGCAGGGTGTCGGCGAAGGCCAGCTGGATCTCACCCGTCGGGTCGTCGAGGTTGGGGTAGGTGACCTCCATGGCGCGCAGGAAGGCCTCCTCCGCGGCCGGGTTCTCCTCCTTGACGTTGATGCCGACGAACTGGGCGACGTCAGAGGTCCGCTCGGCGGCGCGCACGAGGTCGGGCGCCTCGGCCCGGCAGGGGGCGCACCAGGACGCCCACACGTTGAGCACGACCACCCGGCCGCGGAAGCTGGCCAGGTCGAGCTGCTCCCCGCCGCCGACCGTGGCGCCGGAGACCGCCGGCGCGGGATCGCGCTCGTCGGGGGCCACCGCGGTGATCTGGCCGTCGCCGGAGACGAAACCGTCCTCCCCGCCGTCGGCGTTCGCGCCGGGGGTGGTGCAGGCGCCCAGCGCACCGGCGAGCAGCACCGCGAGCGCGGCCCCCGGCGTCCGGCGGCGCGGACGGCGTGCGGGCGCGTTCGGCTGCCCGCTCC